>JAJDNV010000090.1 GCA_022340545.1 Acidobacteriota bacterium | reverse complement strand
GTCGGCGTCGTCGTTGCTGCGCACGAGGATGGCCACGTCGCGCGGGCGGGCCCCGGCCTGCAGCCGCTCCTCGATCAGGCCAGCCACCCCGTCCGCCTCGGCCGAGACGGTGTCGAAGTGGAGGTGGCGGACCGGCGGGCCGTCTCCACGGCCGGATCGGAGCCGTTTGTCGATCCCCGCTATCGCCTCGAGTCGATAGGGATTGTTGAAGGAGACGAGCCGGGCTGCGGCATCGAGAACAGGCTGGGTCGATCGATAGTTCTCGGACAGCACGACCTCGCGGCACCCCGGGTACAAGCGGCGGAAGGCGAGGAGGTTTGCGGCGGCGGCGCCACGCCAGCGGTAGATGGCCTGGTCGTCGTCGCCGACCACCGTGAGGTTGGACGGCTCCCCCGAAAGCAGCCTCAGCATCTGCAGCTGCGCGTGGTTGGTGTCCTGGAACTCGTCCACCAAGACCCAGCGGAAGCGCCCGCGAAGCCGGGCGAGGACCGCCGGCCGTTCGCGCAGCAGGCCGAGCGTTCGGTAGATCTGATCGCCGAAGTCCACGAGCCCGGCCTCCCCGAGGAGCCGCTGGTGGGCGGCGTAGAACCGGGCGAGCTCGACGTGGCGCTCCGCCTCGTCCCTGTCCTCGTCCGTGTCGGCCTCCGCGAGCCGGCCCTCGGCCCAGGAGAGGTAGCGCCCGGGCGACACGTCCTCGTCCTTGGCGCGGCTGACCAGCGTGGCCAGGGCCTTGAGGTGACGGGTCGGGTCGCCGAGCGGCCGGAAGCGCCGGAGGGGCAGGTCGAAGAGCCGTTCCCGGAGAAAGATGATCTGCTCCGGCTGGGACAGGACTCGGAACTCGGGGTTCAGTCCGATGTCCAGCGCCGACTCCCGCAGCACCCGGTCGCCGAACGCGTGGAATGTCGAGATCTGGGTCTCAGCGTAGCCATAGGGGATGAGCCGGTCCACCCGTTCCGTCATCTCCGCCGCCGCCCTGTCGGTGAAGGTGAGGGCGAGGACCTCTTCAGGTCGCGCCTTCTTCGTGGCGATGAGATGGGCGATGCGTCGGGTGAGGACCGTCGTCTTTCCCGTCCCCGCACCGGCGATGATCAGCAGGGGGCCTTCGCCGTGGCACACCGCCTCGCGCTGGGCCTCGTTCAGGCCTTCGAGGATCCGCGACTCGACGGTGGAGGGGGCGCTCGTCACGGCCCCAGTCTGCCACGCGAGGCCGTCGGGACAGGTCTACAGGATCTGGCGGTGGGTCTCGTTTCCCCCACAGAAGCGCACGAGCGTGTCTCGTGTCCGGTCGAGGACGCCGGACATCCGGTCGGGTGGACAGGTGGCGGGGGCGTAGCAGGTCACGAGCGCGATGCGTGTCTCGAGGCGGATCATCGTTCGCGCCGAGTCAGAGGTCGGGTTGCCGAAAGGACCCCGGGCGTCCACGAGAACGGGCCGCCCGGCCACGTTGACGGGACCCTTGCGGATCCCCACGTAACCCTCCCCTGCCTCCCCCCGGCGCAGCTCGATCGGCGGGGTCACCCGGTCCAGGTCATAGAGCCCGAACGGAAGCTGCTCCCGGAGCGAGGAGAGGTTCAGGGCGTCCACCAACGTGGAGATACGGTAGAGCGTCTCTCCCTTGAGCGCACGGCGGAGCAGGGCCTCGTTCGACGGCCGCGTCTTGGTGGGGTCAAGGCCGACGGCCTTGTAGAGGCTGCGCGCGGCCGCCACCCCCGGGACCTCGGCGCTTCGACCCCCGCCATGACGTTTCCGCAGATCGGCGCAGGCGCGGTCGACCTCGTCATCCAGGTCGGGGTCCGAGGGGCGGACCGCCACCCCGGCGAGGACCATGACGCCCAGCCGCACCCGGGACGCCAGGGAGTCCGCGATCGCCACATTCAGGCTCATGTCCTCGTGTCCCATCCCTCGCCGGACGGCTCGGGCCGTCCGATCATCGACATGGTCCTCCCGGAAGGCCCGCTCATCCGACGCAGCCCGCGGAGACGATCTGCCGCACCTCGGCCGCCAGCGCCTCCGCCTCCTCGGGACCTCGTCCCTCGACCGGCACCGGGGGGTGGACACGGACATCCACCGTTCCCGGCTCGAGGCTGAGGAGCCCCCGGGGGACGATCGCCTTCACGCCGACGATCGAGACGGGCACGACTGGAACCCCGGCGTCCAGAGCGAGACCGAAGCTCCCACGCTTGAAGCGACGCACGGTTGTGTCGGGGCTCCGCGTGCCCTCGGGGAAGACGACCACGCTCATTCCGTTCCGAATACGCTCGGCGGCGGTGGCAAGGCTACGGCGGGCCCGGAAGGGGTGGCTGCGGTCGATCGCGATGTGGCCAGCCGCCCACATCGCCTGCCCGAGGATCGGCAGGAGGCGGAGCGAGCGCTTGTGGATGATACGGAAGTCGACCGGGAGGTGGCCGAAGACGATCGGAATGTCGAGGGCGCTGCCGTGGTTGGCAGCGTAGACGGCCGGGCCCGCCGGCAGGTGGTCGAGTCCGTCGACCCGGACACCGACCCGGCCGATGCGGAGGAGGGCGCGGCTCCAGACCCCGGCGAGGGCCCGGGGGCCCCGGCCACTGCGATCGACGATCCCGACGAGGATGGCCAGGGACGAGAGAACCACGGTGACGACGACGGCGGCCGGTGCCTGGATCAGCACCCGGGCCAGCGACCGGGTGACCGGGTGAATGGGGTTACTCCGTCCGGGCGGGCGGCGACGAGCCCTCCGCACCCCGCCGGGGTTCGGCGTTCTCCACGGCGGCCGCCCGCGCCGGACCTTCGCGCTGCTCCCCCTCGCGCCGGTCGCCACGGTGGGCGTTGCGCGACTCGCGCCCGGCCGAGCGCCTCGGGTTCTCCCCCTCCGCGTGGGCGCCGGCGAGGGCCTCCGGCCAGCGGCAGAAGATCATCTTCCCGGCTGTCGTCTGCAGCACGCTCGTGACCGTGACCTCGATGGTCTTGCCGAGGGCCCGCTTGCCCTGGTCCACGACCACCATCGTCCCGTCGTCGAGATAGGCGACGCCCTGCCCCGCTTCCTTGCCCTCCTTGAGGATGAAGACGCGCAGGACCTCGCCGGGCAGGACCACCGGCTTCAGGGAGTTGGCGAGCTCGTTGATATTGAGCACCGCCACCCCGCGCAGCTGCGCCACCTTGTTGAGGTTGAAGTCGTTGGTCACGATCTTGGCACTCATGTGGCGCGCGAGCTCGATGAGCTTGAGGTCCACCTCGCGGACCTCCGGAAAATCCGTCTCCACTATCTGAACCTGCATGTGGGCCATCTTCTGGATGCGCTGGAGCACGTCGAGGCCGCGGCGGCCGCGGTTGCGCTTGAGGGAGTCCGAGGAGTCGGCCACCTGCTGGAGCTCGCGCAGGACGAACTGCGGGGCGACCAGCGTCCCCTCCAGGAAGCCGGTCTCGCAGATGTCGGCGATGCGCCCGTCGATGATCACCGAGGTGTCGAGGATCTTGTACTGGTGGAGCCGCGAGGCATCCTTGAAGGCGGCGATGACCCGGGCGGGCTCGAACCACTCCCCCCGGTGCGCCCCGATGACCACCCCGATGTAGATGAGGAACACGACCAGGAGCGCGTGGACGAAGTCCTCGGCCACCAGGTCGAGCCGGTCGACGACGCCGAGGGTCAGATAGGCACCGACGAGACCCGTGACCCCGCCCACGAGGGCCCCCACCATGTCGTGGGCGGAGACGTGGCGGAGCCTCAGCTCGAGGCCGATGATGCCGAGGGCGAAGAGGACGCCGAGAGCGAGCCCAATGAGGGGCCGGCCGGTAACTGGATCGTAGTGCCAGCCCGCCCAGCCGAGCGCCAGCACCACGAGGCTACGGAGCAGGATGAGCCACATGGAGAAGCCTTTCGGGACCAATGACAGCGGCCCCCGAACGCGAATGAAGGAGCGTTGGACATGATCCGACCCGTGGGTCGACACATCATACCCCGGGACCCCGCCGGCCGAGGCCTCGGGGTCCCGGGCGAGGGCCCTCAGGACCGGTGCAGAAGGTTGTCGAGGGCCTCCTCGAGGGTCGAGACGCCGACGAGGCGGATGTCGGGGTCGACCTCCTCGGGGACGTTGCGGGCGGGGAGGATGCAGCGAGTGAAGCCCATCTGGGCGGCCTCGCGGACACGGAGTCCGGACTGGCCGGCCCCGCGGACCTCCCCGCCCAGACCGACCTCGCCGAAGAGGACGGTCTCGGACGGGAGCGGCCGGCTGCGAAAGGACGACGCGACGGCGGCGGCCACCCCGAGGTCGGCCGCGGGCTCGTCCACGTCGAGGCCCCCGGCCACGCTGACGAAGACGTCGTCGCCCAGGAGCTCCAGGCCCACGCGCTTCTCGAGGACGGCGAGGAGGAGGCTCGTGCGGTTGGGGTCGATGCCCAGCGACATGCGGCGCGGCGTGCCGAACGACGTGGGTGTGACCAGGGCCTGGACCTCTACGAGCATGGGCCGCGAGCCCTCGATCGTCGCCACCACCGCCGAGCCCGGCGCTCCCTCCTTCCGCTCGGCGAGGAAGAGGGTCGAGGGGTTGGGCACCGGCTTCAGCCCCGCCCCCGTCATCTCGAAGACCCCGAGCTCGGACACCGCCCCAAACCGGTTCTTCACCGCCCGCACCACCCGGTGGTGGTGGCGCTTTTCGCCCTCGAAGTAGAGCACCGTGTCCACGATGTGCTCGAGCGACTTCGGACCGGCGAGACTGCCGTCCTTCGTGACGTGGCCGATGAGGAAAGTCGTGATCCCGCGCTGCTTGGCCACGAAGAGAAGCTGTGTGGCCACCTCCCGAACCTGGCTTATGCTGCCGGGGGCAGACGGGAAGCGGGAGGAGAAGACGGTCTGGACGGAGTCGACGATGAGGGCCGCGGGCTTGAGAGAGTCGACCTCTTCGAGGATGCGCTCGAGCGCGGTCTCCGCCATGAGGAAGAGCCCGCCCCCGCTGATGCCCAGCCTCTCTCCCCGGAGCCGGATCTGCCGCTCGGACTCTTCGCCGGAGACGTAGAGGACGCTGCCGTGCGTGCGGCCGAGGAGATGGGCCACCTGGAGGAGCAGCGTGCTCTTGCCGATCCCGGGCTCCCCCCCGATCAGGACCAGCGAACCGGGGACGATCCCGCCGCCGAGGACCCGGTCGAACTCGCCCATCCCCGAGGCGACGCGCGACCCCTCGCCGACCTCCACGAGATCGAAGGCCTTCGGCTTCGAGCTGGTGCCGGCAAGCGCCATCTGGTCGGGTCGGCCGCGTCCGGGCGGAGGCGCGATCTCCTGGCGCTCCTCCACCAGGCTGTTCCACTCCCCGCAGTCTGGGCAGCGGCCGAGCCATTTGGAGCTCTCGAAGCCGCAGGCCTGGCAGGCGAAGACGGTGCGGACCTTGGTCATGCAGTCGGCCTGGCCGAGTTGTCATTGGGGCGGAACCGGCGGAGGACGGTTGCCTCAGGCCAAAGACCACAAAGACAGGGTCGTCGCGGCGCCGGCCCCGGGCGCTTCAGGATGACGGCCACTAGCTTGGGTGCCACTCCAGGTTCTCGAAGCGTGTGAACTCCTTGATGAACGCCAGCTTCCGGCTGCCGGTGGGTCCGTTGCGCTGCTTTCCGATGATGATCTCCGCGATGCCCCGGTTCTCGTCGGTGGCCTTGTACTCCTCCTCGCGGTAGATGAACATCACGACGTCGGCATCCTGTTCCAGTGCGCCCGACTCTCTCAGGTCCGATAGCTGCGGGCGTCGGTCCGTGCGGGCCTCGGGGGCACGGGAGAGCTGTGAGAGGGCGACGACCGGGACGTCCAGCTCCTTGGCCAGGCCCTTCATGGAGCGGCTGATCGCGGACAGCTCCTGCTGGCGGTTCTCCACCCGGCCGGCCGAGGTCACGAGCTGCAGGTAGTCGACGATGATCAGCCCGAGGTTGTGCTCCGCCTTCAGGCGACGGCACTTGGCGCGCATCTCGAGGGGGGTGATGGTGGCGGAGTCGTCGATGAAGATGCGCGCCTGCGAGAGGTCGGTGTAGGCCTTGGCCAGCCGCGCCCAATCCTTCTCGGTGAGCTTGCCCGTGCGCAGTCGGTGGGCGTCGATCCTGGCGTCCGAGCAGAGCATCCGCAGCGCAAGCTGGGCACGGGACATCTCGAGGGAGAAGACCCCGGCGGTTTCCCCCGTCTTCAACGCCACGTGCTGGGCGACGTTCAGGCAGAAGGAGGTCTTCCCCATCGCGGGGCGGCCGGCCACGATCACGAGATCGCCCTTCTGCAAACCGCTCGTCATCTCGTCGATGTCGACGAAGCCGGTGGGCAGTCCGGTGACGACATCCTTCGACTGGGAGAGCTGATCGATCGTCCGGAAGCTCTCCTTGACGATCTCTCCCATGTCGGCGAAGCCCTGCCGGATGCGGCGTTCGGCGATGTCGAAGATCGCCTTCTCGGCCCGGTCGAGCAGCGCCGAGGCCTCGTCCTCACCTTCGTAGCAGGACTGGACGATGCGGTTTCCAGCGTGGATCAGGTTGCGGAGAACCGCCTTCTCCTTGATGAGGCGGCTCCAGTGCTCGACGCTGGTGATGCGGGGCACGCCGTCCACCAACCCCGCCAGGAACGCGGCCCCCCCCACCGCCTCGAGCGCGCTCTGGCGGGAGAGCTCGTCCTTCAGGGTGACGAGGTCGATGGGCTGGCTCCGCTCGGCGAGCACCGCCATCGCCTCGAAGATGCGCCGGTGGGCGTCCCGGTAGAAGTCCTCCCGGCTCAGTATCTCCGCCGCCGAGTTGAAGGCGGCGTTGTCCACGAGGATCGCCCCGAGAACGGTCCGCTCGGCCTCGAGGTTGCTGGGAAGCGTGCGCTCCCGAGCCGGTGCGTCGGTGGACATGGGACAGCCTCCCTTAGCCCTCCTTGGTCACCAGGAGCCTGAGAGCGGCATGCACCTCGGGGTGAAGCCGGATCTTCACCTCGTGCTCTCCCAGAAGCTTGATCGGCTCGTCGAGCAACACCCGGCGCTTGTCGATCTCGATCCCCTTGCCCTCGAGGAACTCCCCGACGTCGGAGGCGGTCACCGAGCCGTAGAGCACGTCGTTCTCGCCGACCTTCCGGGGAGCCACGAAGCGGAGCTCGGCGATGCGCGCGGCCAGCGACTCGAACTCCTCCTTCTCCTTGGCCATCCGGGCCTCCCAGGCCTTCTTCTCCTTCTCGATCATGGCCCGGTTGGCGGCGGTGACGGGAATGGCCAGCCCCCGCGGCAGCAGGTAGTTTCGTCCGTAGCCGGCGGCGACGTTCACGATATCGCCGCGACGGCCCAGCTTCTCGATGTCGTCTCTCAGGATCAGCTCCATGACTCTCCTCGAAATTCGATCACACCCGCCGCCCACGGCGGGTCCTAGTCCCCCTCTTTCGGGGGCTCGGCCCATTTCCTGAAGTCGAACCAGTTGTCGAACAGGCCCAGCAGGGCCAGGATCTGCGGGGCCCACGGATTCGCGAGCACCAGGACCACCACCACCGCCCGCAGCAGCGGCGGGCCGGCCAGCCGTCGCGCGTAGAAGCCGACGACGGCCAGTCCCTGGAGGGCGAAGAAGAAGCTCACGACCAAGAGCAGGTTGTAGGCTGCGGGGCGCGCGGCGGGCACCGCCACCGCCCCCCCCGCCAGCAGGAAGGCCGCCACGAGTCCCAGGGGCCAGCGGACACGCTCGAACTCCCCATCCTCCAGCCACCCCGGGTCGCGGCGTAGCAGGTACATGCGGAGAAGGGCGGCGTTGGCCAGGACCAGGAGCGCCCCCGCGATCACGTAGGCCGCCGGGAAAACGATGGCCATCGCGTCGTGGAGCGTGCCGATCTGCTCGGTCCACGCCGACACCCGCTCCGCGGGAACGCCGCCCGCCGTCAGCTCCTTCAGGAACGCCTCGGAGCGCAGGTCCTCGAGGGGGGCGAGGATCCTCTCGGCCAGGGCGCCGCTTGCGAAGAAGAGAGCGGCCGATGTCTCGGCGACGAGGAGCCCGAAGGCCCACCCGCACCCCCGGAGGATTCCCCGACCGCGGGCGAGCGACTCGGCGATGAGGAGCGCGGGAGCCACGAGCACGGCGAGGTACCAGGCGGCCAGCCCCGGTGAGAGCACCGCCCCGACCAGGGCAGCGGCCAGGACGGTCGCGAGGGCCGCGCTGCCGACCCCGCTGCCCAGGCGCTGAAGCGCCAGGGGCAGGGGCGAGACGATCGCGAGCGGGAGGAGAGCGGGCGCATAGTGCGGGGCGAGGTAGAGCCCCGCCGCGATGACACCCGCCCCGAGGAGTGACCCCAGGCGAGGCTCCGCCCTGTCGCCAGCCGGAGCCGGCGCCGACACCGGTCCCCGCTCGCTCATCGCCCCGTCACGTCCCGGAGGACGTCAGTCCCCCTGGAAGGGGAGGAGGGCGATGTGGCGGGCGCGTTTGATCGCTACGGTCAATTTCCGCTGGTGCTCCGCGCAGGTCCCGAACATGCGACGGGGAAGGAGCTTCCCCCGCTCGGGCACGAACTGCGACAACAGCTTGACGTCCTTGTAGTCGATGTGGTCGATCTTGTCCGCGCAGAACTTGCAGACCTTCCGCCGCCGGAAGAAGTAGCGCTTGCCGCCACGGCCCCCGCCGCGGCCGCCGCCGCCGCCGGGGCGGGACGGCCGGCCCCCGCCGAACGGGGGGCGGGATCCGGAGGAAGGGGACCTCGACTCATCGTTGCCGTTGGATTCGGAACTCACGACTGCACCCCCTCGGGACGGGGCGACGCACCGGCGCTCGTCCGGGAGCGACGCTTCTCTTCGGACAGGGTACGACGCGCCTTGCGACGCTCCGCCTTGCGAAGCGCCTCGTCGACCCGCACGGTCAGGTAGCGGATGACACCGTCGGTGACCTTGAGGCGGCGCTCCACCTCCTTGACCAGGGGCCCGGTGCTTTCGGCGACAATCAGCACGTAGTGGCCCTCGCGGTGCCGTTGCACCTCGTAGGCGAGCCGCTTCTTGCCCCACTTCTCGACCTTCTCGACGCGGCCGCCGTCCTTCTCGACGAAGCCCTGCACCTGCTCGGTGAGGGCGTCCACCTCCGTGTCCCCAAGGTTGGGGTCGGCGATGAACAAAAGCTCATAGACCCGGTTGTTCACGCTTCTGATCCTCCTTCCGGATCTCCGGCGCCCTCTCCTCGGGGTCCGGAGAGCTCCTTTGCGGGCCCGTGGGGCCCTACCGGGAGCAAGGGGTTTTGGTCTCGCGCGGTCGTCGCCGCCGCGCCAGATCGACGAGTATAGCTCAGTCCGGGCGCGCGTTGAAGCGGCTCGCTGCGGCCTCGGCGCCCTCGGCGGCGAGGCACGCCACTGCGTCGGCGGCGCGGGCCTCGACCTCCCCGACCGCCGCGAGGTCTTCGTCCGGAAAATCCATGAGGACCCATGCCGCCAGGTCGGCCGGCAGCTCCCCCTTGCGGATGCCGACGCGGACCCGGGGAAAACCCTCCGTCCCCAGCTCCTCGACGAGCGACCGGAGCCCGTTGTGGCCTCCGTGGCCGCCCCGGTCCCGGACGCGAATGGTGCCCAGATCGAGAGCAGCGTCATCGACCACGACGATGAGGTCGGAGGGCGTGCCGCCGTGCGCCGCAAGCAGCCTCGCCACCGGCACCCCGCTCAAGTTCATGAAAGAGATGGGCTTGACCAGGAGAACGGGTTCGCCGGCGAGCCGTGCTTCCGCCACCCAGGCCCCGGCCTCCTCCCCACCCGACCCGCTGTCGAGGCGGGCGGCCAGCTCGTCGACGACGCGAAAGCCGACGTTGTGCCGCGTGCGGCGGTAGCGCTCGCCGGGGTTGCCGAGGCCGACCACGAAGCGCATGACGCCCAAGACGCCCCGCCCGGGGCGCCGGTGCTACTTCTCCTTCTTGTCCCTCTTGTCCTTCTTTTCGGTCCCCCCGTCGGCTCCTTCGCCTTCGGCCTTGCCCTTCGCGGCGACCTCGGGCTCTGCGCCCTCCGCGCCCTCCGCGCCCTCGGCGGCCGCCGCCTCTGCCTCTTCCTCCTCGGTCGCGGCCACTTCCGCCCGCGGCGTGACCACGCTGGCGACGACGACGTCGGCCTCAGTGAGCAGGGTGATCCGGTCACTCGGCAGCGTCACCTCGGAGACTCGCAGGTGCCGGCCGAGCTCGAGGTCGGAGACGTCGACCGTGACCTTGTCCGGGATGTCGGTAGGGAGGCATTCGATCTCGAGCTCGCGGGTGATGAAGTCCAGGAGGCCGCCCTGGTTCTTCACACCGGTCGGGGTTCCCACCAGTTCGATGTGCACCTTCACCTCGATGGGCTTGTCGAGGGCAACCTCGAAGAAGTCGGCGTGAAGGAGCTGTCCCTTGAGCGGCTCGCGTTGGAACTCCTTGAGGATGACCTTCCGCCGCTTTCCATCCATCTCGATGTCGAACAGGGTGTTCTCACCGGAGGCGCTGCGCAGGATATCGGTGATCTCGCGCGGCGAGACAGCCACCGCCACCGCGTTCCGGCCCGCACCGTACACGATGCCCGGGATCAGGCCGCGGCCTCGCAGGCGGCGGTTCGCGTTCTTTCCGGTCTCGGTCCGGCTCTCTGCCGCGACCACGAATTCAACCATGTGCCACTCCCCCGAAAACGATGCTTCAGACGAACAGACTGGTCACCGACGTCTCGTCGTGGATGTTCTTGATCGCGCGAGCGAGCAGCTCGGCGATGGTGAGCACCACGATCTTGTCGCTCTCGCGCTTCTCGGGAGACAGCGGCATGGAGTCGGTGATGATGAGCTTGGATAGCGGGCTCTTCTCGATGCGCTCGAGGGCGTGGCCCGAGAGAACGCCGTGCGAGCAGGACGCGATGATCTCGCGTGCCCCGGCAATCTTGATGGCCTCGGCCACCTTGGTGAGGGTGCCCGCGGTGTCGACGATGTCGTCGACGATCAGGGCGGTGCGTCCCTCCACCTCGCCGATGACGTGGTGGACCTCCGCCACGTTGGGCCGGTCGCGCCTCTTGTCGACGATGGCGAGCGCGGCGTCGAGACGCTTGGCATAGGCGCGGGCCCGCTCCACGCCACCCGCGTCCGGCGAGATCACGGTGAGCTCGGGAAGGTCCAGCTGCGACACGTGGTCGATGATCACCGGCGCCGCGAACAGGTGGTCTACCGGGACGTCGAAGAAGCCCTGGATCTGGGCGGCGTGCAGGTCCATCGTGAGGACCCGATCGGTGCCCGCGGTCGACAGCAGGTCGGCCACGAGCTTGGCCGAGATCGGAACACGCGGCTTGTCCTTGCGGTCCTGCCGGCCGTATCCGTAGTAGGGGATCACCGCGGTGAGCCGCGAGGCGCTCGAGCGCTTGAACGCGTCGAGCATCAGCAGCAACTCCATCAGGTTCTCGTTGACCGGTGGGCTCGTCGGCTGGATCACGAAGACATCGGCGCCGCGGACGTTGTCGTGGATCTGGTACCAGACCTCGCCGTCGCTGAAGCGCGCGAGATGGGCCCGGCCGAGGGGGAACCCGAGGTACCGGGCGATGGACTCTCCGAGCTCGCTGTGAGCGGTGCCGGTGAAGATCTTGAGCTCTCGCCGCATGTGTCCCGATGACCCTCAGGCGCCGGGTGGCTGGGGCGGAAGGATTCGAACCTTCGATCCGGGGTCCAAAGCCCCGCGCCTTACCACTTGGCCACGCCCCAACGCGCGTGGGGTTGTGCTACCCCTCCGAGCCCTCCTTGCCTGTGGCCTCCGGGTCCGCGGGAGGCGGCTCGGGTGCGGCCGGCTCGGGTGCGGGCGGGGCGGGTTCGGCGGGAGGGGCCGCCGGCGCGGGCGCCTCGGGTGCGGATGGCGCGGGTGCCGGGGACTCGGCCGGCGCGGCCGCAGCCGGCGCGGGAGGCGCTGGCTCCGGAGACGCCGGAGACGGAGCGGGCGCCGGCTCCGAGGCCACCTGCTGGCGGTACACCCCCAGGACCTTCTCTTCCAGGTATTGCCGCGTCTGGTTGTTGAGCGGGTGGGCTATGTCCTTGAACGTCCCGTCCTTTCGCTTCTTGCTGGGCATGGAGACGAACAGGCCCTTCGGCCCATGGATGACCTTGATGTCCGTGACCACGAAGCAGTGGTCGAAGACGATCGACACGAAGGCCTTGAGCTTCTCGTCGTCCACCGGGATGACTTTGACGTCGGTGATCTCCATGGTGTGCGCTCCTCTCGCGGCTCGAGGGTCGCCTTCATCAGCGAGCCCGGGGCGAAGACCACGCCCTTCGGTACTGCTCGAGCGTCAGCGTGCGGGCGACGAGAGCGGGGAAGCCGTGCGACTCGAGCGCTACCCCCGCCCGACGCGCCGCGCGTGCGCCGTCGAACAGCCCGAAGAAACTCGACCCGCTCCCGGTGAGAGCCGCCAGCCGCGCACCCTCCCCACGGAGCACGTCCCGGACGCGCACGACCCGATCACGAAGGGCCGGCGCCTCCTCCATGGCCGCCTCCTCGAGATCATTGACGAGGAGCCGATACCCGCCGACTCCCTCCAACTCCCTCGATACAAAGTAGAAGATGCTAGTACTGTTTTCTCGGGGTGTCAAACTTCTGTCGATCCTGGAGAACACCGCCGCCGTCGAGACCGGGAGGCCGGGGTCGACCAGCACCACCCAGGCCCGGAGCTGGCGGCGGAGCGGATAGACCTCGTCCCCCCGGCCCAGCCCGAGCGCGGTGCCACCGAGGAGGAAGTACGGCACGTCGGCGCCGAGACGACGGGCCAGTCGGTGCAGACCGTCGGGGCCGAGGCCGAGGCGCCACATACGGTCCAGCGCCATGAGGACCGCCGCCGCGTTGCTGCTCCCTCCCCCGAGTCCCGCGGCCACCGGGATGCGCTTGGTGATCTCGATCTCGACCCCGGTCGACACCTTCGCGTAGCGGCGCAGCGCCTCCGCTGCTCGCACCGCCAGGTTTGTCTCGTCGCGGGGGACCCGGGGATGGCGACACCGGACCGAGACCGCTCGGGGACGGGGCCGCAGCACGACGTCGTCGTGAAGATCGATCGTCTGGAAGAGCGTCCTCAGCTCGTGGTGGCCGTCCTCGCGCAGCCCGAGCACCTCGAGCCCGAGGTTGATCTTGGCGTAGCTCTTCACCCGCCGGGCGCGGGGCATCAGCGCCCCACCAGGAGGCGCCGCGCCTCGGCAGCGTCCACCGGCCGGTAGCCGGGGTGCGGGGGAAACTCGAAGGCGGCGGCGGGAAGCGAGATCCCGATCTCGGGGTCGTCCACGCTCGCCTTGAAACGGGTCCCGTCGGGCAGCACCGCCTCGATCCGCTCGGGCAGGCGTTCGCCCCATCCGGCCCGGTAGGACCGCAGCCGGGGCGGCGCCACGCCCACCAGCATGTCCATGAGCTCCGCTGGTACCAGCGCCACGCCCAGCAGCGCGTCGAAGTCGGCCGCGGTCGCCGGCGCCTCGAGCACCGCCCGGTGGGCGGGTAGCACCGCGGTGAGGCGCTCGCCCCGCACGACCGCCACCAGGCGGGCCCCGGCATGGCCCGGGATCTCGATCCTCATCTGCGACGGGCGGTGGAAGGCCACGATCGCATCGCTCCGCCCCCGGAGGTCCTCGCCCTTGACGGACACTCGGAGATTCCCCCGGTAGCTGTTGGCGGCGGCGGCCCGCTCGGCGGCCATCGGTGGCGCCGGGTTCCAGGTGGCGCAGCCCGCGGACGCGAGCAGGAGGCCGACGAGGACGACTCTAGGGGTTCGGCGGGGCCGGCTCCCGCTGCTGGGCCCGAAGGACGCCTTGTGCCTCACGGATCTTGGCCTCCACGTGCGGACGGTCCAGCTCGTTCTCCTCGTCCTCTCCTTCGAGCGCCCTCTGCCAGTAGAGCAGGGCCTCGGCCACGCGGCCGCGCTTGGAGAGGATGTCGCCGAGGTGGTCGAGGATCACCGCGTTCTTGTCGTCCCGCTCGAGGGCCTTGCGCACGGACTCTTCCGCGGCCTCGAGTCGATTGAGGCGGTACAGCGCCCAGCCCATGCTGTCGAGGTAGGCGGGGCTCGAGGGATCGATCTCGACCGCCTTCTCGATGAGGGCGAGCGCCTCTTCGACGCGGGTGTTCCGGTCCGCGTTCATGTAGCCGAGGTAGTTGAGCACGGGGGCGGACTCGGGCTCCAGCCGGAGGGCCTCGCGGAAAACGACCTCCGCCTCGTCATGACGCCTTTGCCGCTCCAGCACCGCCCCGAGCTGGAAGAGGACGGGCAGGCTCTCGGGCTCGATCTCCAGCGCCTGTCGGAGCGCCTGCTCGGCCTGGGCGAATCCCCCCGCCCTCCGATAGTAGTCGGCCACGCGCCCGAGCACTCGGACGTCCTCCGGGGCCTGCTGCCGCAGCCCCTCGATGAGGGCCACCGCCGCCGCCTCGTCCCCCGTCTCGCGCAGCAGGGTCGCCTGGAGTCCGGTGAGATCGGGGTCGTCGGGGAAGCGTTGCCGGGCCTCGCGGACTGCGGCCAGGGACGCGTCGAGCTCCTTGGCCTGGTAGAGCGCCTCGGCGTGGAAGCTCAATAGGTCGGCGCCGGGAGGCGAGCCCGCCTCATTCGCCTGCCTGAACACCTCGGCGGCTTCGGCGAAACGGCCCAGACGCTGATAGGCAAAGCCGAGGTGCACGAGGAACGCCCGCATGTTCTCCGGGGGCTCTTCCCCTTCGTCCTCGCGGGGGGCCACGAGGTCCTCGAGCAGTGCCGCTGCCGCCTCGTAGTCACCCCGCCTCTCGGCGATCGTGACCTTCAGGTAGGCCGATTTGAGATCGTTGGGGTCCCCGGCGATCAGCCGGTCGGCCACCGCGTCGGCCTCGTCGAACCGGCGCAGGTCGCGCAGCGCCCGGCCCTCCAGGTCGAGCGCGAAGCGATTCTTCGGGTCGAGCTTCAAGACCGCCGACGCCTGCTCCAGCGTCTCGTCGAGGCGCTCCGCCTGCAAGAGGGTTTCGCCAAGGGCCAGACGCAAGCGGACGTTGTCGGGCTCCTTCTCGACCGCCTTGCCGTAGTGCTCGATCGCCTGGTCCCACTGCTCGCTGCGCTGGTAGATCTCCCCGAGGATCTGGTAGGCCCGGGCCGAGTCGGGCTGCAGCTCGAGGGCCGTGCGGAGCACGGCCGCGGCGGCCTCGGACTCACCGGAGAGCAGCAGCTGCGTGCCCCTCTGGACGTGGGCCTCGAAGTTGCCGGGGTCGAGGGCAAGGTACATCTCCCAGGCACGGGCGGCGTCCGCGTGCTCCTGGAGCTGGCCGTAGATGCCGGCCAGGTTGAGGAGCGAGTGTCCGTCGGTCGGCCGTAACCGCGCCACCTCCTCGTACTCGGCGGCCGCCTTGCGGATGACGGCCTCGGCCTCGGGGCCGACCGCCTGGATCTGGTAGAGCTGGGCGAGGATGAGGTGCGCGTCGGCGTCGTCATGGTCGAGCCGGACAGCCTCGACGGCCTCCGCAGTGGCCTCGTCGAGCCGCCCCATCTCCCGGTAGAGGCGCGCCGTCTCGACGCGCACCGGAGCGGCGGAGGGATCGACCTCCCGGGCACGCTGGAACTCGGCGAGCGCGGTGTCGGTGTCGCCGGCCAGGCGCGCCTGCAGCCCGAGGCTGTAGTGGAAGTAGGACTCGGCGTGGCCGTCGGGTCCGGGAAGTGTAGGAACCGGGGGTTCCTCCAGCGCTGCGGACGGCAGGATGGCAAGAACAAGGACGAGCAGTGTCGGCATGTCGGACGAGGAAACCCCCTGTCGACGATTGTCCCACGCGGTTTCCGGGGGAGTCAAAGCTGGCCGGAGTTGCGCCTGAGGTCCCGTCCCGGCGGCCGGACGGGGCCGGCGGGACGGGGCCTGTGCGACTCAGGCGGCTGCGGTGTTCGTCTGGAACTGCTCGAGAATCCAGCCCTTCACCCGCTTGCCGTCGGCGGGATCTCCTTCGACCGAGCGTAGCAGATCGAAGAAGCGGCGCTCCCCGCCGGCATTGAACGGGCGCGCCGGCAGGCTCACGAACACGTCCCCTTCGGACGTGCGCCAGAGCGAAAAGCCCACGAGCTTCATCCCGGCGAGCGGACCCGCCTCCGCCTCGAACACGACCTCGGCCTCGCACACGAGCCTCTGGGGCCCGTTCGACTTCTCCACGAAAACCACGCGCATCGTCTTCCTCCTCAGCGTGATGCGCCGGTGGGAGAGGCCCGGCGGTCTGTCCAGCGGCTCCACCCTACGCCAGGAGGGTACCGGGACAGGTCCGGTGCGTCCGACCGCTACCGCAGAGGCGGATCGGTGCGCTAGACTCGGCCATGCCCATCGACCCGGAGCTGCTCGAGATCCTCGCCTGCCCCGTGTGCAAGACCCCCGTCGAGGTCGTGAAGGATGGAGCCGGGCTCCGCTGCGCCCAGTGCAAGCGGGTCTACCCCGTCCAGGACGACATCCCGGTGATGCTCGTCGAAGAGGCCTCGGTCGAGGAATAGCCGGAACCCGGAGCCTGGCCGAGTGAGGATGGAGCGTACGCAGCTCGGACTGCTCGCTGCCCTCGCGGCCACGATCCCGGTCTCGATCTTCGCCGCCGAGGTCGCGCTTGCACTCGGGGCGGCGGTCTTCGCGGTTCGGCTTCTGCGACGCGAGATCCGCCTCGCGCCCACCCCCCTCGACGCCCCCCTCCTGGCCTACGCGGTCTGGACGCTGATGTCCGCCTCTTTCGCCACCGATCCTGCGGCCGCCCACGAGGACGCGAAGGAGCTCCTCCTCTTCTTGCTCTTCTACCTGGCGGTCAGCACCCTCACCTGCGGCCGGGCCCGCGAGGGCGTCATTTCCGCTCTCTTCATGGGCGGGGTCGCCTTGGCCACCCTCGTGGTCCTGCAGTACCACGCCCTCGGGTACGACAGCTTGAACCGCCGCCCCGGCGGGTTCCTCGGACACTACATGTCCTCGTCGGGCGTCCTCATGGGGGTGGTGGTCGCGGCGGCCTCACGCCTCGCGCTCGGGCGTCTCGAGCGGCCACGACTGAGCAACACGTGGCTCGTCGGGGCGCTCGTCACCGGCGTTGCGGCAGTGGCGGCGCTCGGAGTGGTCGCCCCCGGCGCGGGGGTGCTGCCGACCCGGCTGTTCGTTGCCGGCCTCGCTGCAGCGGGCGCCGCAGTGGCCCTCTCGGACCGAGCGTCGGTCCGTGCGGCGGCGGCTCTGCTTCCCTGGGTCGCGGTTCCGCTCGGGGCGTGGGCGCTCGTGGTGTCGCAGACGCGCAACGCCTGGATCGGGGTCGTGGCCGGCCTGGGTCTGGTTGCGGTCGTGCGGACCCCGCGACTCCTCTGGGGACTCGCCGCGGTGCTGGCCGCGCTCCTTCTGGTGCGGCCCACTGCCGTGTCCTCGCGGCTCACCGTGAGCGACGCAAGCACGGTTGACCGCTACTACATGTGGCAGGCGGGCGTGGACATGGTCCTCGACAAACCGGTGTTCGGACAGGGTCCGGGCATGATTCTCGCGGTCTACCCGCAGTACCGCTGGCCCGAGGCCCCGAACCCGACGACGCCCCACCTCCACAACAACGCGCTGCAGATCGCGGCCACACGAGGATTGCCCGGGCTCGCGTTCTTTACGTGGTGGGTCCTGGTGGCTCTGGCCACCGCGCTCGCGGAGGCCCGGCGGGCGAAGGTGGAGTCCTCGGCGGGCTGGCCTGCCGTTGCGGCCCTGGGCGGGCTCGTGGCGTTCCTGGTCGCGGGGCTGTTCGAGTACAATCTCGGCGATTCAGAAGTCCTGATGCTCGCGCTTCTTCTCACTTCCCTGCCGTTCGCGCGGCGGCGCGAGCGTGCCGGAGGCGGCGTCTGACCGTGCCGCTGCTCTCCCCCATGCGCGGTGCGGCACTCCTCGACACCATGCGTGGGCGACGCGTCCTCGTGCTCGGCGACGTGATGCTGGACGAGTTCATCTGGGGCCGCGTGGGTCGCATCTCTCCGGAGGCCCCGGTGCCCGTCGTGGAGGTCACGGGCCAGAGCGATCACCTCGGGGGTGCCGGCAACGTTGCCGCGAACGTGCGCTCCCTCGGCGGGGAGCCCGCCCTCGCCGGGGTGATCGGTCGCGACGACGCCGGACGGCGGATCGAGGAGGCGCTGCAAAGGGCCGGGATCGCGTCATGCCTCGAGAGCTCGGACTCGGGGCGCCCGACAACGGTGAAGACCCGTGTCATCGCTCACAACCAGCAGGTGGTGCGCACGGACCGCGAGGAGAAGGGCGACATCCCCGCGGACGCCGAACGCGCGCTCGTCGCCTCGGTGCGGCGCGAGCTTCCCTCCGCCGAGGCGCTGGTGATCTCGGACTACGAGAAAGGGGCGGTCACCGCCTCGCTGCTCCGCAAGGTGCTTCCCCTCGCCCGGCGCCGGCGCCTACCGGTCTTCGTCGATCCCAAGCAGCGACACTTCCGACGCTACCGCGGAGTGACGCTGGTGACACCGAACCAGATCGAGGCCGAGCAGGCCACCGGCCTCCCCGTTCGGGACGAGGATGATCTGGTCATCGCCGGGCGGCGCATCCTCTCGCTGCTGGGCTGCCGGGCTGCCCTCGTCACGCGTGGCGAGCACGGGATGAGCCTGTTCGAGCGGAGACGGAAGCCGGTCCACGTCCCTTCCGCCACCCGCGAGGTCTTCGACGTGACCGGAGCCGGGGACAGCGTCATCGCCACCATGGCCCTCGCCGTGGCGGCCGGGGCGACCCTGCCCGAGGCGGCGGCCCTCGCCAACTGCGCGGCCGGTGTCGTGGTCGGGAAGGTCGGGACCGCACCGGCCACGCCCGATGAGGTCGTCGCCGCGCTGCGTGCCGGTCGCTGAGCGCGAGCGCTACTCCGGGCCAAACCGACGTTCCGGCTCGGCGCCGCAGGGCAAACGAAGGCCGCGGGGCGAAGACCCGCGGCCAGGACGTCCGGGTGGACCCGGGTTCAGCCTTCGATAGGCTGCGGAGGTGCCGGGCCACGCCCGGAGCGCCCACCGCGGCGGTTTCCCCGGCCGGCCCGGCGGGCGGCCTTGAAGGCCTCGAACTTCTCCTTCTGCTTTTCGTTGAGAGATGATTTCAGCTGCTCCTGGAAGGCCTCTCGCTCCTGCTGCATGCGCTGACGGTGGGCATGGACCGCCTTCACCGCCTCGCCCACCGCGAACTCGTTCTCCCCGGCCTCGAGCGCTTCCTTGACTCTCTGCCGCAGGGCCCGGCCCTCCTCGAAGAGGGGCTTCATCTCCTCGCGATGCTGCTCTTGGAGCGCACGCCACTGCTGCGCCTGCTCGGCGCTCAGGCCAAGGTACTCGACGAGCGCCCGGCCCCGGTTCCCCCGTCGTCCTTCTCCGCTCCCCGGCCCGGCCGGCTGGGCCACGGCGGGCACGGCACCGACAGCCGCTCCCAGTATCACCGTTCCGATGAGTCTCTTCATGGTCTTCTCCCCGTTTCCTCTTCCCCCTGTTTCATTGGAACGGACCGGGCCCCCGAGGGTTGAATCCCGTCAGGCGGCCATTCGGAGAGACCAGAGAAGCAAGGCGACGATCAGGAGAAGGCTGATCCCGCTCAGGACGAGCCCGGCCATGGTGAGGGGAGGCCGGTAGACCATCTCGATCACGTGGCGACCGGCAGACACCGCGACCGCACGAAAGGCGACGTTGGCCCGGAGCACTGAAGCGGGCCGGCCGTCGACGCTGGCCCGCCAGCCGGGGTCGTAGCCGTCGACGAGGACGACGTGTCCGTGGGACGAGAGCTCCGCCTCGATGCGGACGCGGTCGGCCGTCTCTTCCAGGATCCGGCTGGTGCCCGAGAAGCCAGGCGGCGCACGCCGGACGTCTCCCGTAGAGAGGAGAACCTCGTGCCTCGGCTCGAACGCGGGATCGAGGAGTGCCTCCAGGGCGTCCTCCCAGGAATCGGCTGTGCGCACCCCGCCCACGACGAAGGTGCGCGGCAGCGTGTCGGGTACGACCCGAACCTGGATCGGGTCCTCGAAGAGGCCGGGAATGGTCGCGACCGTGTCGAGATCGTCGCCGCCAACGCGGTGAAGACCTACGACGTGGGTCACCGCCCCGAGCCGCAGCAAGCGGACGAGGGCGCCCGGCCAGTCCTCGGCGAGGCGGACGAGCCGGGTCAGGCGCGCGAGCGATTCGGGCTGTAGGCCCCGGTAGTCGGTGTCGAAGGCCTGTCGAAGGCCCCAGCGCCCCGCGGTCTGGGGCTCGAGGCTCATCTGCATTCCCAGGGCCTGGGCCACGTCCATCCGCCAGCCAACGGGAACGCGGGCCAGGGTGTGGGCACTGCGATGGCCGAGCCGGCGCTCGGCCACCCCGGTCTCGCTGTAGTCGTAGGAGTAGACCCGGGTCGAGGAGACGGGGGTGAGGGCGTCGAGCACGTCGGGACGGTGGGTGTAGAAGGTGGGGGGCGCCACCGGGTTGGGCCGGGGGTGCACGAGGGCGAGGTCGGCGACCGCGATGGTGGCCAGTCCCGCAGCGAGAAGCGACGATCTCACCTTCCCGGCCCGCGCCGTCCAGAGGAGGCTCAGGGCCGCCACCGCCAGGGCCGCGCGTGAGGCGAGGGCGACGGCCACGAGCCGCAGCACGGTCTCGGCTCCACCCCCGGCGCGGCCAGGCTCCAGCAGGCCGCGCCAGGCCTCGGGCCAGAGAAAGAGATCGGCGGCCGCGCACGCGCTCGCCCCGCCCAGGACGGCCAGCGCCACCACCGCCGCCCGTAGCGGGCGGCCCGAGGCCCCGGCACTGCGCCAGACCTCCGTCCCCAGAGCGCCCAGCAGCGCCCAGGCGAACGCGGCGAGGACCATGGCCTTGACCGGGTAGCGGAGCAGTCGCAGCGGCAGCGCGAGTGTCGTGATCAGGTCGAAGAACGGGGCGTGGTGACCCAGGGCCACGAGGACGGCGGCGACGCCGAAGCCGACCAGGAGCAGGCGCCGACGTGTGGGAATGCTCGAGCCGAAGATGCCGGCGGCCACGAGCGCCACCGCGGGAAGACCGAGATAGAGCGAGGTGAGGAAAGGCTCGCGGGTTCGACCGAGGGCCTCGCGCGCCGCGGGGGCAAGAGGCAGCCAGCCCGGCACCCCGGGGGCCATGGTCTCGACGAGTTCGAGCGGGTGGACGGACCAGTAGGTCCGGACGGCCTCCGGAAGGTCGCGCCGAGCCGACCGGGACACCGCGTCGAGGGCGCTGAGCCAGAGCGCCGCGGACAGGGCGACGGCCAGGGACACCGCAAGCGTCCCGGCAACGAGCACCGGGCGACACGCCGCCCACCCGCTCCGCCAGGGAACGTGCAGGACCGCCACCCAGATCGCGAGGGCCAGAAGCGTGATGGCGCACATGTCGCCGGACCCGGCCAGGATCTGGAGCCCAAAGGCCAGGGCCAGGATCACGACGTCTCGAAGCCTCCGTCGGTCGATTGCGCGCTCGGCGGCCAGGAACACCGCGGGAATCCACGCCGCGCTCGCGAAGTGGTGCCAGAGGTCCACGAGCGACAGGAAGGGGCCGCCGAGCACCCACAGCGAGGCGCCGGTGAGCGCGGCCACCGGGCCGGCGCGAAGACGCCGCACCAGAGCGTAGAAGGCGAGCCCCGAGAGGAGCACGTGGCCGAAGGCGAACAGCGTGTAGTAGGTCCAGGGCCGCAGCGCCAGGCACAACCAGGTCGGCGGATAGAGGACCTGCGAGCCGGGGTCGGCGAGCAGCGGTTGTCCGAAGGCGGGGCTCGGGTCCCAGAGCGGCCAGGCCCCCCCACGGACCGCGCGCAGGAAGCCCTGGATCTGCGGATGCCAGATCAGGTGGATGTCACGTTTGAAGAACACCCCGCCCGCGAGCAGCGACTCGCGGAAGAGGACGACGACCAGCGCCACGAGCGCGAGGAGGGCGAGGCCGTCCGCCCGTCGCCATTTGCGGTCCATCTAGGAAGTCGCGGAGGGCGCCTGCACCGACACGACGCTAGTGTCGAAAGTGGCGCACGCCGGTGAACGCCATGGCCAGGCCGTGCTCGTCGGCGGCGGCGATCGTCTCCTCGTCGCGGACCGAGCCACCGGGTTGAATGATCGCTGTGGCGCCGGCCTTCGCGATCTCGTCGATCCCGTCCCGGAAGGGGAAGAACGCGTCCGAGGCGACCACCGTCCCGGCCAGGGGCAGCTCTGCCTTGGCCGCCGCAAAGCGGGCGGCGTCGACGCGGCTCATCTGGCCCGCGCCGACGCCCACCGTCTGCACCGCGTTGGCGTAGACGATGGCGTTGGACTTGACGTGCTTGACCACCGTCCACGCGAACAGAAGTGCCTTCCACTCCTCGTCGGTCGGAGGCCGCTTGGTCACCACCTCACAGCGCTCCCGCTCGAGCTGGTGGAGGTCCCACTGCTGGGCGAGCAGTCCGCCCATGACCCGGCGCAGGTCGAAGCCGCTCACCTTGTGGATGCTGGTGGTGTCCATGTTCATCACGCGGAGGTTGGTCTTCTTCTTGAGGACCTCGACCGCCGCCGCGTCGAAGCCGGGGGCGATGATGGCCTCCACGAAGTGGGCGGTGGCCTTGCGGGCGGCCGCCTCGTCGACGCGCTCGTTGAACGCGATGATCCCGCCGAAGGCGGACGTGGGGTCGCAGGCCCAGGCCCGCTCGCAGGCCTCGACCGGGGTCTCCCCGAGGCCGGTGCCGCAGGGGTTGGTGTGCTTGACGATCACGCAGGCCGTCTCGTCCATCTCGGTGGCGAGACGCCAGGCGGCGTCGAGGTCGAGGATGTTGTTGAAGGAGAGCTCCTTGCCCTGGAGCTTGCGGGCGGAGGCCACCGAGTAGAGCGTCGAGCCGAGGTCGGTGTAGAAGGCGGCCCTCTGGTGGGGGTTCTCGCCGTAGCGCAGGTCCTGCACCTTCTCGAAGGTGGGGTTGAGGCGGTAGGGGAATGTGTCGTCGTTCTCCGCCGGCACGTAGGCCCCGTCCTTCACCTCGACCTGGGCGAAGTAGCCAGCGATTGCGGCCTCGTAGCGGGCGGTGTGACGGAAGGCCTTCTGGGCGAGATAGAGGCGGGTGGCGGCGTCGATCCCGTCGGGGCGATCCAGCTGCTCGAGGAGCAGGCCGTAGTCGGCAGGGTCGACGACGACCGCCACGTGGGCGAAGTTCTTGGCCGCCGCCCGCACCATCGTCGGGCCACCGATGTCGACGTTCTCGACCGCCTCGTCGAAGGTGCACCCCTTCGACACCCGGTCCTCGAACGGGTAGAGGTTGACCACTACCACGTCGATCGGCACGATCTTCTGCTTCTCCAGCGCCTCGAGATGGACGGGAACATCTCGGCGGGCGAGGATGCCGCCGTGGATCTTGGGGTGCAGCGTCTTCACGCGACCGTCCAGGATCTCGGGAAAGCCGGTCACCTTCGAGACTCCGGCCACCTTCACTCCCGCCTTCTTGAGCTCGGCGGCGGTGCCCCCGGTTGAAAGAAGCTCGTAGCCCCTCTCGGTCAGGCCGCGGGCGAGGTCGACGACGCCCTCCTTGCGGTACACGGACAGGAGCGCTCTTCTAGCGGTCATCGTTCCTCCGGTTCTCGGGGATGGTGGTCTCGGCGGTGATCTCGCGATCGCGGGGAGAGACCTCGCGGGGGCGCCGCATCCCGGTCGTGTCGCCCCGGGCCTCCCGCCAGACCGCGAGCCAGGTCGCGGCGATGCCGGTGACCGCGCGTGAGTAGGAGAGCGAGGCCACCGCCCAGGCCGGCGAGCGGTAGTCGAGCCCGCGGTGGTCCACCAGACGGCCTTCGCGAAAGAACTCGGAGCGGATCACCACCGCCTGGGGCCGGCTTCGTTCGAGAATGGACTGCCACAGCGCGGGAAGGTCGGCTCGTGCGACCTCGAGCGCCTCCGTGTCTTCGAGCACGACCGGCACCTTCTCCAGGTTGGCGTCGAAGAGCGCGTAGTACTCGCGCGACACGCCGGGCGGCCATCCCCCGGGCACGCCCACCAGAATGGGATCGGCCAGGTCGGCCGGCACCCGGAGCAGGCCTCCGAGCCGCACCAGTCCTTCGCTCACCCGACCCTCCTGCAGCAGCTCCACGACGCGGGCCGTCTCGTAGTCCAGGGCGGCCAGCGTGTCCGGTCTCAGCCGGCCCGCCGGGATGTCGGCGGCCAGTGCCCTCGCGATGTCCGGGGGAAACCGTCCGATCTCGATCTGGATCTGTGGCTCGCGTTCCCCGAGCAGCCGCGAAAGGGAGCGGGGCAGGAGGCGGCGGGCGTCGCGGGAGAGCGCGGTCATCGTCTCCACGGACCAGGCCGTGGCCGCGGTGGGAAGCACGGCGAGCAGGACGATCGGAAGGAGCGCGCGCCTCACCGCCCTCACTTCACGATCCGCGCCTTGAGCGACACCTTCCCGTGGCTGGAATCGAGGCGGAAGTCCACCGCCTTGGCGTCCTTGTCGCCGAGGATCTTCGAGGTCTGCTGACCGATGAGCTGACGGAAGCTCTCGTAGGGAGGGGCACCCCCCTCGCCGAGGCGCTGGCGCTCTTCAACGTAGCGATCGTAGAGCGCCCGCACCGCGTTGTCGTCGCCGTCCGGGTTCGCGACGCGGAACTCGCGGCCGGTTCCCCCGCCCCCCACGGGCATTCGGTGCTCGCGCTCGGGAGCGGGCGGCGGCAGGACATCCGCCTTCATCCCGTGAACGCCGAAGGCCTTGCCCTCCTCCCGTGCGCGCAGGCGTTTCTGCCAGAGCTCGTTGAACGTGTTGTAGCGCGCGGTGAGGCTCTGGTACCGGAACCGCTCGGTGTTGTTGCGGATCTCCTGGAAGGCGTACTGGCGGATGATCCCCTCGACCTTCCGCTGCAGCTCGGTCGGCGGCTTCTTCTCGACGCCGGTGAAGAACATCTCCCACTTCGTCTGCAGCTGGCGGATCGTGCTGTTGAGCTGGTCGAGGTCGTCGGAGAGGGGCATCGTCGATCAGGCCTCCCCGCCTACGAAGATCCAGAACAGCGGCAGCCAGAGCTCGTGGCCGTAGGGAGCCCTCTTGCCGTCGACCCGCACCTCGGTGCCGGGCTGCCGCCCCACCAGATCGAAGAGGTCGCGGAGGGTTCGCGCGGCGCCGGGGTCGAACTCGGCGTGGTGGACCAGGCTCCCGTGGCTGTCCTCCTCGCGGTAGCCAGGAGAGAGGCGCGCGAGCTCGACCGCGGTCGCGTAGCCCGGGCCCTCGAAGGCTTCGAAGCTCAGGCCCAGGCTGAAGGGCCGGGGCCGGCGACCAGGATAGAGGAGGTCCACCATCTCGTCGGAGAGGTGAGAAACGTCGTCCTCGGCACGCGGAACGACCCGCGGCAGGCGATCCGCGAAGTCCTGCGGGCGCTCCCGACGCATCGCGGCGAGGATACCACGGGGGCGGCGTCCCCCCGAGCGGCCCCGGGGGCGCCGGAGGGGTCCGTCCCGCTCGGACGAACGATGCCGCTTCGCGCCTCCGTGTATAGTCATGCCATGGCGTCGCCCACGGACGTCGACCCTCGCCGCCGCGTCCCGGCGGTCGACCAGGTGATGCAGCGCCAGGAGATCCAGGCGCTGGCCGACCGTCATGGCCGACGGGTCGTTCTGCGGCACGTCCGCGCCGCCCTCGAGGAGCTGCGCCGCCGTGCGAATGCGGGAGAGGAGGGGCTCGAGAAGGCTGCGGACTCGCTCCCGGCCGATGTGGGGACCCGGGTCGAGGCGGCAATGCGGCCTTCTCTCGATACGGTCCTCAACGCCACCGGAGTCGTGGTCCACACCAATCTGGGCCGGGCACCCCTCTCCGCGGCGGCGGCGGCCCGGGTCGCGGACGTCGCTTCCTCCTACTCCAACCTCGAGTACGACCTCGAGCGGGGCGAGCGGGGCAACCGCGAGGTCCATGCCGAGTCGCGGCTGCGGGAGATGCTCGGGGTTGAGAGCACCGTCGTCGTGAACAACTGCGCGGCCGCGGTCCTGCTCGCGGTGAACACGCTCGCCGAAGGTCGCGAGGTTCTCGTGAGCCGGGGAGAGCTGGTCGAGATCGGGGGGTCCTTCCGCATCCCCGAGGTCCTCGGCAAGGGCGGGGCCCGGCTGCGCGAGGTGGGGACCACCAACCGGACCCGCATCACCGATTTTCGGGCCGCCCTCACCTCCGAGACGGGGTTGATCCTCAAGGTGCATCCCAGCAACTTCCGCATCGTGGGTTTCACCGCGGCACCCTCGATCGAGGAGTTGGCCGACCTGGCGAAGGAGGTCGGCATCCCCCTCATGGAGGACCAGGGAAGCGGGCTCATGGATCCGCTTCCCGGCGCGCTGGCTCCGGAGGCCACCGCACCGGCGGCGCTGCGCGGGGGGGCCGGGGTCCTGACCTTCAGCGGTGACAAGCTGCTGGGAGGTCCCCAGGCCGGGCTCGTGGCCGGTCAGCGGGCCCTCGTCGAGCCGATGCGGCGGAACCCTCTCTACCGCGCCCTGCGTGTCGACAAGATGACGCTGGCCGCTCTCGACGCGACCCTCGTCGAGCACGAGGCGGGGCGGGCGGCCTCCACCATCCCCGTGTTGCGGATGGTTCACACTCCGGTCGACGAGATCCGCGCACGCGCCGAGGGCCTCGTCTCCCGGCTCGCCGAGGCGGACACCGAGCTGCAGCCCTCGCTGGACGAGGCCCACTCCGCGGTGGGCGGCGGCGCGGCCCCCACGGTGGGGGTTCCGACGGTGCTGATCGCTCTCACCCACCCGACCCTGTCCCCGGATCGCATCGCCGCCGTGCTCCGCGCCGGGAAGCCGCCCGTTGTCGTGCGCGTCGCCGAGGACCGCCTGCTGGTGGACCTGCGCACTGTACGGCCAGACGACGAGCAGGTGCTCCTCGACGCGCTGCTCGCCGCCTCGCGAAGCCAGTAGATCGCCGCGCGCAGTCGCAGGCCTGCGGCTCGGCGGCCACAATCGGTCATCGACCCCCCACCCTATCCCTCCCCACGTAGGGGGAGGGGAATGCTTGAGATAGGCCTCGTACTCCCGCGTGTCCTCAGGGAGGGGACACGCGGGCGAGCCTAGGCCTGGTGGCCAGCCCAACCTTTTCGTCGCCCCGGCGCGCCAGGGGTCCGCGAAGCGGGGCGTGGAGCCCCCCTCCCTCAATGAAATGTCCGTGAAGCGTGGGGGGCGATTCGAGCGAGGGCGGGCGCACCTTCCGGTTGAAGAGGCCAACGCCCAACCGAGCGTCCCCGCGTAGCGGACCTCTGGAGCGCCCCTCCGCGGACCAGCCCGCCTACAGGAGCGACCGGGCGGCGATGCGGGCCAGGGTCAGGACCGGCGCCGGGTAGATCCCGAGGACGAGCGTGATCACGGCGGAGAGGGCGAGAGCCACCGTGGCCGATGGCGACACGCGCGCCCAGGTGTCCTCACCCAGCGGGTCGCGCATGTACATCGCCACCACGACCCGCAGGTAGTAGTAGGCGGAGACGACGCTCATCAGCACGCCCACGAGGGCGAGCCCCACCCAGCCCGCGGTCACGGCGGCATTGAACAGGTAGAACTTGCCCACGAACCCCGCGGTCACGGGGATGCCGGTGAGCGACACGAGGAACACGGCGAGGGCGGCGGCCAGCGCGGGTCGGCGCTCGGCCATTCCGGCCACGTCGCCCAGGGAGAGCGGCTCGCGTCCCTCCCGGGAGAGGGCGGCGATCGTCCCGAAGGCGCCGAGGTTCACGGCCCCGTAGACGACCAGGTAGAACAGCACCGCCTCCCCGGCCTGGCCGGGGCTGGCCACGAGCGCGGTGAGCACGTAGCCGGCATGGGCGACCGACGAGAAGGCGAGCATGCGCTTCAGGTTGCCCTGGGCCAGCGCTGCGAGGTTCCCGACGACCATGGTGATGACCGCCAACGAGGCCACCAGCGGCTGCCACTCGCCGGCGAGCGCGTGGAGCGCAGAGCCGAACACCCGCAGCAGCGCGCCGAAGGCCGCGGCCTTGACCCCGGCCGACATGAGGGCGGTCGCGGGGGTGGGGGCTCCCTCGTAGACGTCGGGCGCCCACATGTGGAAGGGAACGCTCGCGATCTTGAAGCCGAAGCCAACGAGGAGCATCCCCGCGCCGAGGAGGGCGAGGGCGGCCGAATCCGTCGTGAGCGTGCTCACCGCCCACTCCAGGCGGTCGAGCGACGTGCTGCCGCTCACGCCGTAGAGAAGCGCGACGCCATACAGGAAGAAGGCAGAAGAGAACGCCCCGGTGACGAAGTACTTGAGCGCGGCCTCCTGGCTCTCCATCCGGCTGCGGTACAACCCCGCCATCCCGTACAGGGCGATGGACATGATCTCGAGGGCCACGAACATCGACACGAGCTCGAGGCTCGACACCAGGCCGAGCATCCCCACCACCGAGAAGAGCAGCAGCGCGTAGTACTCGCCGCGATCGAGCCCGTTCGCGCGCAAGTAGGACGGCGACAGCAGCACCGCCACCGCGGCGATCCCGAGGAGGAGTGCCTGGAAGAAGAGGGAGTACGCGTCTGCGCTCACCGCGTTCGCCAGGACCGCCCCGCGGCCGCCCCCGCTGGCCAGGAGCCACACCGCAGCGAGGGCGGCGAGGAGGCCGGTGAGGCTGAGCGGCGCCGAGGGAGCCCGCCTGTCCTTCGGCGTGAACGCCTGGGCGAGGAGGACCACGAGGCCGGTGACGCCGACGATGATCGCCGGGACGAGGGGACGGAGATCGAGCTCGCCGCTCACCGCTGGGCCTCCGCGGGGTCGGCGCGGGACGCCCGGGGCGGTGCGACGGGGCCCAGGCTCGCGGCGGCGATGGGCCGGGTCCTCTCCTGCACCTGCACCACGAGGGCGTCCGCGGCGGGCTCGATGCGCTTCGTGAAGAGGGGGCTCGCCACGCCCATGAAGAAGGCGAGGGCGACGAGGGGCACGAGGACGGCCGCCTCCCGGAGACTGAGGTCGGGGAGCTTCTCGTTCTTCGGGTTGGTGGGCTCACCGTAGAACACGCGCTTCACCATCCAGAGGATGTAGCCGGCGGCCAGGATGACGCCCAGGGAGGCAAGCACCACCAGCGTCGGGCTGAAGGGCCAGGAGCCCACGAGGATCAGGAACTCGCCCACGAAGCCGTTGAAACCGGGCATGGCGATCGAGGAGAGGCTGATCATGAGAAAGACCGCGGTGTACCAGGGGATGATCGCCTTGAGGCCCCCGAACTCCGAGATGAGCCGGGTGTGGCGTCGGTCGTAGAGCATCCCCACCAGGAAGAAGAGCGCCCCGGTCGAGATACCATGGTTCAGCATCTGGTAGACGGATCCAACCAGACCGGTGGTCGTGAAGGCGGCGATGCCGAGCATCACGAAGCCGAGGTGGGCGACCGACGAGTACGCCACGAGCTTCTTGAGGTCGGGCTGCACCAGCGCGACGAGGGCCCCGTAGATGATCCCGATGACGGCCAGGACGCCGATCAGGGGGGCGAAACGCACCGCCGCCTCGGGAAAGAGCGGGATGGCGATCCGCAGGAAGCCGTAGCCCCCCATCTTGAGCAGCACCCCGGCCAGGATCACCGAGCCCGCGGTGGGGGCCTCGACGTGGGCGTCGGGGAGCCACGTGTGGAACGGGAACATCGGAACCTTGATGGCGAAGGCCAGCGCGCAGGCGAGGAACAGCCAGACCTGCAGGGCGGGGTCGACGGGCGCAGCGACGAGCACCGCGAGATCGAAGCTGCCCACGCCAGCGGTCCGGTATAGGACCAGGAACGCGACCAGCATGAGCACGCTGCCGGCGAAGGTGAAGAGGAAGAACTTCACCGCGGCGTAGATGCGCCTCTCGTGCCCCCAGATCCCGATGAGGAAGTACATCGGGATCAGCATCGCCTCCCAGAAGACGTAGAAGAGGAAGAGGTCGAGGGCCACGAAGACCCCGATCATCCCCGCCTCGAGCAGCAGCATGAAGACGACGAACTCCTTGACCCGCCGGTCGATGGAGCTCCAGGAGCCCAAGAGGGCGAGCGGGGTGAGGAACGTGGTCAGGATCACCAGCCACAGAGACAGGCCGTCCACGCCGACGGCGTAGGAGATTCCCCAGGCCGGGATCCACCGCCCCCTCTCCACGAACTGCATGCCGGCCACGTCCTGGAAGCCCCGCACCAGGAGGAGGGACAGGGCGAAGCCCGCGGTCGAGAAGACGAGGCCGAGGATCTTCTGGAGCGTCTCCGACTCGCGCCGGCTGAGGGCGATGGCGACCGCACCCACCACGGGCAGGAAGATGAGGACGCTGAGCAGGTGCTGGTTCAGGACGCTCATGGCCAGAGGAGGTACCCGAGGAGCGCGACCGCCCCGGCGAGGATGAGTAGCGCGTATTGCCGCACGAAGCCGGTCTGCAGGGGGCGAAGCATCTCGGCGAGCGCCCCGGTGATGGTGGCGGTCCGGTTGACCGCACCGTCGACCACGCGGTTGTCGACGCCCTGCCAGAGCACCAGGTCACTGCCCCTCACGACCACCCGCCGGACGAAACCGTTATAGACGTCATCCCAGTAGTACTTGGCGGCGAAGACGCGGAGGGCGGGCCGGAACGTGGAGGCGAGCCCCGCCCGCAGCTCGGGCATCGCCAGGTAGAGATAGTAGGCGCCGAGGATGCCGGCGATCGCGCTGAGCGTGGCCGCTACCGGGAGCCACGCCACGTGGGGGATATGCCCGTGGCCCAGGCGGAAGACGGGCTGGACGATCTCCGGGATCTTGACGAAGCCCCCCGCGGCGGAGCCGATGGCGAGCAGGATGAGCGGCACAAGCATGACCCACGGCGACTCGTGCAGGTGGTGCTCGGCCTCCTCCCCTCCGCGGAAATCCCCGAAGAACGTCAGGAAGAGCAGACGGGCCATATAGAAGGCGGTCAGGAGCGCGGTGAAGAGACCGATCCCGAGGAGCACGGGGTGGCCCAGGGCCGCGGCGAGGATCTCGTCCTTGCTGAAGAAGCCGGCGAAGAAGGGGATCCCGGCGATTGCGAGCGTTCCCGCGAGGAACGTCCAGAAGGTCCAGGGGATTCTCTTTCGGAGGCCGCCCATCCTCTGCATGTCCTGCTCCCCCGACATCGCGTGGATCACGGAGCCCGAGCCGAGGAAGAGGAGCGCCTTGAAGAAGGCGTGGGTGTAGAGGTGGAAGATGCCGACCCCGAACGCCCCCACCCCACAGGCCAGGAACATGTAGCCGAGCTGGCTCACCGTGGAGTAGGCCAGCACCCGCTTGATGTCGGTCTGGACGAGGGCGATGGTCGCGGCCATGAGGGCCGTCACCGCGCCGACGACCGCGACCGTCATCATCGCGGTCTCCGAGACGTGGTAGAGCGGCCCGAGGCGCGCCACCATGTAGACGCCCGCGGTCACCATGGTGGCGGCGTGGATGAGGGCGGAGACCGGCGTGGGGCCCTCCATGGCATCAGGCAGCCACACGTGGAGGGGGATCTGGGCGCTCTTCCCGGTGGCGCCGACGAAGAGAAGGAGGGCGGCGATCGTCGCCGGCCCGAACTCCCACAGGCCCTCGGGGGCCAGCGACCCCGCGTTGTCGGCGATGTCCACCAGGTCGAGGCTCCCGAAGGCGTGGAAGACGAAGATCATGCCCAGGATGAGCCCCGCGTCGCCGATCCGGTTGACGATGAACGCCTTGAGGCCGGCGGCGGCGGCGCTGTCCTTGCGGTACCAGAACCCGATGAGGAGGTAGGAGCACAGCCCCACCCCCTCCCAGCCGACGAACATCAGCGGGAGGTTGCCGCCCAGCACGAGCAGCAGCATGAAGAAGGTGAAGAGGTTCAGATACGAGAAGTAGGGGACCCGGTCCTCGTCGTGGGCCATGTAGCCCACCGAGTAGACGTGGATGAGAGAGCCCACCCCGGTGACCACCAGCATCATCACGCAGGAGAGGGGATCCACCAGGAGGCTGTAGGGCACGCTGAACCCGCCCGCCTCCATCCACTCATAACCGAGGTACGGCTGGAAGAACCGGAGCCCGCCCTCGCCCGCCACCAGGCCGTAGAGCCGCACCGTCGTCCAGGCCGCGAGGCCGAAGGAGATGATTACGGTGGCGCAGGCGAGCCAGGCGGCGCCCGTCTCCTCCTTGTCCCGCTTGATCCAGTCGCCAAAGAGGGCGAGAACGACGAACCCGCCGAGGGGCAGGAGCAGGATGGCGAAGGGCAGGATCTTGAGCAGTGGATCGTCGAGCACGACCTATCCCTTCATGAGGTTGAAGGCGTCCAGGTCCAGCGTGTCCCGGTGCCGGTGGAGGGCGATGACGATGGCCAGCCCGACTGCGGCCTCCGCCGCCGCCACCACCATCACGAAGAACACTAGGACCTGGCCGTCGAGCGTACCCTGGGCCCGGCTGAAGGCCACGAAGGCCAGGTTGACGCCGTTCAGCATCAGCTCGACGCACATGAGCACGGTGATGACGTTGCGGCGCAGGAAGACACCGAGGGTGCCGAGGGCGAAGAGGATGAGGCTCAGCACGACGGCGTGGTGCACGAAGGCGGGGTTCTCCATCGCGCTAGAGCTCCTTCTTCGCCAGCACCACCGCTCCCACCAGGGCGGCGAGGATGAGGATGGAGGTCGCCTCGAAGGCGTAGAGGAAGTGCGGCGAGAAGAGGATCTTCGCCATCTCGAAGGTCGAGGCGTCGTAGTCCGGGGCCGGGGTCGGCCTCGAGCGGAGCAGGACGGCCCCCGCCTGGAGAACCAGCACCGTCACCAGGGCGAGGGCAACCCCGCTGAGGGTGCGCTGGCCCCTGCTCGGCGAGTCCTTCTCGCGCTTCACGTTGAGGAGCATCAGCACGAACAGGAAGAGGACCATGATCGCGCCCGCGTACACGATCACCTGCAGAACGGCGATGAACGGGGAGCCGAGCAGGCCGAAGATGACGGCGACCGAGCACAGCGTCACCACCAGGGCAAAGGCCGAGTACATGGGGTTGCGCTGGCCAATGACGACCACGGCCGACGCGACCGCGATGGCGGCGAAGACGTAGAAGAGGACGGCGTCGATCATCATCGCGGACCACCACCGACGACGACCCACAGGACCGCGAAGGTCATGACCCAGACCGCGGCCACCGGGATCAGGACCTTCCAGCCGAACTGCATGAGCTGATCGTAGCGGAAGCGCGGCAGCGTCCCCCGAAGCCAGATGAAGACGAAGAGGAAGAAGGCCACCTTGAGGCCCCACCACACGAAGCCCAGCGGGAAGCCACCCAGGCTCTCCGGCATCCCCGGGACGCCGGAGTGCCAGCCCCCGAAGAAGAGGTTCGCGAGGAGAACGGTCACCGTGATCATGTTGATGTACTCGGCCATCTGGATGAGGGCGAACCGCATGGACGCATACTCGGTGTGGAATCCGGCCACGATCTCGCTCTCACCCTCCGGGAGGTCGAACGGGATCCGGGCCACCTCGGCGGTGGCGGCCAGGAAGTAGACGATGAAGGCCGGGAAGTGCACGACGACGTTCCAGTGCCAGAATCCGCCCGCCTGGGTGTCCACGATGTCATTGATCCGGAAGGAGCGCGCGGCAAGGATCAGGGTGACCCACGAGAAGCCCAGCGCCAGCTCGTACGAGAACATCTGGGCCGAGGAGCGGAGCCCGCCGAGGAGCGAGTACTTGTTGTTGGCCGCCCAGCCGGCCAGGACGACCCCGTAGACGCCGAGGGCGGTGACGGCAAAGATGAAGAGGAGCCCCACCTCGATGTCGGCAATCTGGATCTGCAGGGTCCTTCCGAACGCCTCGAAGGGCGGCCCGTAGGGGATCACCGCCGTCGCCAAGAGCGCCGTCGCCACCGCGACCACCGGGGCGGCGAGGAAGGTCCACTTGTTCGCAGCGACCGGCATCACCTCTTCCTTGAAGAACAGCTTGATGCCGTCGGCGATGGGCTGGAGGATCCCGAAAGGCCCGGTCCGGTTGGGGCCGAGGCGGTATTGCATGAAGGCGAGGCTCCGCCGCTCCACCCAGGTCATGACGGAGAAACCACCCAGGAGCGCCCCCACGACGATCACGATCTTGACGAACGTGACGAGCAGCTCCTCGGCGAGGGGCGTCACGCAGACACCGCCCTGCCCGACTTCGCCTTCGCCTCTTCAAAGGTGGGCGCCACCGACTTCCAGCAGCGTCCCTCGCGGACGTGGTACTCGAACTCCTCACGGAACTTCTGGAGCGTCGACTGGGGCGGGGCGATCGCGGCGTCGCCGAACGGGCACACGGTCTTGCCCGAGATCGAGTCCGTGACCTTCCAGAGGAGATCCAGGTCCTTCTCCTGGGCCTCCCCCGCCTCGATGCGCTCGAGGAGCCGCAACATCCAGCCCGTCCCCTCCCGGCAGGGGGAGCACTTGCCGCAGGACTCGTGCTTGTAGAAGTAGATGAGGTTCTTCGCCATCCACACCATGCAGGTCGAGTCGTCCATCACGACGGTGCCAGCGGAGCCGAGCATCGATCCCGCCTTGGCCACGCCGTCGAAGTCCATCGCGATGTCGATTTCGTCCGCGGTGAGGACGGGCGTCGAGGAGCCCCCGGGGACGACCGCCTTGAGCTTGCGGCCGTCCTTGATCCCCTGCGCATACCCCTCGCCGTAGATGAGGTCACGCAGTGTGATCCGCCCCATCGGGGCCTCGTAGCTGCCAGGACGGACGACGTGACCGCTGATCGAGTAGAGCTTGGGTCCGCCGTTCTTCTCGGTGCCGTAGCTTGCGAACCACTCCGCTCCGCGCTCGAGGATGAGCGGCACGTTGACCAGGGTCTCGACGTTGTTCACGATCGTCGGGCAGCCGTACACCCCCACCACCGCCGGGAACGGGGGCTTGATGCGGGGCTGGCCCCGCCTCCCCTCGAGCGACTCGATGAGGGCCGTCTCCTCCCCGCACTCGTAGGAGCCGGCGCCGCGGTGGACCCAGATATCGACGTCGATGCCGGTGCCCAGGATGTCCTTGCCGACGTAGCCCGCCGCCCTCGCCTCGGCCAGGGCCTTCTCGAGCGTTCGCGCGCCCTCATGGAACTCGCCGCGGATGTAGATGTAGGCGGTCTTCGATCGGATCGCATGGCAGGACACCACGATCGACTCGATCAGGCGGTGGGGATCGCGCTCGATGATGACCCGGTCCTTGTAGGTCCCGGGCTCGCTCTCGTCGGCGTTGACACACATGTACCGGGGCCTGGGGCTCTCCTTGGGAAGAAACCCCCACTTCATCCCGGTCGGGAACCCTGCGCCGCCGCGGCCGCGCAGGTTCGACTTCTTGACCTCCTCGATGAGGATCTCGGGCTCGAACCTCAGCCACTCGCCGAGCTTCGCGTAGCCACCGGAGGCCTTGTAGACGTCGATCGAGGTGGAGTTCTCCTTCCAGACGTTCTGGAAGAGTAGGTGCTCGCCCGGGCTCTTCGGCCACTCGAAGGTCCGGCGCACGGTCTCCCCGGCCAGCACCCGATCGAGGTCGGCCTCGGTGGCGTGCTCGAGCCACTCCCCGTTCACCTGGACCGCGGGAGCGCCCCCGCAGGCGGCGAGGCACTCCACCTCTTTGACCGTGAACCTACCGTCCGCGGTCGTGCCCCCGGGCTCGATCCCGAGCTTCCTGCACGTGTGCCCGAGCAGCTTCTCCGCCCCGCCGAGGGCACAGGAGAGCGTCGTGCACACCTCGATGACCGTCTTCCCCTTCGGCTCGAGATGGAACATCGTGTAGAAGCTGGCGGTGTCCTTCACCTGGGCCGGACTGAGGTCCAGGAGCTTCGCGATGTACTCCATCGCCTCGCGGCTGATCCAGCCCTCCTGCTCCTGCACGAGCCGCAACGTCGGCAGGAGGGCGGAGCGCTTGACGGGGTAGCGGGCGACGATCTCTTCGAAGGCCTTCAGGTTGTCGGGGGTGAGCTCCATGCCGCTACCAGTCCATCGCTCCGACCTTCCACTCGTAGACGAAGCCCACGGCCAGGACGAGGAAGAATGTCCCCATGGCCATCAGACCGTAGATCCCCAGCGTGTCCATGACGAGCGCCCACGGATAGAAGAACGCGGTCTCCACGTCGAAGAGGATGAAGAGCATGCACACGAGGTAGAACTTGATCGGAAACCGCTCGCGGGCGGTCCCGACCGGCGGCATGCCGCACTCGTAGGTGGACAGCTTCCGGGCGTCGGGGCGAGGGCGCCCGATGATGTGGGAGGCCGCCAGCACGAAGACACCGAAGCCCAGGGCGATCGCCCCCAGGATCACGATCGGAAGGTAGCTGGGCATGATCGGAGCGTCTGGCGGTCGGGCGAAGGGTCCTGGTCTAACGATTGAAGAACGGCGGCGACGGCAGATGGTGATCGACGCCGGAATATAGCTTCCGGCCTCGCGGGGTGTCAAACGCCCCGAGGACACGCAAGCCCCGTGAGGAGAGAGAGTTCTACGCTCAGCGGCCACAATCGTTCATCGACCCCCCACCCTATCCCTCCCCACGGAGGGGGCTCGGGGGACGCGAAGTCGAGCTGGCGAGACGAGCGTCGACCCCGAGTGTACGCTGCGACGCGCCAGCGTCGCCTCCCACAGGCCGCGAGGCGTCTTGAGATAGGCCCCGTCCACCCGCGGGTCCCCAAGGAAGGGACACGCGGGCGAGTCTCGGCCTGATGGCCAGCCGCACTGCCGTATACTCGGCGGGACCCATGCGCCGCACGAAGATCGTCGCTACCATCGGTCCCGCCTCGCGGGACCGTCGAGTGCTCGAGCACCTCGTCGAGGCCGGCGTCAACGTGCTCCGCCTCAACTTCTCCCACGGGACGCACGAGGAACACGCCCGGGTCGTGAAAGCCGCTCGTGAGATCGAGGCGCAACTGGGCCAGCCGCTGGCGCTCCTCCAGGACCTGTCGGGGCCGAAGATCCGGACCGGCCGGGTGGCCGGAGGCGAGATCGAGCTCCGCGACGGGGCTCGCGTGGCCATCACCACCGACGAATCGGTCGAAGGCACACCGGAGCTGATCTCGACGACCTACGACGTCCTTCCCCTCGACGTGAAGGAGGGTGACCGGATCCTCCTCGACGACGGGAACCTGGAGCTGCGGGTGATCGAGGCCTCGCAGGGTCGTGTCGAGTGCGCGGTCGTGGACGGCGGGCCGCTCCGGTCCCACAAGGGCATGAACCTTCCCGGGATCAAGATGTCCGTCCCCGCCTTGACCGAGAAGGACCGTCGGGATCTCGCCTTCGGCCTGGAGCAGGGCGTCGACTACGTGGCTCTCTCGTTCGTCCGTGAGGCCGCCGACATCGAGGAGATCAAGGCACTCATCAGGACCTTCGAGCTCGACCACGACGTGCCGGTGATCGCCAAGATCGAGAAGCCGGAGGCAGTGGAGAACCTGGCCGCCATCCTGGAGATCGCCGACGGGGTGATGGTGGCTCGGGGCGACCTCGGGGTGGAGATCGGCACCGAGGAGGTCCCGACCGTCCAGAAGAAGATCATCGCCGCCGCCAACACCGCGGGCCGCGTGGTCATCACCGCGACCCAGATGCTGGAGAGCATGATCGACAACCCCCGTCCCACCCGTGCCGAGGCCTCCGACGTGGCCAACGCCATCCTCGACGGAACGGACGCGGTGATGCTCTCGGGCGAGAGCGCGGTGGGCCGCTTCCCGGTCCAGGCAGTTGCGACGATGGCCCGGATCGCGGACTACACCGAAGAGCACGCCGCGTCGGTGGCCACCGACCACGCCCCCCGGGGCCCGGGCTCGCGGGTCGCGCGGAGCCTGGCCCGGGTCGCGGCCTCGGTGGCCCAGGAGCTCGGCTGCGAGCTGATCGTCGCGTTTACCGAATCGGGAAACACTGCCCGGCTCGTCTCCGGCTTCCGTCCGCGCGTCCCGGTGGTCGCGGTGACCGGTGACGAGCGGGTCTACCACCAGCTCGCACTCTGGTGGGGCGTTGTCCCGGTGCGGGCGGAGTCCGCGCAGAGCAGCGACGAGCTCCTGGCCAGAGGGGAGGAGCGTCTGCGGGCCCGGGGGCTGGTCAAGGGCGGGGACACGGTCCTGATACTCTCCGGCCACTCGCACGTGGCCGCCGCCACCAACATGCTCCGGGTGCACGAGGTGTCGTGATGCAACGGCAGACCCCGACCGCTTCGGTCCGGCGCCTCCATATCTCCGCCGCCCTCGCAGTGCTGGCAATGCTGGGCACGTTCTGGGCGTGCTCGCGCCATCCCGACCCGAAGGCCTACAAGTTCCCGCCTCCTGAGGCCCCGGCGGTGGGCACGATTGCGGAGGGGATCGCCTCCTGGTATGGGCCGGGCTTCCACGGCAAGACGACGGCGAGCGGGGAGAGGTACAACCAGGACGCCATGACCGCCGCCCACCCCTACTGGGCGTTCGGCACCCGGGTGAAGGTGACGTTGCTTTCGACCGGGAAGAGCACGGTCGTGACCATCAACGACCGCTTCCCCGCCTACAAAGGGAGAGTGATCGACGTCTCCCGCGGCACCGCCAGGGCCATCGGCCTCATTGGGCCCGGCACGGGCAAGGTGCGGCTCGAGGTCGTGCGGTAGACCTGGCTATTCAATGACCCCCCACCCTATCCCTCCCCACGTAGGGGGAGGAAAATGCTTGAGATAGGCCACGGACGCCCGCCAATTCGTCTCCGGTTTGCCCGATCCGGGGTGGGGCACGCGAAATACCCGTCCGCACCGACCCAACCGGTCTACAATGAGGCCCTTCGAGGACATCGTGGCAGACGCGACCCAGGGTCGGGCCATTTTGGACCGGGCCTACGACGCCTTCTCCAGCGAGGCCCGCGTTTACGAGGAGATGGACCATCTCGTCAACAGCCTGGCCGAGATGCGCCGCCGGGCGAGCGGGGACGACTGGGACGCCTTCTGCCGGGTCGACTGCGTGGGACACCCGGTTCGGTTTCTGGTTCACCAGGACCCCCTGACCGAGCGGGCCTACTTCAAGCCGCGGGGCTTCCCCGGAGATGCCGTGCTCCTCGATCTCTTCTACGGGGAGGATGGTGTCCGACCCTACGTCGACGAGGCCACCCCGCTCGGGCAGGAGATTTACAGGTACACCAGCGCGGGAATGGCGGCCACCGCGCTCCGCCGGCGCAAGGAGATCCTGGCCAAGATGATCGACCAGGCCTCCGACACCCGCCGCGAGACGCACGTCATGACGATCGGCTGCGGGCACCTCCGCGAGGCCGCCCTCAGTGAGGCCGTCCGGAACCGGCGAATCGAGCGGTTCCTCGCCGTGGATCGCGATGCCGACAGTCTGCGGGTCGTGCGGGAGAAGTGGGGTCCGTTCGGGGTCGAGATCAAGGAGAGCACGGTCAACGAGCTCGTCGCCGCCGCCCCCGATCTCGGGACGTTCAACCTGGTCTACGCGGCCGGGCCCTACGACCTGCTGCCGCGTCCCGCCGCGGTCCGCCTCACGAACGCCCTCTTCCAGGCCACCCGACCCGGGGGCCTCCTTCTCGTCACGAATTTCCTCGAGGGGATCAAGGACGTCGGCTACATGGACGCATTCATGGACTGGAAGATCCACCACCGCGACGCCGCCGAGATGTTCGCGCTGACCGGGGGGCTCCCCGAGGGCGAGATCGCCGACCGCCGCACCTTTGCTGAGGAGACCGGCGGCATCGTCTTCCTCGCCGTCCGGCGGCGCTGAAGGGCACAGGGCTTTCAGCCCTCCGAAGGCGGGTGCCAGACTGGCCTCGGGTCGGCACCTGCCTCCTCTGCCCGGTGGCAGGTGTCCCCGGTGCGGGCCGTGAAGAAGGCTATCGAAGGGCCTCTCCCGGGCGGAGGATCCACGCGCTCTGGTGCTGCGTGAACCCGATACGCGGGTAGTACTCCACCGCCGCCGGGGCCGCGAGCAGGATGATCGTTGCCTGGGGCGCAGCCTGCTGCGTCCTGCGGATGAGCTCGATCCCGATCCCGCGCTTCTGGTACGAGAGGCGGACCGCGAGATCGGACAGGTACGTCGCGTAGTGGAAGTCGCTGACCGAGCGGGCGAGCCCGATCAGGCGGTCTGCGTCCCAGGCGGTGACCACGAGGTTGGCGCAGCGGAGCATGCCGTCCATTCGCGCCCGGTCGTCGACCGGACGACGCTTCCCCAGCGTCGAGTCGACGTAGACGTCGATCACCTCATCGAGGTCGAGGTCGTCTCCGGCGCGGTAGTCGATCAAGAGGTGGGCTTGAGGACGGTGCAGACGGAAGCGCAGATGGGACCGCCGATGTTGAAGGTGGCGGCGACGCGAGGCTCCTTCACCTGCAGCTCGGCGGGAACCTTGCCCTGGAGCTGCCACGCGCTCCACCCCACCATGGCGACCCCAGTGGCCCCGATCGGGTGCCCCTTGGCGATGAGGCCTCCCGACGTGTTGATGGCGCACTCCCCGTCCACCGCGGCCTTCCCCTCCGCCCAGTAGCGGGCGCCCTGGCCGTAGCTGGCCTTGCCGAGCACCTCGGTGCCGAGTGCCCCCATCACGGAGAAGCAGTCGTGGATCTCGGCCACGCCAACGTCGGCGGCGGAGACCCCGGCGCGTTCGTACGCGGTCTCCATGGCCCGGTGGGCGCCCGCCGGCCGCAGGATGTCCCGACCTTCCTTCTTCAAGGGGTCGGTGGCCTGGCCCCAGCCCGCGAGCTCGACGGTCTCGCTCTTCTTCACCCCCAGCTTCGACAGACCCTCCTCCGTGGCGAGGATCAGAGCGGCGTAGCCGTCGGAGATCTGGGAGCAGTCGTAGGTCTTGAGGGGCAGTCCTTCCACGATGTAGCGGTTGATGCCTTCGATCGTCGTCGCCTGCTCGAGGCTCACCTGGACCTTCTGCATCTGGGCATACGGGTTCTTGTTGGCGTTGGCGTACTCCATGACCGCAATACGGGCCAGGTCCTCCTCGGTGACCCGGTGGGTCTTCATGTAGCAGTCCATCACCTCGGCGAAGAGGTGGGGGAAGACGAAGACCTTGCCCTCGCGCTCGTCCGGATGGGAGAAATAGCCGAGGACCTCCCCGATGAGCTTGCCGTCCATCTTGCCCTGGTCGTTGCGCATCTTCTCGTAGCCCACGGCGATCCCCACCTCGCCCTCGCCGAGGAGCAGCTTCTCGGCCACGGAGAGGATGGCCTGGCCGCCGGAGGCGCAGGCGTTCTCGACCGCGTGGAGCGGCTTGGCTTCGAGACCGGGCACCATCGCCATGAGGCCCGAGAGCAGACCCTGCCGGTTCAGGGAGAAGTTGCAGACGGCCCCGATCGCGCCCAGGTCCATCGCACGCGGCTCGACGCCGATCTCCCCGCACGCCCCCTCGACCGCCTGGCGAACGACGGTGGGCACGTCCGTGTCCATGAGCTTCCCGAACTTCGACTGATGGTAGGCAGCGACATAAAGGCGCTTCATTCAGGGCCTCCCGCTCTTTCTGCGAGCCTACCGCGACCGCCCGCGCGCAGCAATGCCGGGTATACTCGATTGGATCCGGGGATGAGCGAGACTGCAGGCCGGGTGTACTCACCGCAGCGCTTCCGTCTGGTGGTGGCGTTGCTCACCCTCATCTTCCTGCCAATCGTCGTGGGCGCCTCCGTGCTCATCTACCACTACGTTCGGTTCAGCGTCCTGGTGGAGCAGCGCCTGCAGGGCGAGCGATGGCAGATCCCCTCCCGCGTCTACGCCCGCCCCCTCACCCTCCGCCCCGGCCTCGTGCTCGACGCGAACGGGCTCGCCGAGATCCTGAACGGCCTGCGCTACACGCAGCGTGAAACGGAGCCGACGGCGGCGGGTGAGTTCTCGGTCGTCGAGAACGGCGTGCTCGTCTGGCCGCGTCCGGTACCGGGCGGGGCGGACGAGCCACTGCTCGTGGCTTTCGGGGAGGGGCAGATCAAGGAGATCCGGGGCGCGGAGCAGCAAATCTACGCGGAGCAGGACCTCGAGCCCGAGCTGATCACGTACCTCTTCGACGAGAGCCGGGAGAAGCGGCGTCGGATCCGCTACGAGGATCTGCCGGAGCACCTCGTGCAGGCCGTCCTCGCGATCGAGGACCGGCGCTTCTTCAGCCACCCCGGGCTGGACCCGTTCCGCTTCGTGAGCGCCGTCATCCGCAACATCCGGACCGACAGCTCGATCCCCCAGGGCGCCAGCACCATCACCCAGCAGCTCTGCAAGAACTTCTTCCTGACCCCGGAGCGCACGCTGAAGCGCAAGATGCAGGAGGCGCTGCTCGCCTTCGTCCTCGAGCGCCGCGCCTCGAAGCAGGAGATCCTCGAGCTCTATCTCAACGAGGTCTACCTCGGCCAGGGGGGTTCATTCAGCCTGAACGGCGTGGGTCAGGCGGCGAGCCGCTACTTCCGCAAGGACGTGGGCAACCTCACCCTCCCGGAGTCGGCGCTTCTGGCCGGCATGATCCAGCTCCCGAACCGCTACAACCCCTTCCGCCACCCCGAGCGCGCCACCGCCCGGCGCAACCTCGTGATCCGCTTCATGAACGACGCCGGATTCATCGACGCCGAGACGATGGAGGCGGCGCTGGCCGCTCCGCTCATGGTGGAGTCGACGACCGTCGACCTTACCGACGCCCCCTACTTCGTGGACCTGGTTCGGCAGCAGCTCGCCCAGCACTACGACCCGAACGACCTCACGACGCAGAACCTCTCGATCTACACCACGCTCGACCTCCACCTTCAGGCGCTGGCCCAGCAGGCGCTCGAGCGGGGCCTCGACGAGGTCCAGGAGATCGTCAAGAAGCGAACGACGAAGAGGGTGCAGGGATCGCTCATCGCCATCGAGCCACTCAGCGGGAAGGTGGTGGCTCTCGTCGGGGGCCGCTCCTACGGAGCGAGCCAGTACAACCGCGTGATGCAGGCCCGGCGCCAGCCCGGGAGCACCTTCAAGCCCTTCGTGTATCTGGCCGCTTTCGAGGCGACCTTCGAGGACCCGACTCTGCCCCCGATCACGCCGGCCACCGTGGTCGAGGACGCCCCCGCTGTCTTCTTCTATGAGGACAAGGAGTACATCCCCCGCAACTACGAGGACAAGTACTTCGGCTTCGTGACCCTGCGACGAGCCCTGGCCAAGAGCCTGAACGTGGCCACGGTGAAGGTGGCGGAGATGGTCGGCTACGACCGTATCGCCCGGCTGTGGTCGGAGAAGCTCGGCAGCGGCGCCCCGATCGAGGCCTATCCCGCGGTCGCCCTCGGGGCCTTCGAGGTGACGCCCTACGAGATGGCCACCGCATACAACGTCCTCGCCAGCGGCGGCTACAAGATCGAGCCGGTCACCGTCCTCCGCGTGACCGACGAGGGCGGGCGTGTCCTCGAGCAGCACTACGCGCCAGTCCCCGAGCGCGTGATCCGCCGGGAGTCGGCCTTCCTCCTGACCAGCATGCTCCAGAGCGTGATGAACGAAGGGACGGGCGTCTCGGCGCGGGCTCGAGGCTTCACCGCCGAGGCCGCGGGCAAGACCGGCACCACGAACGACTACCGCGACGCCTGGTTCGCCGGCTACACCCCGGACATGCTCTGCGTCGTCTGGGTGGGCTTCGACGACAACACCCCGGTCGGGTTGTCCGGCGCCCGGGCCGCGCTGCCGATCTGGGTGGAGTTCATGAAGGCCGCCCTCAGCGGGAAGGAGCCGCTCCCCTTCACCGTCCCCCCGGAGAACGTGATCTTCGTCGACATCGACGCGGACACGGGCCTGCTCGCGACCCCGCTGTGCCCGAACGTCCGCTCCGAGGCCTTCATCGCCGGGACGGAGCCGCGCGTTCGCTGCCAGGCGCACACGGTGGAGTGGCGACCGCTCAGCGAGCCGGAGGGCGTAACCGAGGCCCCCCTCGCCCCCCTTCGCCGGCCTTGACCCCACTCGGGGCCGGGTTTAACCTCAACGGACTCGGGCCGCGGGCGCTTAACTCAGCGGTAGAGTGCCACCTTCACACGGTGGAAGTCGCAGGTTCGAATCCTGCAGCGCCCACCAACCCACCCCGAATCCAACCGGTCCAGCCTTGACGAATCGCTCCGATCCCCGAGCGGCGCCGACGCCGGAGGGCCCGCCGGACGGACCGCGTCCGCGACGCTCGTATCGCTACTACGACCTGGTGATGGCGGCCTTCGTCACCGTCCTGCTGTGCGCGAACGTGATCGGAGCGGCCAAGGTGGCCGAGATCGGAGGCTTCGCCTTCGGAGCCGGAGTCCTCTTCTTCCCGATCAGCTATCTCTTCGGCGACATCCTGACCGAGGTGTACGGCTATGCCCGGGCCCGCAAGGTGGTGTGGGCGGGGTTCGGGGCCCTCGCCTTCGCCTCGTTCATGAGTTGGGCCATCCTCGCCTTCCCCCCGGCGCCGGGCTGGCCGCACCAGGAGGCCTACCAGACGGTCTTCGGCTCCACTCCCCGCATCGTCCTCGCCTCGCTCGTCGCGTACTTCAGCGGGGAATTCTGCAACTCGTACGTGCTGGCAAGGATGAAGGTGTCCACCGCGGGTCGGGCGCTCTGGACCCGAACCATCGGCTCGACGATCGTCGGCGAGGCCGTCGACTCGGTCATCTTCTACCCGGCGGCCTTCCTCTTCGTCTGGGAGACCGAGCTCGTGTGGCGCGTGATGGTGAGCAACTACCTCCTGAAGGTCCTCTGGGAGGCCCTGATGACCCCGTTCACGTACCGCATCGTGAACTTCCTCAAGCGCGCCGAGCGCGAGGACTACTTCGACCGGGACACGAACTTCACCCCGTTCTCGCTTCAGACATGACAGGCGGCTGATCGGCCTTCCGGACTCCCCGACCCGGGACAGTCACTCCGTTGCCCTGGGACCGCGCGGCGCCGCGCTTCAGAGGCCCGCCCGAGGCCGCGACGACCTTGCTCTCGTGGTCCCACACCCAAGGCGACCGGCTGCAAACGGCTGCCGACTCGGGATGAAGGGGCCTGGCCCCGGCCACGAGCTGAGGCACCCGGCGCGAAGGTCGAAGCCCTCAGTTCACAGAAAGCGGCGCGCCCCGGCGCAGGAGGCGAGCGGGAACCTGGAGCACAGGGCCGGTCCAGGCCGCGGCGGGCGGGACCCGACGAGGACCGCAGCGTCCGACACTGCGCACCGCGAGGACCGCAGACGGGTGGCCGCCGCGGCCGCACCCGTGGTGCCAAACCGAGCTGGAAGCCTCAAGAGCAGGAGGGCAACCACCTCGACCCTCCGGGTCTCAGTCGAAGGCGGTGGGACGGGCGGGGTCCCGGTGGTGGGCGAAGGCGAGGACGATCTGGCCCGGCGTCGTGCGATCGATGTCGAGGTCCGGGATCGCGTGTTCGGCGAAGAAGCCGACCTCGTCCACCTCGTGGGACGTGCGCGGCTCGCCCCCCTCGAGCCGGCAATGGATCAGGATCTTGTACGTGTAGTCGAGCGAGGGCGGGTGCTCGTGGCGCGTCTTGTCCAGGACCGCGAGCACCTTCTCCGCGCGGACCCGGTACCCGCTCTCCTCCAGCGTCTCGCGCTCGGCGGCGGCGGCCGGCGTGTCGCCGACGTCGGCCCACCCCCCGGGAAACGTCCACCGCTGCGTGCGCAGCTCGCGCACGAGCAGAAGCTCGTCCCCACGGAACACGACCGCACGCACGTCCACCTTGGGCGTCGGGTAGCCCATCCCGGCGGCGAAGACCGGACGCAGGACGTCGGCGTCCTCGGCAAAGCCGACCGCCGCCATCTCGACCGCGATCTCGCGCAGCTGCTCGTAGCGCTCGCGGTCGTACGGGTCGCCCGCGTAGGCGAGGCCGGTCTGGGCAATCGACTGGATCCTCTGGGCCCAGCGCAGCCAGTCCGGACGGCGGTCCCCGTCTCCGCTCACGGGGCCAGCGACGCCTTGGTCGGGGTTCGGCCGGCGCGTTTCAGCTCGTCGTCGATCACCTGGGCGAACGCCTCGAACGACTGCGCCCCCAAGATGGCCCGCCCGTTGATGAAGAAGGCCGGGGTGCCCGTCACCCCGAGGCGCTCACCCGCCTCGGCGTCGCTCTTCACGAGCGCGGCATGACGTCCCGAGTCGAGACACTGTGCGAAGGCCGCCGTGTCCAGACCCAGGGCATCCGCGTGTTGTTTCAGGTCTGGGACGGTGAGCTTGCTCTGGTTTTTCCAGAGCCGGTCGTGCATGTCCCAGAAGCGGCCCTGGTCTCCCGCGCAGGCCGCCGCCTCCCCGGCCTTCTCGGCCAGCCCGTGGAAGGCGAGCGGAAAATGCCGAAAGGCGTAGCGGACCTGGTCGCCGTACACCTCGCGAACCCGGTTGACGATGGGACGGGCGTGGACGCAGTAGGGGCACTGGAAGTCCGAGAACTCGACGATGGTGACGGGGGCCTCGGGGTTTCCCCGCGGCGGCGCCGCACCGGTCCCGACCTCGACGCGGAATGGCTCGAGGCGCACCTCCACCGGGTACTTGCTCCGCAGCTCGCGCGCGAAGACGGCGCGGCGCTCGCGCTCACGTTGTCGACCCAACCCCTCCACGATCTGCTGGATGGCCGTCGCCTCGTCGGACTCTCCGAACCGGGCGCGGTTTGCCTCGTAGAAGGCCCTGGCCTCCGCCGGCGTCACCCGGGCCTTGTCCTCGATCTCGATTTTCGTGAGCTCCTCGACGCTCACGCCACGTCCCTGGGCCTCCCGGGCAAGGAGGACCTCTGCGATCAGGTTGTTCAGACCCTGGCGTCGCAGCTGATCCTCGCGGTGCCGCAGCGCAATCAGCTCGGACTGGATCACGTCGTCGAGGGCCTCCGCCGTGATCGGGGTCCCGTCGACGATCGCCACCACCGACGCCTCCTCCGCCACGCCGGCCGTCGGCGCAAGCCCGAGGGCCATGACGACTGTCGGTACGGCGATCAGGCCGAGTTTCTGGATCATGCGTGCACTCCTCCATCCCCCTCCGACGGCGTCTCACCGAAGGCCAGGGCACCAAAGCTCACGACGCTCTCGGGGTCGATGTTCCACTGCTCATAGCGTAGCAGGGTGCCACGCGGGGAGCCCGTCGCCCGCAGGAAGGCATAGAGGGCGGAGGCCCCACACCAGCGGAGATCGTCTTCGCCTTCCTGCACCTGCCTCCAGAAGCCGTCGGCGTCCCCGGCGACGACCGCGGCGAGGCGGCGGCGGTCCTGTGTCTCCACGTTCCGCAGGTGTCCCTGTCGCGCTTCGGCGGCCATCTCGTCCCCGTAGCGCCGACCGACGTGGGCCAGGTCGACTCCGAGGACCCAGAGGAGCCGCCGGCCCTCGTCCGCCGCGGCGCCGGCCAGCGCATCCAGGAATCGTGCCACGTGCGGGTCGTCCTCGGGACGCCCGGGGCCGAGCGTCGCCTCCGCAAAGGGTCCACAGAGGATGGGAACGACGCGGGCGCCGGGGCCGAGCAGGTGCTGGAGGAACAGGACCTGGAACTCCACGGCGTGCTCGACGGCGTGGCAATAGTCTTCGACGACCACCGCCTCGCCGCCGTCGGTGACCAGCCGGTCCACGAAGGGCACGTTCACCGTGGTCTCGCCGAGCGGCGTGCGGTACGGCTTGCGCGTGAGCCCGAAGCGGCCCGAGGCTCCGTAGTGCGAGGTCCCGAGGACCACGACGGTCCGGTCCGACGCGTCACCCGGCAACGCGCGATAGGCGGATGCGTACGAGTGGCGGCCCCCCTCGAAGCTGACGTGCGGCGCCGCAACCGCGAAGACTTCGTCCGGAGGCGTGGCTTCGTCCGGAAGGGCGTTGTGAAGGCACTCGTCGAGTGTCGCCGCGAGCTCGCCCGGATCCTCGGGGTAGGCCGCCCCCGCGTGAGAGGCCTCGCGCCGGGGGGCCGCGGCGAAGGCCCGGTGGCGGGCGGCTCTTCTCCGATCGAGTTCGTCGTCCTCGAGGAACCCACTGCGGGCGAGGGATTCGGCCAGGCCACGGGCGTAGGCCCCCGCTCCGAGCTCGCCGCTGGCCCGGTAGAGCGCGGCGGCGAGGTCGCCCTCCTCGTGTCCCCCGTCGAAGAAGCGGAGGAAGGGAACGAGCGGGGGAGGGACGATGACCACCTCCTCCGCGTATCCGAAGGGATCGCGCAGCAGGACCCCGGGCCGATCCTTCACGGGGGAGGGCATCGCGTCGAGGCCGCGACGCAGGGGAGCCAGGCGACGGGACATGGAGAGCCATGGTACACCGCCCCCCCTTTCGGAGATGTAGTATGGGAACGATGGCGCACACGTGGCAATGTCCGGCCTGCGGTCGGCGCGTGCCCATGCGCGTCTCGGCGTGTCACTGCGGCATGACGCGCGAGCGAGCCGAGGTCATGGCCGAGGCGCATGCCGCCGCCGAGCGCCCGGCGCCGCGCCCAGCTCGGCCCGGCCTGCGGACGCCACCGGCCCCGCTGCCGCGTGACGTCAAGGCGCTCGTGGCCGGGGTGGGCCTGGTGGCGGTGCTGGGGCTCGGCTGGCTCATCTTTGGCCCGCGCCCCCAGCCGCCGGTCCCGGTCCTCGGCTACGTGGACGCCACTCCGCCCCCCGTGCCGCAACCCACGCCCACTCAGACGCCACCCTTCATGCTGCCCTGGTGGAAGTCAGGGCGGGCGTCGCGTCGCTGATCGGGCCGTTCCTTGCGCCCGCGATCCGCCGAAGATGGGGCCGGGCCCGGGCCACGGTCGCGCGTCCGCCGGCTGGTGGTGCTCGCGGTCTACCTCGTCGCGGTGTTCGGTTTCCTCGAGCTGGCCTCGCGCGCCGCCTTGTCCCACAAGGGCTTCTTTCGCCTCGTGGCCGGCGTCGACCAGGCGTCGTCTCGCCTCCGCTGGGCTCGGCGGCAGGAGCGACGGCCGCTCGTCCAGCCGTTCGACGTCTACCACCCCGTCCGGGGCTGGACCCTGGCCCCGGGGCTGAGCGGGGTTCCGGCCTTCGACGGCAAGAGGCTCAGCTCGACGGCGCGCGGCTATCGCGGGCAGCATGAGGTCCCCGCGGAGAAGCCCCCGGGGCGAGTGCGAGTCGCCGTCCTTGGCGATTCCTTCACGTTCGGCGAGGGCGTCGGCGACGAGGAGACGTGGGTGCACCAGCTCGGCGTCCTTCGTCCCGCGCTGGAGCCGGTCAATCTGGGCGTCCACGCGTACGGGCACGACCAGATGTTGCTGACGCTCCGGGAAGAAGGCCCGTGGCTCCGACCGGACCTCGTGCTCGTGGGCTTCGTGCACATCGACCTCGAGCGCAACCGCACCGGCTTCTTCGACTACGCCAAGCCCCGCTTCGACCTCGACGATGGTCGTCTCGTGCTCCGCAACGTCCCGGTACCCACGCCCGAGGAGCTCCGCGACCGCGAGGTGTGGCGTTCGAAGTTCGTCGACCTGCTGTCGATGCTCCGCGCCCGGCTGCGCGACCGCACCGGCCTGGAGGCCAGGGCCCGGGACACCCTCGGCCGGGCGCTGCTCGAGGCCCTCCGCGACGAGGCCCGGGAGGTCGGCGCGCGGGCGATGTTCGTCTACCTGCCCATCCTCGACGAGATCGGCGCCCCTGAGCCCTCACCGGGCGAGCGCTTCTTCGAGGCCAGCTGCCACGACTCGGGCCTCACTTGCCTGAACCTTCGGCCGAGCTTTCTCGAGCGTACGCGGAGTGGGCAGCGGCTCCGTCGGCGGGGACACTGGGGCCCGAGCGAGCACCGTGCGGCGGCCGAGGACCTCGTCTCGCTCCTCGACGAGCGGGGCGTGATGCCGAAGCCGGCGACCGCCGCGCCCTGACCCGGTCGTCAGCGCTGGTCCATCGTCCACCCGATTGGATGGACGGGGCATAATACGCTGTCCTGCGAGGTTGTCCTCAGATGTTCAAGACGCTTGTCACCGCCATCTCGTGTCTTCCTTTCCTCGGAATCCTTCAGGCCGGCACGGCCCGCGCGGAGGATGCCGCACTCGTCCAGGCCCGGAAGCTGGTGGCCCGACATCCCGTCGTCGACGGGCACAACGACCTCCCGTGGGCCATCCGCGAGAGCACGGGTGCCCCCGGGGACGTGGAGGCCTACGACCTCCGCCGTCGCACGAGCGGGGACACCGACCTCGAGCGGCTCCGTGCCGGTGGCGTGGGTGGGCAGTTCTGGTCCGTCTACGTGCCCGCAACCACCGGGGCCGGGGCGGCCCGCCTTGAGCTGGAGCAGATCGACCTCGCCCGGCGGATGATCGCCCGTTACCCCGAGCGCCTCACCCCGGCCACGAGCGCGGCCGACGTCGAGCGCATCATCGAGGCGGGCCGGGTGGCGTCGCTCCTCGGCATCGAGGGCGGTCACGCCATTGAGAACTCTCTGGGTGCGCTGCGGGCCTTCCACTCACTCGGAGCGGGCTACATGACGCTGACGCACAGCGCGACCCTCGACTGGGCGGACGCCTCCGGACAGGAGCCGCGCCACGGCGGCCTCACCCGGTTCGGCGAGGAAGTGGTGCGGGAGATGAACCGCCTCGGCATGCTGGTTGATCTCTCACACACCTCCCCGGATACGATGGCGGACGCGCTGCGGGTCGCCGAGGCGCCGGTCATCTTCTCGCACTCTTCGGCGCGCGCGCTGTGTGACCACCACCGCAACGTGCCCGACGCCATCCTTCGCCGGCTGCCGGAGAACGGGGGCGTGGTCATGGTCACGTTCGTGGCCAGCTTCATATCGCCGGAGTACGCCGCAGCGAGCCTGCCCCTCTCGAACGAGTACGAGGAGCGGACGAAGGACATTCGCGACCCCAGGGAGCGCGAACGGATCCGGAGCGAGATCAGGGCCCGTCTGCCCCGCGTCACCATCGGCGAGGTCGCCGACCACGTCGAGCACGTGCGCCGGGTGGCCGGGGTCGACCACGTCGGCCTCGGGGGCGACTTCGACGGCAACGAGTCATGGCCCGAGGGGCTCGACGACGTCTCGACGTACCCGAACCTCTTCGCCGAGCTGATCCGGCGGGGTTGGAGCGAGGCCGACCTCGCGAAGCTGGCCAATGGCAACATCCTCCGCGTCATGAAGCAGGCGGAGGCGGTCGCGGCCCGGCTGCAGCAGGAGCGCCCGGCCTCGACCGCCACGATCGAGGCCCTCGACGGCCACCCGTCGGGCCCCCGTCGGTGAAGCTGTCCGCGCCGACGGGCTCCTGGCCGGTTGGGGTATAGTCGGGGTTTCGGGGCCGTGCATCCAGGAGACGACCGTGAAGGGCATCATCGACCGTCTGCTCAACAAGCCCGAGTGGCAGGATCCCGATCCCGCGGTCCGGGCCGCGGCCGTCCTGCGTCTCCCGTCTTCCGAGCGCGAGACCCTGCTCGCCATCGCCCGGGAGGATGACGAGCCGCGCGTCCGCCGCGCGGCGGCGAAGAAACTGACTGACGCCGAGGTCCTCATCGACCTCGCCCGCACCGACGACGACGATGGCGTCCGCGAGGAGGCCACGACACGCCTGGTGCACCTGGTCGTTCACGCCACCGAGGAGGAGGAGACCCGGGCCGCGCTCGCCGCCCTGAGCGAGCCTCGACACCTCTCGTCAGTGGCGCGTTCGGCGGTTCTGCCCGCGGTGCGCGGGGCCGCGGTCGAGGCATTGAACGACCCCCGGGCCCTCGCCAGCGTCGTCCGGGAAGCCGACGACGGGGCGACCCGGCTTCTGGCCCTGGGCCGAATCGACGACGAGCCCACCCTCCTGTCCTTCGCCCTCAAATCCGACCAGAAGGCGATCGCGGTGGCGGCGGTGGACCGGCTGGAGGATTACGGCGCGATCGAGACCGTGGCCGAGAAGTCGCGACTCGGCGCCGCCGCCCGCCGGGCGCGGGCCCGGCTCGACCAGGAGAAGCCGGCGACCAACCGCCCCACGGCGGCGTCCACCACCATCGAGCAGAACGAGAGGGAGCGAGAGGTCTACGAGCGGGCACGAGCGGAACAAGAAGAGAAGGCGAAGGAGCGAGGGGTAGCCCTCGAGGCACGAGCCCGCCTCTGCGAGTCGGTCGAGGGAGCGGAAGGGGAGGCCATCACGACCGCCCTCGAGCAGGCGCGAGCGGCGTGGGACGCACTCGAGCCCAACACCGGCGAGGAAGCCGCGCGCGCCGCGGCGCGCTTCGAGGCGGCGATCGCCGCCGCCGAGCGTCGCCACCAGGCCTACTTGACCGGCCTCGCCCGCCGTGACGAGCTCGCCGCGCTCGTGGCGAAAGCGGAGGCGCTCGCCGACGGCGAGGACCGCTCCGCCTGGGGGGAGGTGGAGCAGCGATGGAACGAGCTCGCGGCTTCGGAGGACCAGCCGGACCTCCGCACCCGCTTCGATGACGCGGCGGCGCGAATGCACGGGCGCCAACGTGCCGCCCGCGAGGAGCGCGAGCGAAGGGATCGTGAGAACCTCGCACACCTCACCACCCTCGTGGAAAGAGCCGAGTCGCTGCTCGCCAGGGAGAACCCCGGCCTGCGGGACGTCGACCACGTGTCGCGAGAGATCCGCTCCGCCCTCGACCGCCCCGGACACTTTCCCTCGCGTCTCGATCGCGAGCAGACCCTGGCCCGGCTCGAGGCCGCCCGCAAGGCCCTCTACCCCGTGCTGCAGCAGCTGCGCGAAGATGCAGAGTGGAAACGCTGGGCCAACGAGTCTGTGCAGGAGGACCTCTGCGCGCGCGCCGAGGCCCTCATCGAAGAGCGGGACACGGCCCGGGCCGCACGCAAGCTGAAGGATCTCGACGCACGCTGGAAGCAGGCCAAGGAGGCACCGAAGGAAAACGCCGAGGAGCTCTGGACGCGGTTCAAGGCCGCGCGCGACGTGGTCAAGGGCCGGGTCGACGCGTTCTTCGCCAAGCAGGCAGAGGAGCTGGAGGAGAACCTCCGGAAGAAGGAATCTCTCTGCGAGAAGGCCGAGTCTCTCGCCGATTCGACGGAATGGGTGAAGACCGCGGACGAGCTGCGCCGCCTGCAGGCCGAGTGGAAGCAGGTCGGTCCCGTGCCGCGAGCCCACTCGCGCAGAATCTGGGACCGCTTTCGACAGCCCTGCGACCGCTTCTTCACGCGCTGGCATGAGCAGCGGGAAAAGCGCGGCAAGGAGTGGGCGGCAAACCTCGAGAAGAAAGAGGCCCTCTGCGAGCGCGCCGAGGCGATGATGGAGTCGACCGACTGGGAGACCACCGCCTCCGAGCTCAAGGGACTGCAAGCGGAATGGCGCAAGATCGGGTCGGTCAAGAAGAGCCGCTCGGAGGCGGTGTGGAAGCGCTTCCGCAAGGCCTGCGATCATTTCTTCGATCGCTACAAGCACCGCGACGCCCTCGCCCTGCAGGCCGTCCAGGAGACGCGGGGGGGGATCTGCTCCGAGCTGGAAGCCCTCCTTCCCCCCGAAGGCAGCGAAGGGTCTCCGCCGGAGGATCTGGTGGCCCGGGTCCAGACGGCGCAGACGGCGTGGCGTCAAGCCGGCGAGCTCCCTCGCGACATGATGACCCCGTTCGCCGAGCGATTTTCCCGGGTGCGGGACCGGCTCGTGGAGCTCTATCCCCAGGCTTTCGCCGGCACGGAGCTCGACCCCGAGGCGAGCCGGCGGAAGGCGGAGAAGCTGATCGCCCGGGTGGAGAACCTGCTCGGGGAGCTCGCCCCGGAAGGCGGATCGGCCACCATCGGCAGCACCGAGGAGCTGGCGGCCCGGCTCCGCGACGCCCTAGCCGCCAACACCATCGGCGGGCGTGAGGCCGCGGAGGCCCGGTGGCACTCCGCCACGAGCGAGGTCGAGGCGGCGCAGTCCGGATGGCGACGCCTCGGCCCGATGCCGGGCGCGGACGGCCGCGGCCTCGCCGAGCGCTTCAACCGTGCCTGCCAGAGGTTCTTCGAGCTGAGGCCGCGACCGGAGCGGACCCGATCGGGGGCGCGACGCCCGTCCCGGAAGCGCGGCTGAGGCGCCTGGGGCTTGCGGGCGGTCCCCCCGGGGACCCTGGTGCGGTGAAGATCGGGCCATGAGCACGCGCCGCGCCGCCTCGTCTCCTCGCTCCCGACCCTCCGCCCGTCCCCCGTCCGACGCCGGGCCTGGCGACGTTCTCGAGCTCTTCGTCCTCTCCTCCGACCCGGCCGCCGAGAGTGCGACACTCCTCGCTTCGTTCCGCAACGCTCGGGCCGTCGCGCCGTTCCCGCGTCGGGGTGGCGAGGCCGGGGCGAGGTGGCAGAGGATCATCCGCGCGCATGAGCGGACGCTCGCCGTGCTCGAGGGCCGGGGGCGGGGCCGGACGCTCCCCCGCGGGCGCGAGCTGCGCGCGTGGGGGCGGGACCTGTTCGAGCTCCTCTTCCCCGGGGACGTCCGCCGGCTCTACGACGTCGCCCGCTCGCTCCAGCCGGACGGCGTTCTCGACCTCGTGTTCACCTCGATGATCGACTGGGTGGCGGACAAGCCGTGGGAGCTCGCCTACGATCCAGTGCGCCGGTCGCACCTCGCCACGTCGGACGTCAACTTCGTGCGCAACGTCTTCACCGCCGTCCCCGCCGAGGTCCGCTCCCGACGACGCGAGCGGCTTCGGATCCTCGTCGCCACCGCCGAGCCGGAGGGGGCGGCCCCGGTCGCGGCCCGGGAGGAGGCCGCGCTCGTGCGGCGGGGTTTCCGGCCGCTCGTCGACGCCGGGCTCGCCTCGGTCAGCGTGGTGGCCCGGGCGACCCCCGAGGCCCTCCACCGCCGTCTGAGCGACCAGGCGGTCGACGTGCTTCACTACATCGGACACGGGAGTTACGACGATGACGCCCGCGAGGGATGCCTCTTCCTCGAGGATGGGAGGGGACGACCCAGGGCGGTGGACGCAGCGGCCTTTCGGCAGATCGTCGGGCGACGAGGCACCGACCTCGTCTTCCTCAACGCCTGCGAGAGCGGACGAGGGGGGCGCGTGGATTTCAACCGGGGGATGGCCCCCGCCCTCGTCGCGGCCGGGGTCCCGGCGGTGGTGGCCAACCAATACGCGGTCCTCGACACCGCGGCCACCACGTTCGCGCGCGAGCTCTACGCCGCCCTCGCCCTCGGACGCGGGTTGGGGGATGCCGCCCGCGAGGCCCGGGTGGCCCTCGCGCACTCGATGGGCACCGCGGCCCTCGACTGGGCGGTGCCGGTGCTCTTCGCCCGCGACCCGGGTGCGACGCTGCGGCCGCCGTTGAGGGGACGCCGCGCGAAAGCGAGGGCGCGCCGTTGAGCCGGGCGCTCGCCGGCCCCGTTCTGCTGGCCCTCGCGCTTCGTCTGGCCCCGGTCCTCGTCCTGGACCGCGTCGTGGCCGATGTCGAGCGGTACCAGCGCGTGGGCCGCCACCTACTCGACGTCTCCTGGAACCCGTACGAGACGACTCGCCTGTATCCGTACCCGCCCCTCTGGTCCCTTGCCGAGGCGGGGGCGGAGTGGCTATCCCGGCGCGGCGTGGGCACCTTCCCCGTCAACGTCAAGCTGCCGGCCCTGCTCGCCGATCTGCTCATCGTGGCCGCGCTCGTCGTGGCCGGACGCGCCGGACGCGCCCCGCCGGCGGCGGCCTGGATCTACGCCGCCCACCCGGTGAGCGTGCTCATCACCGGCGCCCACGGACAGTTCGACGCGATTGCCCTCCTGCTGGTCCTGCTCGCGCTCGCCGCCCTCGCCCGCGGACGGCGCGACCTCTCCGCGTTGTCGCTGGCCGCCGCGATCGGGACGAAGTCCTTCCCGGTGCTGGTCCTCCCGTTCCTCGCCTTCGCGGGAGAAGCGTCCTGGCGACGGGCCTTGCGCTACGCGTTTCTCGCCCTGACCCCGGTGGCCCTCGTCCTCTTGCCATTCGCGATCGCGGATCTCACCGCTCTTCGGCGCGAGCTGTTCGCCTACGCCGGGATCGCCGACTTCGGCTGGACCGGGCTCGTGCGGGGCCTCTCCTGGCTCGGGAGCGGCGATCTGGCGCGAAGCGAGGCCCGCTTCTGGCCCGTTGCCTCGGTCGTTTCGAGGATGCTCTTCCTCGTGTCCTGGGTCGGGCTCGCCGTCGCGACGCGCCGAGGTTGGCTCGCCCTTTCCCCGGCGCGGGCCTGCCTCGTCACGTTTCTGGCCTTCCACGTTCTCTACGGCTCGCTCAGCGCCCAGTATCTCCTCTGGGTCGTGCCGTTCGGCGTGCTGTGGCCGGGCCGGATGCTTGCCGCGCACGCGGCGGGGGCCACCGCGGGACTCGTCGGCTTCTATCTCTTCCTCGCGCCGGGCGTCCTCCTGCCCCAGCCCCTGGAAGGGCCGGCCGCAGTCGGGGCGGGGCGGCTCTGGGTCCTGGGGGTCGGTGTGACGCTCGTGGTGTCTGCCGCCTGGCTCGGCGAGCTGCTGCGCGACGGCGTGCGCGCGGCGCGCGGGCGTGTCGCCGACACCGGCTGAGGCTCGGCGGTCAGGGACGGGGCGGAAGATGGGCCGGCTTGCGAGCAGCCACCGCGGCCACACGTCGCCCGTCGTACTCCCCTTCCCGCTGTCGGACCACCTCGAGGGGCGCCACCAGCTCCGGCAGTTCACCCGGCTCGAGGAGGAACACGGGGTTCGACGGAGACCGCTGCGGCTCCTGCCCCCTCGTGAACGTCTCACAGAGAAGGACTCCCCCGGGGCGCAGCGCCCGGACGAGCGCCGGAAAGAGCGGTCGATGAAGGTAGCGGAAGACGAGCACCAGCCCCCACTCTCCGTCTCCGAGATCGACGTCTCCCTTCTCGAGGTCCACGACCTCGGCGTCCAGCGGGAGACGGAGCCGGCGGGCGAGGGCGGCGAGCTGCTCCACGCGGGCCGCGTCCCGGTCGACCGCCCGCACCATGTAGCCGGCGCTGGCGAGCAGAAGGGCGTGGCGTCCTCGCCCGCAGGCCACGTCGAGCGTCCGCGCACCGGGAGGGACGAGCGACGTATTGGCGACCAGCCACGAAGAGGGACCGGAGATCGGTGACGGACCGGTCTCGACCGGTCCGGTCCACCCCTCCATTCCCCCGGTGATGACGAAGAGATTCTCGACGCCGGCCTCGGCCAGACGCCGAGCCGCACGATGCGAGCGGACCCCGTCCGAGCAGCACAACACCACCGGCCGCCCGCCGTCAGGAAGAACGGCGGGAGCGGAAGCCAGAAACGCCAGCGGCAGGAGGAGGGAGCCGGGGATGTGCCCGGCCTCCTCGTGCTCCCGCGCCGACCGCACGTCGAGCGCCACCGCCCCTCCAGCCAGCAGCCTCTCCGCCTCCGCCGGTGGGACGTCCTGGTACGGCCGGGACGCGCGGTCTATAGTCCCCGTGGACACGGAAGCGCATCATACGGTCCGGAGCACGCGGGAGCGAGTGCGGGATATCACGGCACGGAAGGACGAGGCGTGGCGGTGAGCCCGGTGGAGCCCCGCCCGAATCCCCGCCGCCCGTGGCGGTCCGTGCTGCTGTCGGGTCTCGTGTTCCCGGGGCTCGGCCAGCTGATGAGCGGCCACCCCGTTCGCGGCCTCGCCTTCGCCACCGGAAGCCTGGTCGCGGTTGTGGCCCTCATTCGCCGGGTCGCCGCGGAGACGCTCGCCCGGCTGCCCACTGATCCGGCCCAGATCGATCCCCTTCTCCCCTTCCGCCTGGCCCGCGAGATTCATCGCGACAACGCCGAATTCTTCCTGTGGATCACCCTCGCCATCGTCGCCTTGTGGGCCGGCTCCATCGTGGACGCGTGGGTCTCGTCATCATTCACCGACCCCCCACCCTATCCCTCCCCACGGAGGGGGCTCAGGGGACGCGAAGTCGAGCTTGCGAGACGAGCGTCGACCCCGAGTGGACGCCGCGACGCGCCAGCGTCGCCTCCGACAGGCCAGGAAAAGCCTTGAGACAGGCCTCGGACACCCGCGTGTCCTCACGGGAAGGGACACGCGGGTGAAGCTGGGCCTGTCGGCCTGTCGCTCCTAACGCTGGCGTGAGGGAACCCAGGCGGTCGTCCGCCCCCCCACGGTGAGGTGGACGATGGGCTCGCCCCGGGCGGTGTGGGCCCCTTCCTTTCGGCCCCAGCGGCGGTGGAAGAGCCAGGTGCGGGGGAAACGCGCCGAGTCCGCGTTCACCGCGACCGCGCGGCGCACGACGTCGCGGAGGCGCAGGCGGAGCTGGCCCACCTCTTCCCGCGAGAGCGACGACGCCGGCCGGCGGGGGTCGAGGCCGGCCTGGTACAACACCTCGTCGGCGATCCAGTTGCCCACTCCGGCGAAGAGCGACTGATCGAGCAGCACTGCCTTCACCGGGGCACCGTGGCGGCTGAGGATCGCGGCAAGGGCCGGGGCGTCAGGGAGATCGTCGAGCACGTCAAAGCCGAGCTTGGCGAGCGGGGCCTCGTGCTCCGGGTTCCGCCGCAAACGGACTCGTCCCAGGCGCCGGGGGTCGGTGAAGGTCAGACGGCGGCCCCCTTCAGCCGCGAGCTCCACCTTCCAGAAGCGCGGTCGTGGATCGCCGTCACGGTAGAGCGCGAAGGCACCGCTCATGCCGAAGTGGAACATGGGAAACGGTCGCCGGTCGAGCTCCATCCAGAGATGCTTGCCCCGGCGGCGCACCGCCACGACTCGACGGGCGCGGAGGGCGGTGGCGAAGCGGCTCGGGCTGATCCCCTCGAAGACGAGGGGGTCGGGGGCGACCCGTACGCTCACGATCCGACGCCCCTTGAGTTGGTGCTCGGCGCGCCGACGCGCGGTCTCGACCTCGGGAAGCTCGGGCATGTCGCCTCGCCGGGGGGCGATCAGGTCTCGGCGGGGGGCTCACTGGCGCGGTAGAAGATGACCGTCGCCTTCTCGATCGTGACGAGCCCCTCCTGGACCATGCCGTCGAGAACGGGGAGGAAGGACTGGATCTTCTCCTCGGCGTCGACGATCTCGATCAGGATGGGAAGGTCCTCGCTGAGACGCAGGATGCGGCTCGTGTGGATCCGGCTGTTCGCCCCGAAGCCCTCGAACCCCCGGAAGACCGTTGCCCCGGCGAGGCCCTGGCGGCGGGCCTCCTGGACGATGGCCTCGAAGAGCGGATGTCCTTTCCAGCGGTCGGACTCACCCACGAAGATGCGCAGCAGCTGTCCCTCGCGCGGTATCCTCATCCGATCCCCCGTGCCACGGCGATGCCGGCCCAGACCGCGGCGAGGCCGAGAAGGATCTGCCCCACCGCGTTGGCTGCGGCGAGCACAAAGCTGCCCTCGCGGGCCAGGGTCAGCGTCTCGTAGCCAAAGGTCGAGAACGTCGTGTAGCCACCGAGGACGCCCACCAGCAGGAACAGCCGGCCGGTCGGTCCGATGGGGCCGCGCCCCTCGGTGAGGATCGCCAGGACCCCGATCAGGAAGCAGCCACTGGCGTTGACCAGGAAGGTCCCCCAGGGGAACTGGGGCGAGACGAACCGGTGCACGAGCCCGCCCATGTGATACCTCAGCGACGCACCAACGAAGCCGCCGGCACCCACGAGGAACGTGCGAGCCCACTCGGACATGGTCCGAGTCTCCCCCGCTTACGGACACCGATCAAGGCCTCGCCGTCCCGGCTTGACACGGAGACTTCCGGCGCAGAGAGTTGGGGTGCCGATCGGCGAACGGCTCATGGCGATTCCCCGGTACTGCTCTCACTGCTCCGCGCCATTGCCCGGCCCCCCGCCCGTCACCTGTCCCGCGTGTGACACCAGCCACTGGCTCGACGCGAAGCCGTGCGCCGGTGCCCTCGTCGCTCGCGACGGCAAGCTGCTCCTCGTGCGGCGTGCTCACGATCCGTGGCGCGGGTGCTGGGACGTGCCGGGCGGATTCTGCGGGCCGCGCGAGCATCCGGCGGACGCCGCGGTGCGCGAGGTGAAAGAGGAGACCGGGCTCGCCGTCCGCACGACCGGAATCCTGGGCATGTGGATCGACACCTACGCCCCGAGCGGTCCCGACGCCGACAAGGTGACTCTCAACGTCTACTTCCACGCCACGCCGACGGACGCCGCCGAGCAGCGCCTGGATCCGAACGAGGTCGCGGAGATCGGCTGGTTCGCCCCCGACGACCTGCCGACCGCGCTGGCCTTCCCCGGCCACGTCGTCGAGGTACTGAAGGCGTGGCGGGTGGAGGTCGAGCGAGGGTCACCGGGGACGCCGCGGCCCGACCCGAGAGCCGGGGCCCACGCCGCTCGCACGGCCTGACGGGTTTTCGGCCGCGAGCTGACCAGGGCACGGGAGGAGCGCCGCCTTGAACGAGCCCACGTTTCCCGACCTTCGCGCCTTCCTCGAACAGCTGCGGCGCGACGGCGACCTCACCGTGGTCGAGGCCGAGGTCGACGCGCGGCTCGAGACCGCGGAGATCCACCGCCGGGTCATCGCGGCGGGCGGGCCGGCCCTCTTGTTCCCCCGGGTGCGGGGCGCGGAGGTTCCCCTCGTCACCAATCTCTTCGGCACGGCGCGGCGGGCGGAGCGAGCCTTCGGGACTCGCCCGGGTCGTCTGATCCGGAGGCTCGTCGACGTCGCGGAGACCATGCTTCCGCCGACTCCGGGCAAGCTCTGGAGAGCGCGGGACCTCGCGCTCGAGGGGTTGAGGATCGGCCACAAGCGGCACGCGAGCGGTCCGGTGACCGAGATCGTGACCGCGGACGTGCGTCTGGACCGCCTGCCCGTTCTCACCTGCTGGCCAGGCGACGGGGGGCCGTTCTTGACCCTGCCGCTCGTCTACACCGAAGAGCCCCCCACGAGCCCGGCGCGTCGCGGCCGCGACCCGGGGCGCCGACACCATGATGCTGCGGGAGCCGGCCTCGCACGGTCCCGCAGCAATCTGGGTATGTACCGTCTCCAGGTGCACGATCCCCGCACCACCGGGATGCACTGGCAGATCGGCAAGGGCGGCGGCTTCCACTACTCGGTCGCCGAGGCCCGCGACGAGAGCCTCCCCGTGACCGTCTTCCTCGGCGGCCCACCCGCGCTCGTCCTCGCGGCGATCGCGCCGCTCCCCGAGAACGTGCCGGAGATGCTTCTCGCCTCCCTCATCGCCGGACGCCGTCTCGAGCGGTGCCCCGGCCCCGGCCGTCATCCCCTCGTCGCGAGCGCGGAGATCGCTCTCGTGGGCCACGTGCCGCCGAGGGCAAGGCAGGCCGAGGGCCCGTTCGGTGATCACTACGGCTACTACTCGCTCCGTCACGACTATCCGATCTTCCGGGTCGAGCACCTCTGCCGGCGCCGCGACGCGATCTACCCGGCCACGGTCGTCGGCAAGCCCCGGCAGGAGGATTTCTTCGTCGGCGATCTCCTGCAGGAGCTGCTCGCACCTCTCTTCCCCCTGGTGATGCCGTCGGTGGTTGATCTCTGGTCCTACGGGGAGACGGGCTACCACTCGCTGGCGGCGGCGGTGGTCAAGGAGCGGTACAAGCGCGAGGCGATGGTGTCGGCCTTTCGCATCCTCGGCGAGGGCCAGCTGTCACTCACCAAGTTCCTGCTCGTCACCGATCGAGCGGTGGACCTCCGCGACTTCCGGGCGACGCTGGAGCACGTGCTGGCCCGCACGGACCCGCAGACCGATCTGTATGTCCTGTCCAACCTCTCGATGGACACCCTCGACTACACGGGACCAGCGGTGAACGAAGGGTCGAAGGGTGTGTGGCTGGGCCTCGGCGACCCGGTGCGCGAGCTGCCCCGCGAGTTCCGGCCTCCCGTGCCCACACCGCCGGGGGTGACCGACGTGCAGGTGTTCTGCGGCGGCTGCCTCGTGGTGGGAGGGCCGCCGGCAGGCGAGGATCCGGGAGACGCCGCCCGGGTCGCCCGCCACCCCGCCTTCCAGGGATGGCCGCTCCTGGTGCTGACCGACGAGCCGAGGCGTGCGGCGGCGACCCCCACGAGCTTCCTCTGGACCACCTTCACGCGCTTCGAGCCGGCGGCCGATCTCCACGCCGCGGCCACCCGGGTCGTGCGGCACCACATAGTCCACGAGCCACCGGTGCTGATCGACGCCCGCCGCCGGCCCTCCTTCCCGAAAGAGGTGTCCTGCGACCCGGAGACTGCCGCCCTCGTCACCCGCCGTTGGCGGGAGTACTTCCCGGACGGGGGCGTGGAGATGGGGGATTCCGAGGCGGCCCACGTCGGCCGCTGACGCACACGGCCGCACTCGCTGCATCCCCTTCTTTCAGCTGTCTTACGTTGCCCTCACATCAGTCCCGCCGACCGCGTGGCATGATCGGGTGAGGAGAAGAATGCTCATGACCTCACCTCGTGCCCTGCAATTGTTCATCCCTCTGCTTCTGCTGGCAGCGACGCCCCTGGCTGCCGAGGATGATCGTGACCCCGGGAACCAGATCGTCGTCTTCGGCGGGATCTCGATCCTCGACGCCTCGCGGGACGAGACCCGCAGCTGGGTCCTTCCCCTGCCCGCCGCCCGGGGATTCCCCCGCGGGCCGGGCTGGCCGGGCCTCGAGGACGACCCCCGAGTGGACCTGCAAACGCGTACCTCCCTGGGTCAGAGCGCGCTCTTGGGGTTCCGCTACTCCCGCTTCATCAAGGGCCGCCTGGCGGTGGAGGCGGACTTCGAGGTCGCGCCGACCCACGACCTCGACGCGGGCGGCGATCTCTGCGTCTCCGACCGCTGCTTCGGCGGGGACAGCTGGCCCGAGATCCCGGGGCTGGGCCAGCCTGAGCGCGACTTCCGGCGCCAGGCGGGCCGCCGAGTCACGGCCTGGCACTACGGCGGGGGGCTGGCCTACGACATGACGGGCGGCGATGTCCGGCCGGTGCTCGTGTTCGGCGCGGGGGGAGTGTCCTGGAGCGGCTCGGGCGGCACGGAGACGGACTTCGAGCTCCGGTTCGGCGCCGGGCTCAAGATCCTCTTCGGCAGGGTCGGGGCGCGCATCGATGTGATCGACCACCTCGTGCTCGACCACTTCGTGTCCGGAAGATCCGAGCACGACATCCACGTGACGGCGGGGCTGCTGGTCGGCTTCTGAGCGACCCGGCCTCCCTCAGGAGTCCGGCTCGACCCGCTCGACCGTGCCCTCGTCGGCGCGGAGGATCAGAGAATCCCCGGTGCGGAGGGCGCGCGTCGCTCCACGAACGTTCGTGACCGCGGGAAGGCCCATCTCTCGAAGGGTGATCGAGCCGTGCGAGAGGTCGCCCCCGACCTCGACCGCTACCCCGGCCACCCGGGAGAAGGTGGGCACCCAGGCCGCGTCCACCGCGCGCGCGACCAGGATGGTCTCGGAGGCGACCTGGCCCGGGGGCAGCTCGACCGACGGGTCCGTCAGCACCCAGGCGCGGCCCCGCACCTGTCCCGTCGTGAGACCGATGCCGCGCAGCCGGGCTGGGGCCGCCTCGCCGGGCGGTCCGGCTCGGAAGGATTCGATGTCGTCCAGCCGGTGGAAGACGTCCGGGAACTCGTAGGCCCGCGCGGAGTCATTCTCTGCCGCTCGCGCTCTCCAAAACGCCGCATCCGGGCGGAACCCCTCGTCCAGGCGGCGAAGCTCGTCGAGGTCGAGGTGGAACAACGCTTCCACCGACGGCAGGACGCCTCGGGCCGCGAGCGTCCGCGCCCGGGCGAGGAGCGCCCCACGGAGCCGCTCGAAGCCGCGCAGGGCGGCGGAGCGCAGTCGCTCGCGGGCGAGAAGCGTCCTCTCGGCCTGCCAGGCCACGGGTCGAAGGAGGCCCGCCCGGCGCGACGTGAGCGGCGGGGCCGGGGGTTCCTCCGCCGGCGCGGCCAGGCCCCGCAGGAGCGACTCCGGCTCCTCGCGGTACCGCGGGCACGCGATGTCGCCTTCGTACAGCCCGCGATGGCCGTGGCGTTCGAGCCATCCCTCGAACTCGACACGGAAGACCCCGTCGTCGGGCAGGGTTCCCCGCTGGAGCGACTCGAGCAGTGCCGGCTGGCCGGCCGCCAGGGCCCGCAGGGCGGCGAGGTCCTCCCGAAACTCCGTTCCCGCGGAACGCCAGCGCGACGCCAGCCCCGCGAGAACGCCCGCCCGGCGCAGGAGGGCGAGCGGTCCGCTCATGGCCGCGGCCAACGAGAGCATCTCGGCGACGAGCGTGGAGTAGAGCCAACGCAGATCCTCGATCGTGTCCGCGAGGCCGGCCGGGGGCGAGGCGGTGTGCTCCTCGATCCGGCGTTCGGCGGCGGCGGCCGACGACACCGATCTCAGCTGGGCGGCGGCGAGGCGGGCCAACAAAGGTGCCTGGCGAAGCAAACGCAACGGCTGAGCACCGAAATCTCGATCGGCGGCACCGCCGATCGAGTCGGTCACGAGCTTCGAAGGCAGGCCCCACCGGCGCATCGTCTCGGTGAGGAGCGACAGGTTGAGAAACGGCCGACCACGGAAGACCTCGACGAGGGGGCGGCCGGCGGGCAGCCCGCGGTCGAAGCGGCGGAGGGCGTCGAACAACCGGGGGGCACAGGAGGCGATGAGGCTCGTCATCAGGCGCGAGGGGGGATCGGGCAGCATCTCCCGGTGCCCGGCGGAGGTGAACTGCTCGTTGCGAAGGGTGGGGCGGGTCACCGGCCGCACCTGGACGAGCCAGACACGCTCGCCATCGTCCGCCCACTCCACGTCCCAGTCGGCCTCGTCGAATACCCGCCGCACGTCGCGTAGCAGGATCTGGAGCCGGGCCCCGATCGGGTCGGCGACGGTGGGGCCCTCCGCCCCCCGACGCTTGGGCAGGAGCAGCTGCTCGCCCGCAAGCTCGCCGCCGACGAGGCCTTCGGCGGTGCCGTCGGCCATGTTGACGAGGTCGTCCTCGTACTCCCGCTCGGTGAAGGCGACGCCAGCCCGGCGGGCGTGAACCATCTCCTGGAGAATCAGGTCCCGACGGAAGCCGCGGGGGCGCCGGAAAGCGGAGGCCCAGACACCGGCCAGCCCCGCGGCGAGGGCGGCCGGGCGCCGACCGTCGACGAACAACCCCGAGACGAAGACTCCCGCCAGGCTGTCGATCGCACCGTCTTCCGCCGAGAAGGCCGAGCGGACGGCGAGGGGACCCTTGAAGGGCGGCAGCCCGATGAGGTGCACCAACAGCGACGGGTCCGGCACGGAGACGGGCCGGCGGTCGGTGAGCCGCTCCACCCGGACGAGACCTCTCTCGACCGCGGAGCGCCACGCCTCGTCGAGGACGATGACGCCCGGAGGCACGGGGAGCCCGGCGCGCGCGGCGCGGTCCAGCAGGGCCGCTTTCGAACCGCAGCCCTTCTGGGCTGCATCACCGGAGCCGAGGCGCAGGATCACGACGTCCGCTCACTCCACGCGAGCCGCCGCACGGCCCTTCGGCCCCGCGGCGCCCTCGCAGGCCATGCCCGCTCGGGCTCGTGCCGCCGAGAACCCGAGCTGGGTCGCGGAAGCCTATCACCGCCGGAGCGGCATGGCAGGACAAATCGATGACGGTTCCGGGAGGGAGATGGGGATTCGGCGGCGAGTTGCCCGCGCTCGGGCCCTCGGCTACATTCGCGGAGGGAGGTTTTGGCTCCATTGGGAACAACTAGTGTGAAGCGACTCGTGATCGCGCTCGTTCTCTGCCTGGCCGGGACGATGGTCTCCGGCCTGCTGCTCCTCCAACACCACGGAGAGGGCCGCGCGGTGTCCGCCGTCAACCGGGTCTGCAGCGAGGGCGACGCCGGCACGGGCAGCGATTGCGAGATAGTGGCCCGGAGCTCCTGGTCGTCGATCCGGGGAGTTCCCCTGGCGGCCCTGGGGATCGTCTTCTACGCGTCGCTGGGCCTTCTCTTGCTGCTCACGCTCCTCGTTCCCGACGAGCTGCGGCCGGCGCTGACCGGATGGGTCGTCGTGGGCCTTGCCCTGGGTCTTCTGTTCGACATGTTCCTCCTCGGTGTCCAGACGCTTGCGGTCCAGGCCTTCTGCTCGGTGTGCATCCTGACCTATGTCCTGGGCGCGCTGGCCCTGGTCGCTCTCCTGCCGGCGTGGCGCGGGGCCCTGGATCCGGGCGGGGCCCTCCGGCGGGTCGAGGGCCGGCTGGCGGTCGCGGGCTGGGCGCTCGGCTCTCTCGCGCTCGCCGCGGCCGTGTTGGGGGCGGAGTCCACGCTCGACTATCGTGAGCAGCGGCGACAGGTCGCGCTTCTCGGCGCACCGGCCCCCATTCCCCCGCCGCCCGCCGACGCGCCGCACGACGCATCGCCCGACACCACCCCGGACGGGACGAATCCGACCCCGGAGGCCCCGCCGGCGGAGGAGGTCTCCCAGAGTTCCAAGGAGGCGGCGTACTGGAAGGAGCGAGCCCAGGAGCTTCAGGAGACGCTCGATGATCCCCGGAAGCTCGAGCAGTACTTCGCGAGGAAGGCCCAGGCCCAGTTCGAGAGCGCGCCAGTGGAGACGATCGACCTGGAGAACGTCCCCTTGAGGGGCCCCGCCGACGCGCCGGTGACGGTGGTCGAGTACTCCGATTTCCTCTGTCCGTTCTGCCGCAATCTGGGGCTGGGGCTCTCGCAGTTCCTGCCCCAGGCCGGCGGGCGGGTGGCCGTTCGCTTCAAGAACTACCCGCTCGACAAGGAGTGCAACGAGAGCCTGCCGCGCTCGACCCACCCCGGCTCCTGCCAGCTGGCCCTCGGGGCGATCTGTGCCGAGTACCAGGGCAAGTTCGACGCCTACCACGACCGCGTGTTCTCAGCCGAGGGGCTCCGCAATCCCGGAGCCGCCGACGTCATCCGCCTCGCCGGCGAGGCCGGCCTCAACCCCGCGGCGATGCGGGGCTGCCTGGAGGATCCGCAGGCGAAGGCGGCGCTCGCGGCGCAGATCGCCGAGGCCCGGCGTCTGGGAGTCAACGCGACGCCGACCGTCTACGTCAACGGAAAGAAGCTCCCCCGCATCAACGACCTGGTGCCGTTGGTGGACAAGTTGGCCCAGAAGGCCGGCTTTCCGCCGCTGGGTCAATAGCCCCCGGGGGCGTCCTCGCGGCGGGCTCGGGCTCTCCGACACTCGAGGCGGCTTGGGCCGTGCCTGCGAGGGACCCGGGGCGGCCCTGCCGCCACACGGTGAGCCTTTAAGGGTGTAGACTTTTCCCGGCTGGGTGACCATGAAGCTCGATGTCTGGCTCCGGCAGGAACGATCGCTCGACGAGAGGCTGCGCGTCGTTCACTCTCTTTGCCAGGCCGTCAACGAAGTCCACGACCGCGGCGGGGCTCTGGCCGCCCTCGAGCCCTCTCGCATCGAGCTGGGCTCCGACTTGGATTGCGACCTCTCAGCGGCGCGCCAGGGCGCTCCCGCGCCCGGCTACGCCGCACCCGACGCCGGCGGCGACGCGCCGCCGGCGCTGGCCGACGTCTACTCGGCCGGGGCGATCGCCTGGGAGATCCTGGCCGGACGTCCCGCGGGTGACTCCCCCGCCCACCTGTTCAAGGTGCGCTCCGATCTGCCCCGGGAGCTGGCGGACGCGGTCATGGCCTGCCTCGAGCGCTCGGCCGACTGGCGGCCGAAGGACCTGACGTACCTCGCCCAGATGGCGGCGGCTCAGCAGAAGAGCTCGGCGGGACCGAAGACGTCGCCCCGGATCACACGCTCGGCACGATCGGCGAAGCCGGCGCGGGCGAGTGCCGAGCGGCCCTCCCGACGCACGTGGCCGCTTCTCGCCGCCCTGGTCGTCGTCATTGGCCTTGCCGCCGGCGCGGGCTGGCAGTACCTCGGGCCCGGGCTCACATCCTCGTCGGGTGCGGCGACAACGCCGGCGCCACCCACGACCGTCGCCTCGGTTCCGGCCACCACGCCGGCAGCGGTGGAGCCAACGGCCACCCAGCCCACGCCCACACCGGCGGCCGCCGCGCCCACGCCCGTCCCGGCCATCCCAACGCCCACGCCGGCGATGACGGATCCCGGCGTGCGACCAACGCCCACACCCACGCCGCCTCGGGCGGTGTCCCCTCCGCCGACTGCGGTCGAGCCCGCGCCCACACCCACGCCCAGGCCGACACCCACACCCACGCCGGTGCCAGCACCCCCCGAGCCGGTGACGCGCCCGGAGCCGGCCGCCGCGCCGCCCGCCCCCGCGCCCCAGGTCGAGGCGCCACCGCCGAACCCCGCGCCCCAGGTTGCGCCGCCGGCCCCGCCGGCGGAGCCGGTGGTCCTTTCCACGGTGTCGCCGCTCGAGGTGCGGCGGCCGGGCAAGGTCCTGCTCGATCTGCGGGGAACCGGGTTCCGCTCCGATCTCCAGGCCCGCATTCTCCCCCTGGAGAAGGCCCCCCGGGGCGTGACCGTGCTCCGTCACAAGTATGTGAACCCGACGCTGATCACCATCCTCGTCGATCTCGCCGAAGACGCGGAGACCGGGGAGTTCGCGATCGCCCTCGAGGATGGGGTCGGCACGCGTTCCGAGCGCGTCGTCTTCACGGTCACGAAATAGGGGCCCGTCGGCACCGGTCGCCCGCGGGGCCCGACCGAGCATCCGCCGCATCGTCTTTCGCCAGGCCAACATTCGCGATGAGTTCGTTCACGAGAAGTCCCTGGGCATAGAATCGAGGCGATGCCGAAGACTGCGGGGACCGTCCGTTGCCCCTCGTGCGGAGCTCCGGCCACGCCAGATGCGACGGCCTGCCCATACTGCGGCACCCTGCTCGCCCTCGTGGCCTGCCCGTCATGCTTCGCCAAGCTGTTCCGGGGCACTCGTTTTTGCGCCCACTGCGGGGCGAAGGCGGTGCGCGAGGAGGCCGAGTCCCGTCCGTCCCGCCCCTGTCCGGAGTGCAAGCGTCCTCTCGAGCCCGCGAAGGTGGGCTCGGTCACCCTCGACGAGTGCACGCGCTGCGGCGGCCTCTGGGTGGACACAACCTCATTTCACCGCATCTGCGAGGAGACCGAGCAGCAGACCGTCGTCCTGGAGGCGACGCTGTCCCGGCCCCAGGCCCCGCCCGCGCCGGCCGGGCCCCAGCGCTACTGGCCCTGCCCCGAGTGCCGGCGTCTGATGAACCGGCACAACTTCGCCCGGGTGTCGGGTGTTCTCGTCGACGTCTGCAAGGGGCACGGCGTCTGGCTCAACCAGGGCGAGCTGCGGCGGATCGTCGAGTTCATCCGGGCGGGCGGGATGGACCGGGCGCGGGCCCGGGAGAAGGCGGACCTCCAGGATGAGCGGGAACGGCTGCGCCAGGCCGAGCTTGACGCCCGATTGATGACGGGGAGGCTCTCCGCCGCGCCCGGCACCCGGCCGGCGAGCCACGACGTCGAGATCCTCTCCGCGGTCCGGGGTCTGATCGACTGGCTCAGCTAGGCCGGCGGCGGGACCGCCGGGGGCTCATCGAAGTCCATCCCAGCGCCCACGAGGCTGGCGGGGGCATCTGAAATCTGATATATCAGAGTCCACGGAAGGCCATCGTGGGCACGTCGGGTCCGCTCGTCCTCAAGTCACTCCGGGAGCAGGTTTACGACCACCTGCGCCTGCTCATGACCCACGGTGAGATCCAACCCGGGTCGTTCATCAACCAGGACGAGCTGGCCTCTCGACTCGGCGTGAGCCGCACCCCGCTCCGGGACGCCCTCCTCCAGCTCGAGGCGGAGGGCTTCGTCGCGATCCTTCCCCGGCGGGGAGTCCGGGTGCGGCCACTGACCCTCGAGGACATCCGCCATCTCTACGAGCTGATCGGGGCCCTCGAGGGGACGGCCGTCCTCGCCGCCTTCCCGAAGCTTGGCGAGGCGGAGATACGAACCCTCAACGGCCTGAACGCGGAGATGAAGAGCGCCGTGCTCGCCGACGACTTCGACCTGTACTACGACCGGAACCTCGCCTTCCACGACGTGTTCCTCGACCGCTGCGAGAACGAGCTCCTCGTGCGGATCGTGCGCATCCAGAAGCAAAGACTCTACGACTGGCCCCGGCGCCAGGGGCTCGTGAAGGACTGGGAGCTTGCCTCTCTGGAGGAGCACGCCGCTCTGGTACGGCTCGTGGCGAGGGGCGACGCGCGGGCCGCTGCCGATCACCTTCGCGACGTGCACTGGTCCTTCGGCGTCCAGGAGCCCTTCATCCACCGCTACTACTTCGGAGAGGCGGTCGAGGCCTCGCCATGAGCGGGCTGACGAGCGGGCGCGTCTTCAACGTGCAGCGCTACTCGTTGCATGACGGCCCCGGCATCCGCACCACCGTCTTCCTCAAGGGCTGCCCGGCCCGCTGTCTCTGGTGCCACAACCCGGAGAGCCAGTCGTTCGGGCCCGAGGTCGTGAGGGTGGACAGCCGCTGCATCGAGTGCGGCACGTGCCAGGAGGTGTGCCCGCACGGGGCCCCCGACCCCGGCTCCGGCGTGTGCACGGCCTGCGGCGCCTGCATCGAGGCGTGCCCGGCCGGGGCCCGGGAGATGGTCGGCCGCGAGACGACCGTGGACGAGGTGATGGCCGAGGTCCTGCGCGACCGCGTCTTCTTCCAGGAATCGGGGGGCGGCGTCACCTTCTCCGGCGGCGAGCCTCTGGCCCAGCTTCGGTTCCTCCGGGCCCTCCTCGAGGCCGCGCGGGGCCACGACCTCCACACCGCGGTGGACACGTGCGGCTTCGGACCGCGCGAGGAGATTCTCGGCCTCGTCCCGCTCGTGGACCTCTTCCTCTTCGACCTGAAGCTCGCCGACGACGCCCGACACCGCGAGTTCACCGGCCTCCCCACGGAGCCAATCCTCGAAAACCTGCAGGCGCTCAGCCGTGCCCACCGCTCGCTCTGGATCCGCGTCCCGATCATCCCCGGCCACACCGACGGCGAAGCCGACCTCGCCGCGCTGGCGGAGATCGTTGCCGGGCTGAGCGGCGTGCGCCGGGTGAGCCTGCTGCCGTACCACCGGACCGGCGTGGACAAGGCCCGCCGACTCGGCCGGCCGTCTTCGCTCCAGTCCCTCGCCCCGCCCTCCCCCGAACGGATGGAGGCCCTCGCGGTCGTGTTTCGCGAGCGGGGCCTCCAGGTCTCGCTTGGAGCCTGATGATGACCCCCCGAACCGAAGCCCTGCGCCGGCTGAGCCTCGACACCCCGCCATCGATCTCCGCCGAGCGCGCGCTCCTGTTGACGCGCTTCTACCGCGACCACGACGGGCGCCTCTCTGTGCCCGTCATGCGGGCCCGCGCGTTTCTGCACCTCTGCGAGAACAGGCGAATCCACGTGGGCGAGGGCGAGCTGATCGTCGGCGAGCGGGGGCCGGCGCCCAAGGCCGTCCCCACCTTCCCGGAGCTCACCTGCCACAGCGTCGAGGACCTTCGCATCCTGAACTCCCGCGAGAAGACGAGCTACCGGGTCGACCCCGATGTGATCCTGGCCTACGAGCGGGACGTCATCCCCTACTGGCGAGGCCGGTCGCTGCGCGACCGGATCTTCGAGGCCCTGCCACCGGAATGGCACACGTGCTACGAGGCCGGGCTCTTCACCGAGTTCATGGAGCAGCGGGCCCCGGGCCACACCGTCCTCGACGACAAGATCTACCGGCGGGGGCTACTGGACTTCAAGGCCGACATCGCCGCCGCCGTCGAGGCGCTGGACCCTCTCCACGATGGGGAGGCCTGGGACAGACGTGAACAGCTCCGGGCCATGGACATCGCGTGCGACGCGGTTCTGCTCTTCGCGGCGCGCCACGCCGAGCGGGCCGAGGCCCTGGCCGAAGCCGAGCCCGAGCCCGCTCGACGCTCCGAGCTCAAGACGATCGCCTCCGTGTGCCGCCGGGTGCCCGCTCAGGCCCCCCGCGATCTCCAGGAGGCGCTCCAGTCGTACTGGTTCTGCCACCTCGCCGTCATCACCGAGCTCAACGGCTGGGACGCCTTCAACCCGGGACGCCTCGACCAGCACCTGCTCCCGTTCTACGAGCGTGGCCTGATGGAAGGGACGCTCACGCGGGAGCGGGCGAAGGAGATCCTCGAGTGCTTCTTCATCAAGTTCAACAACCACCCGGCGCCGCCGAAGGTGGGGGTCACCGCCGCCGAGAGCGGCACCTACACCGACTTCGCCAACATCAACCTCGGCGGGCTCCGGACGGACGGCACCGACGGCTCGAACGAGGTCTCGCATCTCCTCCTCGAGATCATCGACGAGATGCACCTCCTCCAGCCATCCTCGAACGTCCAGGTCTCGGGCAAGACGCCGGACGCGCTCCTGAAGCACGCCCTGAGGGTCGTCCGGAAGGGCTACGGATTCCCGTCGCTGTTCAACGCCGATGCCGTCGTCGCGGAACAGCTACGCCAGGGCAAGACGCTCGAGGACGCCCGGGCCGGCGGTTGCTCGGGCTGCGTGGAGGTCGGGGCCTTCGGCAAGGAGGCCTACATCCTCACCGGCTACTTCAACCTGCCGAAGGTGCTGGAGCTGGCCCTGCACAACGGACTCGATCCGCGCTCGGGGCGTCGGCTCGGCCCGGCCACCGGCGAGCCGGGGACCCTCAAGAACTTCGATGCCGTCTTCGGCGCCTTCGAGACACAGATGAGGCACGTTCTCGACGTCAAGATCGCCGGCAACCAGGTGATCCAGAGGATGTACGCGCGGCTCATGCCCGCGCCATTCCTCTCGGTCCTGATCGACGACTGCATCCGCAGCGGCCGTGACTACAACGCCGGCGGCGCCCGGTACAACAATACCTACATCCAGGGGGTGGGTATCGGGACGCTGACCGACAGCTTCGCCGCCATCCGTGGCGCGGTGTTCGAGGAGGGGCGCGTGTCTCTCGAGGAGCTCGTGTCGGCGCTGGACGGCGATTTCGACGGACACGAGCCCCTGCGCCTGCGGCTCGTCAACCGCATGCCGAAGTACGGCAACGATGACGACCGCGCCGACGCCCTGATGCAGCGCGCCTTCGAGGCTTTCTTCTCCTCGGTGGACGGCCGCCCGAGCGCCCGCGGGGGACGGTACCGCATCCAGATGCTGCCCACGACCTGTCACGTCTACTTCGGCTCGGTGACCGGGGCGACGCCGGACGGACGTCGAGCGACGCGGCCAGTGTCCGAGGGCATCTCACCGGTGCAGGGGGCCGACCGTCGCGGACCGACCGCTGTCCTCCGATCGGCGGCGAAGATGGACCACCTCCGCACGGGCGGCACCCTGCTGAACATGAAGTTCGCCCCCTCTCTCCTCGACGGCGATGCCGGCATCGACGCCCTGGCCCACCTCGTGCGGGGGTACTTCAAGATGGACGGGCATCACGTGCAGTTCAACGTGGTGCGGGCAGAGACGCTGCGCGAGGCGCAGGCGCGGCCCGAGGAGCACCGCGACCTGATCGTGCGTGTGGCCGGCTACAGCGACTACTTCTGCGACCTCTCAGTGGCCCTCCAGGATGAGATCATCGCCCGCACCGAGCACGACGGGCTCTCGGGCTCAACCCCCCTCGCCGCGCCCGTCGTCGCGGCAAAGCCTTCCCTGGCGTAGGGCAATGTCGGATACTTCAGGGAGGAGGTGTGCCGTGAGAACAGGACACACCGAGCTCAGATCTGTGATGGCATGTCTCGCCGCGCTCCTCGTCGGCGGGTCGGCGGTGGCGCTGATGGCCGGACCCGCGCCCGACGTCGCTCACCCGAAAGCCTGCGTCGGCGTCGCGGCGGCACCGCAGGAGCCGTCTCCGCGCGATGACTGCTGCTTCACCAACCGCTCCTTCAGCGGGGTGTGCCGGGTGAGTCCGGAGGAGAGCGAGACCTGCGCCACGATCCTCGCCTATCTGAACGACCCGCGCTCGCAGGGCCGGAACTACTGCGGTGCAACGACGATCCGCACCGGCTGGCAGCAGGTCCCCTGTGAGGCCCCGCCGGGCTCAGGCCCGGTGGAGACCGTCGATCGCTGAGCGCTCGCCGGGGAGGCGATCCGCCCCAGCCCCCCCGCGGCCGGCGGAGAAGAAGCCACGCGTCCGCCTCGGTCCGTGGTAGATTCCCCGATCTCTGTGCGTGAGGAGGGGCGGGGTCGTCTGCCGAGGTGAGGGACATGGACGCACGGGCGCTCCTTCTCGTCGTGATCGCGCTCCTCGGGGTGGGATACCTGGTCTACGGCCGGCTCGTCGCCCGTCTGCTGGGCATCGACCCGTCGCGGCCGACTCCCGCTCACACGAAGTACGACGGCGTCGACTACGTCCCGGCGCGGCAGTGGCTGGTCCTCTTCGGGCACCACTTCTCGTCGATCTGTGCGGCGGGCCCGATCGTGGGCCCGGCGCTCGCCGTCGCCTACTGGGGCTGGGCGCCGTCCATCGTGTGGATCGTCCTCGGTGGCGTGCTGATGGGTGCGGTGGCCGACTTCTCGTCCCTCGTGGTCGCGGTGCGGCACGGTGGCGTCTCGATCGCCGAGGTCTCGGGTCGTGTGGTCACTCGGCGGGCTCGGACGCTGTTCTCCGTCTTCATCCTGATCGCGCTCGTCCTGGTTCTGGCCGTCTTCACCGTGCTCACCGCGGGTACATTCGTCCAGGCCCCGGAGATCGTGGTGCCGAGCTGGGGCATCCTGCCCGTCGCGGCCCTCGCCGGGGTGGCCCTCTACCGCGGTCGCTCGGGCGGCGGGCGCCTCGCCCTGGTCACGATCGGAGGCCTGGGTGCGATCGTGGCCCTGCTCGCCCTCGGCCACGCCTTCCCGCCGCCGGTGCCGCACGTCGCGGGCCTCGCCCCACAGACATTCTGGGCCCTCGCGCTTCTCGTCTACTGCCTGGTGGCCTCCGTCCTTCCCGTCCAGTACCTGCTCCAGCCCCGCGACTACCTGTCCTCCTACGTGCTCTTCACCACGATCGGCCTCGGTCTCGTCGGCATTCTCGTGTCCGGGCCCGCCTTCCAGGCGGCGCCGTTTCACGGATTCCAGCCCGCGGAGTGGCCGCTGGCGGGTCCCCTGTGGCCGCTCATGTTCGTAACCATCGCGTGCGGCGCGATCTCGGGGTTCCACTCGGTCGTGTCTTCGGGCACCACCTGCAAGCAGCTCGACAACGAGGCCCACGCCTGCCGCATTGGCTATGGCGCGATGATCATGGAGTCGACGGTGGCGACGCTGGTGGTGATCGCGGTGGGGGCGGGGCTGAGCGCGGCCCGCCACGCCGAGCTCCTGCGCGCACCCGGGGGGGCCATCGCCGCCTTCGGCGAGGGATACGGCTCGCTCACCGGCTCGATGCTCGGGGGCTATGGGACAACCTTCGCCCTGATGGCGTTGAACTTCTTCATCCTCACCACCCTCGACACCGCCACCCGGCTCGGCCGCTACCTCCTGGCCGAGCTCACCGGCTGGGAGAGCCGGTGGGCCCCGGCGATCATCGTCGTGGTGGCGGCGGGGGCCCTGGCCCTGTCCGACCAGTGGCGCGTCCTCTGGCCCGCCTTCGGCGCCTCGAACCAGCTCGTGGCCGCGCTGGCCCTGCTGGTCGTCTCCTGCTGGCTCGTGGATCGTGGGAAGGCGCGCCGCGTCACTCTCGTCCCCGCCCTCGTGATGCTCGTGACGACCATCGGCGCCCTCGTGTGGCAGGTCCACGGCGCGGTCACCGGGGTCGGTCGCGAGGGGCCTGACTGGTTCCTGGCCGGCCTGTGCGCGATCCTGATCGTGCTGGCGGTCGCGGTCTCCTTCGAGGCCCGCGTGGCCCTGCGCACCCCTCCTCGCCCCGCCCGCGCGTCGAGCTAGCCGGCGGGCGACGGCTCCCGTTTCCCCCGCGGTGCAGGTAGGATGCCTCCCACGCGGGGAGGCGCGATAGCGTGAGAAACCGCCAGCGCGACATCCTCATCGGGCTGCTGTTCTTCCACTCGGTCAACACGATCATGGACCGGGTGGCGATCTCGTCGGCCAAAACATCGATCATCCGCGACCTGGGCCTCACCGACCAGATGATGGGCTGGGTCTTCGGGATCTTCGCCCTGGGCTACGCGCTCTTCCAGGTCCCGGCCGGCTGGTTCGCCGACCGCTTCGGTCCCCGCAAGGCTCTCACCTGGGTCGTCACCGCCTGGAGCATCTTCACCATGCTCACCGGAGCGGTGGTGGGCGCGGTCTCGATGCTCGTCGTGCGTTTCCTTTTCGGCGTGGGCGAGGCGGGCGCGTACCCGGGGGCCACGCGGGCCTACTACAGCTGGCTGCCGGTCAGGGAGCGTGGGATCGGGCAGGGCATCATGTTCTCGGGCGCGCGCCTGGGGGCGGCGGTGTCGCTCTTCACGATGCCGCTCGTCATCGGTCTGGTCGGGTGGCGCTGGACCTTTGTCCTCAATGGACTCGTGGGCGTGGTCTGGGCCGCCGTCTGGCTCGCTTGGTTTCGGGACGATCCGGGGGACAACCCCCGCGTCGGCCCGGCCGAGCTCGACGAGATCCGCGAGGATCGGGGCCAGGAGTTCGTCGCGTCGACCCGGGCCTCCTTCGGGCAGATCTTCACCTCGCTCAACATGGCGCTGGCCATGTTCCAGTACTTCGCCCACAACGTCACCTTCTTCATCTGCTACACCTGGCTGCTGCCGTACCTGGAGAGCCAGTGGGGGTACCAGGCGATCTTCTACGCTCCCTTGCCCCTGCTCGCCGGGGCACTCGCGAACTGGACGTCCGGCGGTCTCGTCACGCGCCTCTATCGCGACGGACACCACCTGGGCTCGCGCCGGGTGCCGGCCATCATCGGGTTCGCCCTCGCCACCTTCGGGCTCCTCCTGGCCACCCAGACCGGCAGCGTGGTGTGGTTCATCATCTTCTTCAGCGTCGCGATCTTCGGGATCGACATGATCCTGAGCCCGAGCTGGGCCTTCTGCATGGACGTCGGCGGCGACAAGTCGGGGGCGGTCTCGGCCTCGATGAACATGGTGGGCAACATCGGGGCCGCCCTCTCGGCCATTCTCTTCCCGTTCTTCGCCGCCCATATCACCCTGCCGTACTTCGCGGCGGAGACCGGCACCGGCAACAGCTTCTTCGTCTTCGCCGCGGTGTTGAACGTCCTCGCCGTTCTCTGCTGGCTGTTCATGGACCCCAACCGCGAGTCCAACCCGGACCTGTCGCCCCTGGCGGTCCGGGTGCGCATGGCGCTGATGTTCGTGGCCCTCATGGCCCTGGCCCTCGGGTCGCTGGTCTACAAGACGCTGTTCCTCG
>JAJDNV010000084.1 GCA_022340545.1 Acidobacteriota bacterium | reverse complement strand
CGCCTTCGCCGCCACATCCTCTGGCGGCTCGCAGCAGCTGTGGATGCGCTCGCTCGACTCCCCCGAGGCCCGGCCGCTTCCCGGAACGCAGGGAGCCACTTCGCCCTTCTGGTCCGCGGATAGCGCCGAGCTCGCGTTCATGGTCGGGGACGAGCTCCGGAAGCTGGCGCTGGCGGGCGGAACGGTCCAGCGCCTCTGCGCGCTCCCCGGCTTCTTCACCGGGGGGACGTGGAGCTCGGAGGGCACGATCGTGTTCTCGGCGGGAGGCGCCCGCGCGCGCCTGTATGCGGTCTCGCAGACGGGTGGGGAGGCGACGCCCCTCACGTCCCACGACGAATCACGGGGCGAAGCGTCTCACTTCTGGCCCGAGTTCCTGCCCGACGCCCATCACATACTCTTCTCCATCGACGGCACGCAGGAAGAGAACACCGGCCTCTTCGTGACGTCTCTCGAGGCCCCCGGGGAGAGGAAGAGAATCCGGCCCGAGGTCGCCCGCTTCCGGTATGCCGCGCCCGGATACCTCCTCTTCATGCAGGGTGGCAACCTGCTGTCGTATCGCTTCGATCCCGGGACGCAGATGACGGTGGGCAATGCGGTTCCGATCGCCTCGGACGTCGCCGGCGTCAGCGTCGTCCCCAACCTGGGCTTCTTCTCCGCCTCGGAGAACGACCTCCTGGCCTGGCTCTCGGGAAGCACCGAGACCACGCAGCTCGAATGGGTGGACCGACAGGGACGCCGGGTGGGGACGCTCGGCGAGCCGGGCGCTTACGGCCAGATCACCCTCTCCCCGGACGGCCAGCGGGTGGCGGCCGAGATCGCCGATGCGAAGGGCCGGTTCGACCTATGGGTGATCGACGTGGTCCGCGGCGTGCGCAGCCGCCTCACGTCCGACTCCGCCAACGATCGGGACCCCGTCTGGTCTCCCGACAGCCAGCAGATCGTCTACACCAGCTGGAGCGGTGACCAGAACCTCGTCCGCAAGGGGCTGCAGGGATCCGAGCCGCCCACGCCGCTCCCGGGCGGGATCGGGCAGACTCCCCTCGATGAGGACATCGCGAAGGACTGGTCCCGCGAGGGGAACACGCTGCTCTACTTGACCATCGGCGCCGAGCGGACTCTCTGGAGGACCTCGCTGGACGGAAACGGATCACCGGAGCCGCTCGTGAAGGGCTTCGCCGTCGATCAGCCCCACGTCTCCCCCGACGGGCGCTGGCTCGCCTTCATCTCGCAGGAGTCGGGGCGCTTCGAGGTCTACGTCGAGCCGTTCGGCCGAGACGGGGAGAGGGTGCGGGCCTCCGCGGGCGGCGGCGGTCAGCCCCGGTGGCGCGGCGACGGGAAGGAGCTCTTCTACCTCTCGCTCGACGGCGCGTTGATGGCCGTGAGCGTTCGGGGCGAGGCTACCAGCGTCGAGGTCGGGCCGCCCACCACCCTCGTCGCGGCCAGGGATCTAAAGGCGGTGGTCGGGAACCCGGACTTCAGCAGTTACTCGGTCGCCTCGGACGGCCAGCGCTTCCTGCTGAAACGACGCAGCGGAGGCGACGAGGAACCCCGCATCCACGTCCTCCTCGACTGGCCGTCCCTCCTGGAGCCGGCCAGGTGAGCGCCCGCGATCGCAACAACCTCGGGCGCGACCTCGAGCCGGCCAAAGTGAGGCTGACGAGAGACGCGCGGGTCGAGAGAACCAACCAGCCGGAGACGCTGGATTGAGTGATTCGTCGGGCGCTTGGTCGGCGGGCAGCCTGCTGGGACCCTACGAGCTGATCGGCCCCATCGGCGCGGGCGGCATGGGCGAGGTTTGGAAGGCGCGGGACACGCGCCTCGGCCGCACCGTGGCCATCAAACGCCTCAAGGCGGAACACGCCGCCCGCTTCGAGCAGGAAGCCCGCGCGATCGCCGCGCTCAACCATCCCAACATCTGCCAGCTCTACGACGTGGGCGCCGACTACCTCGTCATGGAGTTCGTCGAAGGGGAGAAGGCCGCCGGGCCCATGGATCCGGAAGCGGCCGTCGGGCTCGCGCTGCAGATCGCCAGGGCCCTGGAAGCCGCCCACTCCAAGAAGATCATCCATCGCGATCTCAAGCCCGACAACATCATGCGGACCGCCACCGGCGTGAAGCTCCTCGATTTCGGCCTCGCCAAGCTCGCCGCCGAGGACGCCGAACCGGGCCAGACCGCCGCCACCGCGACCGCCGAAGGAACCCTCGCCGGGACGTTCGCCTACATGTCGCCCGAGCAGGCCCGCGGAGAGACGGTCGACGAGCGCTCCGATGTCTTCAGCCTCGGCGCCGTCCTTTCCGAGCTCCTCAGCGGCGAGCGCGCCTTCCGCGGAAGCAATCCCGGGGAGATCCTCAGCGCCGTCCTCGTCGAGGATCCCAGGGTCCCCTCGGGACCGGCGCGAGTCGTCGAGGTCATCCGCAAGTGCCTTCGGAAGAAGCGCGAGGAGCGGTTCGCCAGCATGACGGACGTGTCCGCCGCGCTGGAAGCCGCGGCCAGGTCCCCGGACGAAGCCGCCGAGCTACCTTCGATTGCCGTGCTCCCCTTCGCCGACATGAGCGCTGAGAGGGATCAGGAGTACTTCTCCGATGGCCTGGCGGAGGAGATCATCAACGTGCTCACGCGCATCCAGGGCCTCAAGGTCATCGCCCGAACCTCGGCTTTCGCGTTCAAGGGCAAGCAGGAGGACATTCGCCGCATCGCCGAGGCCCTGGGGGTCGCCACCATCCTGGAAGGCAGCGTCCGCAAGGCCGGGAACCGTCTGCGCATCACCGCGCAGCTCGTCTCGGCTCGCGATGGGGCCCACCTCTGGTCCAACCGCTACGACCGCGAGATGGAGGACATCTTCGCGATCCAGGACGAGATCGCGCAAGCCATTGCCGACGCGCTCGAGGTCCGCCTCACGGCGGAAACCCGGCCGGCCCAACGCCATACGCCGAGGCTCGAAGCCTATGAGGCGGTGCTGCGCGCGCGGCACTTCATGCAGCAGTGGACGCCCGAATCGCTGGCGCGCGGCAAGGCCTTGTATCTGGAGGCGATCGAGCTCGATCCCGGCTACGCGCTGGCCCGTTGCGAGCTGGGCCTGAACTACTTCCCGATGGCCACCGAGCACCTGATTCCGCCGCCCGAAGCGGCCCGCTTGATCAGCACCCTGGCCCACGAAGCGCTGGCCATCGACCGCCAGCTGGGCGAAGCCCGTGCCCTGCTCGGCCTCGCGGCCATGCTCGAGTACCAGTGGGAGTCGGCCGAAGGCCACTTCCGCCAGGCGTTCGCAGCTGAGGCGCCGCATTCGATGGTGAGCGTCGTCTACGGCAGCTTCTTCCTGCCCGCCCTCGGCCGGATCCAGGAGGCCGTGGCGCACCTCGAGGGGGCGCTTCGACAGGATCCACTCAACCCGCTCCTGCGGCAGGGCCTGGGGTTCGTATGGCTATCGGTCGACGACCCCGTGGGAGAGCGAATCATGGAGCGGATGATCGAAGTCGATCCCAGCGCATGGATCGCCTCCGCGTGGCTGGCCCCCTGGTACGTGCGCCGCGGCGATCTGCAGAAGGCTCGACTGCACGCCGAGCGCGCCCATGCCTTGTTTCCCACGCACCCTGGACCAACCGGAACGTTGGCAGCAGTTCTCGCGCTCGAAGGAGATCAGGACCGTCCGGCGGGCCTCCTGGAAGAAATGGGAACCGACGGCGAAGGGACCCCGATTGGCTGGTACTCCTATCACGTGACCCGCGGCGAGCCCGCCCTCGCCGCCCGCTGGCTCGACAAAGCCATCGAGCAACGCGACACACGCGCCCCGTTCATCCTGCCCGGCCTCTGCGGCCGGCAGTTCGTCTCGACCGCCTATTGGCCCCCGCTACGCAAGAAGATGAATCTTCCGGAGGCCTCGCCGTGACCGGCTGGACGCCTGGATCTCGCCTCGGTCCCTACGAGCTTCTCGCGCCCATCGGCGCGGGCGGCATGGGCGAGGTCTACCGTGCCACCGACACGAAGCTCGGCCGCGACGTGGCGATCAAGGTCCTGCCGGCTGAGGTCGCGCAGGACCCCGAGCGCCTCGCCCGCTTCGAGCGCGAGGCGAAGCTGCTCGCCTCGCTCAACCACACGAACATCGCCCACGTCTACGGCTTCGAGAGCGCCAGGCTCGCCGACGGCTCGGCCGCCCACTTCCTCGCGATGGAGCTCGTCGAAGGAGAAGAGCTCGCCGGGCGCCTCAAGCGCGGCCCGATCCCCCTCGACGAGGCCCTGCAGATCGCCGAGCAGATCGCCGAGGCCCTCGAGGAGGCCCACGGCAAGGGCATCGTCCACCGGGACCTCAAGCCCGCCAACGTCAAGCTCACGCCCGAAGGAAAGGTCAAGGTCCTCGACTTCGGGCTCGCCAAGGCCTGGGCCGGCGACACGGGCTCGAGCGGCTCCTCGGTCGATCTCTCCCAGTCTCCCACCCTCGCCCGCACCGGAACCCTCGCCGGGGTCATCCTCGGGACGGCCGCCTACATGTCCCCCGAGCAGGCAAGCGGCAAGGGCGTCGACAAGCGGGCCGACATCTGGTCCTTCGGCGTGGTGCTCTTCGAGATGCTCACCGGAGAGGCGCTCTTCTCCGGGGAGACGGCCTCTGAGGTGATGGCGGCGGTCATCAAGGAGGAGCCGGCCTGGGACCACCTGCCGGAGGACACCCCCCGCAGCCTCGATCGCCTCCTGAGACGGTGCCTGCGCAAGCGCCAGCGCGAACGGCTTCGCGACATCGGCGACGCGCGGCTGGAGATCGAGGAGGCGCGGCAGGAGCTCGCCTCGGGCCCGGGCCACACCGCGCGCGCCCCGACAGGCGCGAAAGCGGGCCGCCGTGAGCGGCTGGCCTGGGGTCTGGCGGCCCTGCTGACGGTCGCGGCCGGTCTGGCGGTGGGGTGGTCGACCTTCCGCCCCACGGCTCCACGCCCCCTGCAGCTGTCGGTTCCCCTGGACCCGGCCGGCCTCGACGGGCGCTTCGCCGTGTCCCCGGACGGCTCACGGGTGGCGTTCGCGGGCCGACGGGAGCTTGGCGATGCCCTGCTCTACGTCCGGGCCCTCGACGCGCCCGACGCCCGTGTCTTCCCGGGCTCGGAGCGCGCGTGGAATCCGTTCTTCTCTCCGGACGGCGAGTGGATCGCCTTCTTCGACCAGGTCTCGACGCTCAAGAAGGTCCCGACGAACGGCGGGCCCGTCGTCACGGTGGCGAGGGGCAACTTCCGAGACGCCGTCGGGACGTGGACGGAGGACGGCTGGATCATCCTCACCCAGCCGATGTCCGACCGGCCGGGAGAGCTCGTCCGCGTCCGCGCCGACGGCGGGGCGCTCGAGCCGCTTCCGACGAGCGACGAGAACGCCGGCGAGCCCGTCACGTCGGTCTCGACGATCCCCGGCGTCCCCGCGCTCCTGTTGACGGTCGGACTGAGCGGGGCCGCCGACGCGCGGACGGTAGCCTTCCAGTCTCTCGACACCGGCGAGCGTCGCGTCCTGGCTCGGGGAGGCAGCCAGCCGCGATACGTCGCGACCGGTCATGTCGTCTACGAGCGCTCCGGCGGCCTGATGGCGGAGCGACTCGACGCGGCGGGCGCGAAGCTCGTGGGTTCCCCCGCCCCACTCCAGGCCGTCACCGGTGAGGGGGACATCGCGTGGTTCGACGTCTCCCCGGGCGGCACGCTGGTGTTCATCCTCGATCGTGACGGCGGCGTCGAGCTCACCTTCGGGTTGGGATCCGCGCCCTTCGTCCGGATGGGGCGGGACGGCCGCACCACGCCGCTCGCGGCTGAGATGGCGCCATCCGGAGGGGACCCCCGCCTCTCACCGGACGGCCGCCGCCTCGTGATGAATCACCAGGAGGACGTCTGGGTACTGGCGCTCGAGCGCGGGACGCTCACCAGGATCTCCTCGGCACCGGGCGAGGACGAGACCGGGGTGTGGTCGCCGGACGGGCGGTGGATCGCGTGGGCGGGCTCGCGAGAGGGCGAGAAGCGCGCCCTCTTCCGGCGACGCTCGGACGGGTCGGGTCCCGAGGAGCGGCTGTGGTCGGACGAGCGACACTTCCACGTCGCGTCCTGGTCGGCGGCGGGCATCGTGGTCACCGTCGACGACGAAGAGACGGGCTGGGACGTTCTCCTCATCGATCCCGACGACCCCGGGGAGGCAACGGCCGAGCTGAACGGGCCGTTCAACGAGTCGAGCCCCCGAGTCTCCCCCGACGGGCGCCTCCTCACGTTCGTCTCCGATGAGACGGGCCGAAACGAGGTCTACGTCCAGTCCTTTCCGGAGCCCGGCGGGAAGGTGCAGATCTCGCTCGACGGCGGGGTGCAGCCGGTGTGGCGTCCCGGCGCGCGCGAGCTCCTCTATCGAGGCTCCAGGAAGATCCTGAGCGTGACCCTGGGTCCGGAGAGCCCACCTACCGTGCCCGCACCGCGCGCGCTCTTCGACGACCGATTCCCGGGTCTGAACGAGCCCGATCACACGGCCTTCGCCGTCGAGCGCGACGGTGGCCTCCTCGGCGTCGAGGAGCCCGACCGGCCCCCGATTCGGGACCTCCGCATCGCCCTGGACTGGACGGGGACCGTGGGTCTCGATCGTCGATAGCCCGAAACGACTCGCAGCTCAACTCGACTACTCTTCCGGGTCGGGACGAGGCGACTGGCGCAGATTGACGCGATCGAGCCATGGTAGTCTGCCCTCCGGAGGGAGCGTCGTGCCTGCGCGCCGCCGCTCGCCTGGGGACCATCGTGGCTGAGAACCTGTCTGCCGGAGCCCGAATCGGGTCCTACGAGGTGCTCGACCGCCTGGGTCGAGGCGGCATGGGTACGGTCTACCGCGCCCGCGACACCCGGCTGGGCCGGACGGTGGCGCTCAAGGTCCTGCACTCCGACGATCCCGAGCTG
>JAJDNV010000076.1 GCA_022340545.1 Acidobacteriota bacterium | reverse complement strand
GGACCTCGCCACCGTGAGGCTCCCGCTGACGGGACGGATCGAGCGTCTTCGGGCCTCCTGGCCCGTGCCCCCCGGCCCGGTGTTCCTCACCGGACGAGGTCCCCCGGCCTGAAGCTCTTGCTTCTCTCGGGCGGCCGACGTGTGCTGCCCTCGCCCTCGTCATCCTTCGTAGCATGAGGTCCTCCATGCCTCGTCCCACGCCGTTGCGTCCCTTGCTTCTCACGGCCGCGCTCGGGCTCACCCTCGGTGTCCCGGAGGGTGCCCTGGCCCAGTCCGCCGCCAGTGCCGAGGAGGTCGCGCAGCTCAAGAGCCAGATCGTGGCCCTGCAGGCGCAGGTGAACGAGCTGGCGGCGAAGGTCGCGGCCTTGCAGGCCGGGCCGGCCCCGGCGCCGGTCCCCACCCCGACGCCCGGGCCGACGACGGTGGCGGTGCCGGCGGGGGCCGCGGGGGCAGGCGGTCCCCAGGGGAACCTGCCCTACTACGGGACCGCCTCGACCGCCTCGAAGGTGTTCAATCCCGACATCTCCGCCATCGGCGACTTCGTCGGCGCGATCGGGAAGTCCCCGGGCGGCGGCGAGCCCTCGCTCGAGCTACACGAGGCCGAGTTCGGCTTCCAGGCGATCGTCGATCCCTACGCCCGCGGCGACTTCTTCCTCACCTACGGCCCGGACGAGATCGGGGTGGAGGAGGCGTACATCACCTTTCCCGCCGCCCCCGGCGGCTTCCTCCTCAAGGCGGGCAAGCTGCGCGACGCGTTCGGCAAGATGAACGCCATGCACATCCACAGGCTGCCGTTCACGGACCGGCCCCTCGTCACGCAGAACCTGACCGGAGGCGAGGAGGGGCTCGCCGACTACGGGATCTCCCTCGCCCACCTCATCCCGAATCCCTGGCTCTTCCTCGAGGCGACGGGCCAGGTCTACCGCGGACAGAACGAGGTCTTCGGCGGCGAGACCCGGGGCGATCTCTCCTACGTCGGGCATCTGAGGGCCTATCGCGACTTCGGCGATTCCTCCAACCTGGATCTGGGGGGATCGATCGCCTACGGCGTGAGCGACGCCGGCCCTGGCTTCCACACGCGCCTCCTCGGGGTCGACGCCACCTACCGCTGGCGCCCCCTGCGCCGCGCCATCTACCGCCGCTTCCTCGGCCGCACCGAGCTCGTCTGGAGCCGGCGCGAGGAGCCGAACGCCACGCCGAATGCGTTCGGCTTCTACGTCTCGGCCGAGTACCAGTTCGCCCGCCGATGGATCGCGGGCGGCCGCTTCGACTACTCGGAGCGGGCCATCGATCCCGCGCTCGTCGACAAGGGCGGCTCGCTGCTCCTGACCTACTGGCCGAGCGAGTTCAGCCAGATCCGGGGGCAGTACCGTCGCACACGCTTTGGCGAGGGCGGGACGGCGAACGAGTTCCTCTTCCAGTTCCTGTTCTCCATCGGCGCCCACGGCGCCCACGTCTTCTAGACTCGAGGCTTCCATGACACGACTGCCCACGATCGCCACTCTCGGTCTGACATTCCTGACCGCGGCGATGCCCCTCCACGCCGCGATCAAGGTCGTCACGACCATTCCGGACCTGGCCGCCCTCACCCACGAGGTGGGGGGAGACAAGGTCAAGGTCGAGGCCCTGGCCCGCGGCTACCAGGACCCCCACTTCGTCGAGGCCAAGCCCAGCTTCATCCTGAAGCTGCACTCCGCCGATCTCCTCATTCTGGTCGGACGCGAGCTCGAGATCGGCTGGCTTCCCCCGCTCATCCAGCAGAGCCGCAACAAGAAGGTCCAGGTGGGGGCCGCCGGATACCTTGACGCGTCCCTCACCGCTCGGATCCTCGAGATCCCCACCGGCCAGATCACGCGGGCCATGGGCGACGTCCACCCCCTGGGAAACCCCCACTACTGGCTGGATCCGGAGAACGGCCGTCGCATCGCGGCCGCGATCCGGGACAGGCTCTCCCAGATGAGCCCGGGCGACGCCGCCTACTTCGCCTCGCGCTACGACGACTTCGACAAGCGCCTCACCGAGGCCGAGAAGCGCTGGGACGCCTTGATGGCGCCCTACAAGGGACTGAAGGTCGTGACCTACCATCGCTCGTGGCCGAACTTTGCGGAGCGCTTCGGCCTCGAGGTCGTGGGCTATGTCGAGCCCCGGCCGGGGATCCCCCCCTCGCCCGGCCACACCCTGGAGCTGATCGCCACGATGAAGCAGCTGGGGATCAAGATCCTGCTCGTCGAGCCCTACTTCGACCTCAAGACACCGCAGTCGATCGCCCGAAACACGGGGGCCAGGGTCCTGGTCATGCCGCCCTCGGTGGGAGGCGAGAAGGAGATCACCGACTACTTCAAGCTCTTCGACCACGACATCGGCCTGCTCGTCGCGGCCATCAAGGAAACGGGAGCGCACTGATGGAGTTCAGCTGGACCGTCCTGCAGTTCCTGGCCGCGCCCTTCGTGGCCAGCCTCATCCTCACCGGGATCCACGCCTATCTCGGCGTCCACGTCGTCGAGCGGGGCGTCATCTTCGTCGACCTCTCCCTCGCCCAGATTGCGGCTCTCGGCTCGACCATCGCGATCCTCCTCCCCTTCACCGGAGGCGATCCCCACGGGCCCTGGGTCTACTGGACGGGCCTCGCCTTCACCTTCCTCGGGGCAGCGATCTTCGCCACCGTGCGCGTACGGGACGCCCGCATCCCCCAGGAGGCGATCATCGGCATCGTGTACGCCGTCGCCTCCGCGGCCACGATCCTCGCCATGAGCCACGCCACGTCCGAGAGCGAGCACCTCAGGGAGATGCTCGTCGGCAACATCCTCACCGTCTCGTGGTGGGAGGTCACCAAGACCGCCGCCCTCTACGTGGTCATCGGGGCCTTCCACTACCTCTATCGACAGAAGTTCCTCGCGATCTCCCTCGATCACCGCAAGGCCGAAGAGATGGGGCTCAACGTCCGGTTCTGGGACTTCCTCTTCTACGCCTCCTTCGGCTTCGTGGTGACGTCCTCCGTCCTGATCGCGGGAGTCCTCCTCGTCTTCTGTTACCTCATCGTCCCTTCGGTCGCGGCCATGCTGTTCGCCGACCGCATCGGCCCGCGGCTCGCCATTGGCTGGACGATGGGAACGGTCGTGTCCGCCCTCGGCATCTACCTCTCGGTCAAGCTCGACCTGCCCACCGGCGCCACCATGGTCTGCACGTTCGGACTCGTGCTCGTCCTTCTGGCGCTGGCCCGGCCCCTGGTCCTGCGAGCCCGCGCTGTGGCCACGCGTTGAAGCCCTGGGCCTTCGGCCGTGCCGGATCCGGGACGAAGCGATTGATGAGATGAAGCAGCGGCTGGCCACCCGAGTAGTGGCACCATGGGATGCGCGTCAACCCTCGGCGAAGACGGCCTGATCACGTCGCATGATCTGGTGAAGGATCTCCACTACGCTGATGTGCCGCGTCGCCTCTCTGCGCGGCCGGGAGGACAGGCATCGTGAACCCAGGGATCTGTCGTTGGGGCATTCTCGGCACCGCGGGCATCGCTCGGAAGAACTGGCAGGCCATCGCCCGGGCCGGCAACGCGGCGGTCACCGCGGTGGCCAGCCGCAGCCTGGATCGGAGCCGGCAATTCGTCCTCGAGTGTCAGGCGGCCTGCCCCCTCCCGAAGGCGCCCGCCGCCGTGGGGAGCTACGACGACCTCCTCGCTCGGACCGACGTCGACGCGGTCTACGTCCCGCTCCCCACCGGGCTCCGGAAAGAGTGGGTCATCCGGGCCGCCGAGGCCGGCAAGCACGTCCTCGCCGAGAAGCCGCTTGGCGTGACCGCCGACGACGTGCGCGACATGCTCGCCGCGTGCGACCGGAACCGCGTGCAGCTCATGGACGGCGTGATGTTCATGCACTCTCGCCGGCTCGATGCCCTGCGACGGACCCTCGACGACGGGGAGAGCGTCGGCAGGATCCGCCGCATCGTCGCGCAGTTCAGCTTCAACGCCCCCGAGGGGTTCGCGCAGGAGAACATCCGCGCCGACAGCCGGCTCGAGCCCCACGGCTGCCTGGGGGACCTCGGCTGGTACACCCTCCGTTTCGCGCTCTGGGTCATGAAGTTCGAGATGCCCACGCAGGTCACCGCCCGGCTGCTCGCCGAGGACGGCCGGGCCGGCGGCCCGGACAAGGTCCCGTTCGAGGTGTCCGGGGAGCTGCTCTTCCCCGGCGACGTCTCGGCCGCCTTCTACTGCTCGTTCCAGACCGAGAACCAGCAGTGGGCGAACGTGAGCGGCACCCGGGGCCTCGTCCACGTTCCCGACTTCGTGCTCCCGTTCTTCGGCGACGAGGTGCGGTTCGAGGTGACCAACTCCGTCCTCGACGTCCAGGGCTGCGACTTCGACATGCAGCGCCGCACCCGGTCGGTCGCCGTTCCCGAGTACAGCAACAGCCACCCGACCGCCCAGGAAGCCAACCTCTTCCGGACGTTCTCGACCCTCGTCACCAGCGGTCGTCTCGACCGCGGGTGGG
>JAJDNV010000066.1 GCA_022340545.1 Acidobacteriota bacterium | reverse complement strand
CCGGTGGCGTTCAGGACGACGTCGAGGTCCGGCGTCATGCCGATCGCCGCGCCCCAGACGACGGCACGGCGGCCGAGCGCGCGGCCGTAGACCACCTGCCCGCACGACGCGCCGAGGAGCCCCTGGGTGAGCGGGTCCACGCTCAGCCCCCGCCCGCCTGCCGCCACTCCCGCCGGAAGGGAAGGGCCAGGAGATGGAAGACGACGAGCGCCACCACCGCGGCCACGGCGATGTACACGGGCCATGGCCCCATCCAGTCGAGGGGCGTCGTGGCCAGGGGCCTGCTTCTCAGAAACATGAAGTTTGTGCCGAGGAGGGCGTCGACCGTCCCCGCCACCGCAGCCAGGGCAAGCGTGGCGACGAACGCGCGGCGCGGCGCCCCACGGCGGGGACGGAGATCGAGCCCGAAGACGAGGACGGCGGCGGCGATCAGGACCAGGCCGTGGAGGCCGAAGAAGACGAAGAACTCCCAGCGTGGGAAGCCCCACGGCAGGTCGGGCGTGACCATGGCGAGGGTCGAGCCCGCGGCGGCCCAGAAGTAGAGGAGCTCCGCCGCCCACGGCCGGGGCCACAGGAGCGTGAGCAGGGCCAGAATCATCGCCGCGTCACACAGGTGGAGGGGGAGAAAGGTCCGCCACGTCAACCAGCCCTCGCGGGCCCCGATCGTGAGCTCGAAGGCCAGAACCAGGGCAATGGCCGCGAAGAGCGCGCGGCGCACCCCGGCGCCCGCCCCCGGGCGCCGGCGCACGAGGGCAACGAGGCCGGCTCCGGCGAGGCCGGTGAGGGCGAGGGCGCCGACGTGGGCTGCGCCGTACGGGACGAAGGGGGGAGGAAGCTCGGGGCCCATGGGAAGCTCGGTCGCGAGTCGCGCCGCGGCCGCTCGCTCGGGCATTGTAGGAGCACGGTCGGCAACGATGTCAAAGCGGCCGGGTCAGAAGCGGAAGCGGACCCCGATCGACGGAAGCAGCGGGATCCGGCCTTCCCCCTCCTCGACGAGAAGGGGTACGTCCCCGATCGGGTCGTGCTCGAGGCGGGGTTGGATCGCCGCGGCGTTCCTGCGGTTGGTGACGTTGAGGACGTCGATGTAGATCAGCCAACGTCCCGCGGAGCCGCCCGGCAGCCAGTTCAGGCGCAGATCCAGGCGCGCGTATGCAGGCAGCCGGGCGGCGTTCAGGTTGGAGACGTCACCAAGGTCCGTCTCGTAGACGTAGGCCCCGGCCGCGTCCCGCGCCGGGACGAGGCGGCCATCCTCGGTCTCGTCCGCGGACACGCGCAGACCGACGACCGGGGTCCGCGGGAAGCCCGAGAACGCCCGGAACGTCGCGGCAAGCCGGAGCTTGTCGCTGATCCTCCACGAGCCGACCAGGCTCGCCGCGTGGCGGCGGTCGTAGTCGAAGGGTGTCCGGCGGCCGTACTGATCGCGCCGAGCCTGCCCGTAGGTGTACGAGGCCCAGCCCGAGAGCCGGGTCCGGGGCCCGGCTCGCTTCTGGAGGTATACGTCGAAGCCCCAGGACTCCCCCCGGCCGTCGTTCACCGGAAAGCTGGTGATGGTGGGGGCCACCGGGATGCTCCACTCGAGCTCGGGCGGGAAGTCGTAGCGACCGAGGCGGTCGAGGCGTTCCTCGTCAGTCTCGAGACGACCGATGATGAGGTCGTCGTAGCCCTTCCAGTAGCCTTCGACCCGGGCGGTCAGCCCCTCCGCGAGATCGCGCTCGAATCCGAATACGGCGTGCCAGGCCCGCTCGTGACTCAGGCCGAGGGGGCCGTCGGAGGAGAGATCGACGAAGTAATCGGCCTGGACGAGCTTCTCGTAGCCCGGGCTCTGGGTGAAGAGGCCTCCCCCGGCCCGCAGCCGAGTCCGATCGCCGAGCCACCACGTCACGCGCAGGCGCGGCGAGAGGGTCGTCCGCCGGTTCGCCCCGCTCCAGTCGAGACGGAGCCCGCCCTCGAGGGTGAGGCGGGTGTCGAGCTGAAACCGGTCCTGCACCCAGGCCCCGAGGCGCGTCGAGGTCACGGACGAGTCGAGCTCCGCGGGCAGTCCCGCACCGCCCTGAATGCTGGAGCCGTTTCCGGCGTTCGGGTTGCGGTCGCCCGGAATCAGCCAGCGGGTCAGGGTCTCGAGGCGATGAGCCTCGAAGCCGGTCGACACGAAATGCTCGCCGAGGCGGAAGCCCACGTTCTGCCGCAGGGCGAGGTCCCTCACCGCGATCTCGGTGTCGAACACGATGTTGGCGAGGCGGAAGGCGACGTCGTCCTCGGGGGCGTTCGACCGGCGCTGCTCGTTGCGAAACTGCGCGTCGAAGTCGACCTGCTCCTCGTTCACGTAGTACGAGAGGACGGTGCGCGCCGTCCCGCGTTGCCCCAGCGTCGTGGTGAACGTCGCGGCGAGAAGATCGTTGCGGGTGTCGGTGATGACCGCCCCCTGCTCCCCGTCCCGGTCGCCCTCGAACGTTGCGTCAGTGGCTTCCCGGCTCAGCATCCCGAAGACGGAGAGCCACTGCCCTCGGCCCAGGCGCCAGTCGGCCCGCGCCTGGATGTCCCCGAAGGACGGCAGGTCCTGGTCGACGATGCGCTCGGCGACCAGGTCGTAGTAGGTGCGTCTCGCGGTGAAGAGCCAGGTCCCCGAGCCCGGGCCGGGGAGTCCGCCTTCGAAGAGCACGTTCGCGTCGGTGACGCTCAGGGACGAGGAGCCGTGGAAGCCCTCCCGGGCCCCGCCTCGGCGGTTGTTCACCACCAGAAGCGACGAGAGCCGGTCTCCGTACTCCGCGCTGAAGGCCCCGGCGTGGAGCTCGAAATCGCTCACCGTCTCGGGGTTGAACGCGCTCACGAGCCCGAACAGGCGGTAGGGGTTGTGGACCTCGACGCCGTCCATGACGGTGAGGTTCTGGTCGGGGCCGCCGCCCCGGACCGAGAGCCGGCTGTCGAACTCCGTGGTGACCGAGATGCCCGGCAGGGTGTGGAGGGTTCGGAAGATGTTGTCGGCGGCCCCTGCCACCATCTGGACGTCGACCGGCCGGACGGGGAGCTCGGAAGGAGCGCTCGCCACGGCAACGGCTCCCTCGGCGATGACGTCCACCTCCTCCCGGAACCGGTCCCGGCCGATCAGGACGAACTCGAACGGGCGAGAGAGACGTCCCGCGGCCAGCGTGACGGTGGTGTCGTCGGGGACGTAGCCCTCGGCCGCGACCACCAGCGTCCACTCGCCCACCGGGAGGAGGAGCCCGAAGCCTCCCTCGGCGTCGGTCTCCACACGGCGATCGGCCGCTTCGACGCGGGCCCCGGGGATCGGGTCCCCCGTGAACGCGTCCAGGACGCGGCCCTCGACGCGGATCTCCCGTGGGGCGGCCGCGTCCGCCGGGGACGTCTGCGCGCCCGCCGGGCTGGCGGCGAGCGGGAGGGCGACAGTGAGAAACAGACCGACGAGCTTCATGGTGCTGTCCGACGGTACGGCGGGAGGAGACCCGTTGTTTCCTTATTTATGCAAAACCTCACCACGAATCGCTCCGCGGATCTCAGCCGACGTCGTCGGGCCGGACCATCTCCCAGGACGCCTCCCGCACCCGCCACACGCCGGCCTCGTCCGCTACTCCCAGGTCGAAGCGATACACGGCGGCCGGGGGTAGCAGGCCGCGCAGGCCCCCGAGCTGACGCGCTCGGCCGGCGAATTCGACCACGCAACGCACCCGTGCGCTGGCGGTCTCACGCTCGACCTCGACCCCGTAGACCTCGAGGCTCACCGACTCGTAGGCGGCAAAGTAGCGGCGCAGCGTGGCGAGGGCCTCGGCCCGGTCGAGCCCCCGGGGCCCGCGGAAGGTTTCCGAGAGACCCTCGGCGAAGCGCTCGGCGTCGCGCGCCTCGGCCGCCGATTCGAGCTCGGTCCGCAGCTCCTCGACGGGGTCGGCCGGCGTCGCGGAGCAGGCAAAGGTCGCGGTCGCCGCCAGCAGCAGGATCTGGCGACAGGGTGCAGGGGCCATCATGCAGGCGTCTCCTTGGGTTCTCCTCTCGACGCCGTGACGGCGCCGGGGCCTCCTTAGATTATGACCGCGGCCCCCTCTCTCTTAGACTGGGGGTTCGATCGAGAGACACGGAGGGAGCATCCGAGTGCTACTGTCGAGTGGGGACAAGGAACCGAGAGGCCGGAGTCGGGTCGGGCTCGTGATCGTGGCGGTGACCGCCCTGGTCGTCGTCGGCGCCGCCTCCTGGTACTTCACACGGGAGGCGCCAAAACCCCCGACCTCACCGGCCCGGCCGGCGCCCCGCGCCCCATCCCCGACGCCCCGGCCCGCGGCCCCGGCCCCGGTCAGCACGGGCAACATCGAGGTCTCGGCGTCGGCTCCGGGCTCGGCCGTGTTCGTCGACGGTCGACGGATCGGCGCCGCACCCCAGCTGGTCGAGCTCACGGCGGGCGTCCACCGCGTGCGCGTCGAGAAGGAGGGTTTCAGGGCCTTCGAGAAGGAGGTCCGGATCGTCCCCGGACGAACGCTCGAGCTCGAGGCGCAGCTCGAGCGCGAGGTCGAGGGCCCCCGCCTGCGCGTGGAGACCGACGTCCCCGGGGCACAGGTGTTCCTCGACCGCGAGTTCCAGGGAGAAGCCCCGGTCACCGTCCGCGATGTCGCCCTCGGCGAGCATCGGCTCAACGTCTCGGTCGAAGGGTACGAGATGCACGCGGAGACGATCGACGTCGTCCCGGGCACGAACGAGTTCATCGTCCGCTTCAAGGAGGTCCGCCTCGACGAGGCCATCGCGGTGAAGCACAAGCACGGCGTGGGGTCGTGCCAGGGACGGCTGGTGGCGACGATCGAAGGGCTGCGCTACGAAACGGACCACGAGAAGGACCGCTTCAGCGCCCCCTTTTCGGCGCTCGAGCCTCTCGAGGTCGACTACCTCAAGAAGAACCTCCGGGTGCAGATCCGGGGCGGCCGAAAGTACAACTTCACCGCCGACGACCCGGACGATCTGCTGACGTTCCAGCAGAAAGTCGAGGCGGCCCGCGATCGCCTGCAGTGAGGGCCGCGCTCGTCTCGCATATGATGGACCGGTGATCGATCGTTTCCTCCGCGCTTGTCGGCGCGAGCCCGTCGACCGCACGCCGGTCTGGTTCATGCGACAGGCCGGGCGCTACATGCCCGAGTACCAGGCCCTGCGCGAGCGCCACTCGCTGCTCGATCTCTGTCGCACTCCCGATCTCGCGGTCGAGGTGACGCTGCAGCCGATCCAGGCATTCGGATTCGACGCGGCCATCCTCTTCAGCGACCTTCTGATCCCCCTCGATCCGCTGGGTCTCCCGTTCGACTTTCACTCCGGGGAGGGTCCGGTCGTCGAGAGGCCCATCCGCTCACGAGACGACGTGGACGCCTTGCGTCGCTTCGAGCCGCGCGAGGAGCTCGGAATGGTCCTCGAGGCCATTCGCCTCCTCCGCCGGGAGCTGAAGGTGCCTCTCATCGGCTTCGCGGGGGCCCCTTTCACCCTGGCCACGTACGCGATCGAGGGCGGGTCGTCGAAGAGTCTCGCGAGGACAAAGGAGCTGATGTACGGCGACCCGGACACCTGGCACCGTCTTGCGGGGCTGCTGGCCGAGATCGTGTCCGACTACCTGCGGGCCCAGGTCGAGGCCGGGGTCCAGGCCGTGCAGCTCTTCGACTCCTGGATCGGGGCGCTCGACGAGGCCGACTATCGTGAGTTCGCCCTCCCCCACGTGCGGCGCATCTTCGACGGGCTCGAGGGGCTCGACGCGCCCCAGATCCACTTCGGGACGGGCACCAGCCACCTCCTTGCGGTCCAGCGCGAGGCCGGTGGCACCGTCATCGGCGTCGACTGGCGCACCCCGCTCGACGAGGGCTGGAAGCGCGCCGGGGGCGACGTTGCCATCCAGGGCAACCTCGATCCGACGCTGCTCTTCGCCCCGCGCGAGCGTCTCCTGGCTCGCGTCGACGACGTGCTCCGCCGGGCCGGCGGCCGCGCCGGCCACATCTTCAACCTCGGGCACGGCATCCTGCCCGGCACACCCGTCGAGAACGTGAGGGCGGTCGTCGAGCACGTGCACGAGACGACCGTCCGTTAACCATTCCGAGTTCGCCCTCTCGTCCATCGAACTCGGAATACGTTTGGAACCCCGGGGTCCCTCGCCCCTATGGCTCGTACCCCTCTTCCCGCGACACGCCCGACGCCGCCGCAAAGAGATCGCGACGCGACGCTCCGGTGTCCTGTCACCGAAGTCGTGTGTATTCCCTGAAGCGTTCGGCGTTCTGCCGCCACCCAGAACCGCTGCGGGGCGCGCAGGGGCCCCCTGCGCGCCCCAACGGCCATCCCAAGAACACGACTTCGGTGACGTACCTCTAGAGCTTCAGGACCAGGTTCCCCAGCAGGGCGAGATCGTTCTTCTCGAGCTCCGGTGAGGCCGGCTTGTTCTTGTAGTCGTCCACCAGCGACAGCTTGATCTCCATCCAGCCGGTCACCGAGCTCGAGAGCGACAGGTCGAAGTGGTAATAGGAGTCCGACCGGTCCTCGAACTTCCACAGCCCCCAGACCGACTGGGTGAGGCGTGCGCTCTCCGAGATCTGCCACCTCAGGCTCTGGCCGATCTTGAACGTCCCGCCCGAGGTCGAGTCCTGCTCGAGCAGTCTCTCGAAGGCGCCGCCGACCGCGCCGTCCACGGTGAGGCGGACATCTTCGGAGTCGACGAGGTGGTGACCGATGCCGACCAGAGGTGTCCAGAGGTAGTCGAGCTCCTTGAAGGCGTCCTGCTGATAGCTGAGCTCGAAGAAGGCGAACGTCCGGCCGGAGAAGGTGTACTCGTCACGCACCGCGAAGCCTGCTCGATCCGCGCTCAACTCGCCGTCCGTCTTGTTGCGGATCCACAGACCGTCGGCCCGGAAGACGTTCTTCGTCTTCGGGTCGTGGATGACGTCGAAGGTCAGGTTGAGGTTCTGGGTGTCGGTGTTGCCGGTCGTGTAGGCGAACCCGACGCCGATGTTCGTCTTCCAGGGCGGCTCGGGCGGTGGCTCGGGAGGACAGGGGCAGGTGTCCTGGGCGAAGACGGAGATCGTGGGTATCACGAGCGCGGCCACGGCAATGACGAGTGCTTGGCGGAACATCAGTGTCTCTCTATCCTTTCCACCGGGGCCTCACCGCTCGTCCTCGCCGGAGGCACGGGGGCCGAGTCAGTCGTTTGTCTTTCCGGACGTGCCCTCCCACTGTACCCGATTCCGTATCGCGGCTCGGCGCCCCCGTGTCGGGACCCGCGGACCCCGGGGGCCATCCCCAGGTTCCGATCATGCCGTACAGAGGCCGACGGTGGTGGTAGGCTAGGTTCTTGATCCAACTTGAAGGGAATCGACTCGAAGCCGGGTCCGATCCGGCTCAAGGAGGAAACACGATGTTCCGTGTGATGAAGTCCGGGCTTGTGGCCGCCGCCGCGGTGGCGATCGGCGCCTGCGGCACCACGACGTTCCAGACCACCTGGAAGGCCCCGGAGGCGGGGCCGCTTCAGCTCGAGCAAGGCACCAAGGTCATCGCGTTCGTCGTCAGCGGGAACACCGCGAAGCGGCACGGGTTCGAGGCCGCCCTGATCAACGAGCTCGACGAGGTCGGTCTCGAGGGCATCGCCGCCTACAGCGTCATTCCGGAGAGCATGTCCCGGGACGCCGAGGCGGCCAAGCCCTATATCCAGAAGTCCGGGGCCAGCTACGCCCTCGTCGTTCAGGTGACGGGCGAATCCCAGCGGATCACCGGCACCCCCTCCATGTACGGCCGGGGCTTCTACGGCCCGGGCTGGGGCGGCTGGGGCTGGGGCTGGGGCGGAGGCACGGACATCCGCACCGACACCCTCGTGGGTGTCCAGACCCTGCTCTACGACATCAAGGCCGACAAGCTCGTCTGGGCCGGGCAGAGCGAGACCATGAACCCCACGAAGGCCGAGAGCTTCATGAGGGAGCTGCTC
>JAJDNV010000050.1 GCA_022340545.1 Acidobacteriota bacterium | reverse complement strand
CGAGGAAGCCGTTGAGGTCGTCCGCTCCCTTGATCTTCAGCATTTCACGAAGCCTAGCATGCCTCAGCGGCCGCGCCCGGCCCGCAGCAGCAGCTCGAAGAGCCGCTGCAGCTCAGCCTCGCTCGAGAAGGCGATGCGCAGTGTCCCGCCTCGACCCTTGCGCTTGACCTCCACGCGCGAGCCGAGTGCCGTCCGCAGCCGCTGCTCGGCGGCTCGCGTGTTTGCATCCTTGCGCGGGGCAGTGGTCTGTTTGCGCGGGGCCCGTGCTTGAGCCACCCGGCGCTCCACCTCACGCACGGAGAGGCCCCGGCGCGCGGCCTCCCGTCCGAGCGCCAGCTGCTCGTCGGCGCGACCGAGGGCAAGGAGCGCCCGTGCGTGACCCGCATCCAGACGTCCGGCCCCGACGAGCTCACGGAGCTCGCGGGGGAGCCGCAGCAACCGCAGCGTGTTGGCCACGGTCGAGCGTTCGCGCCCGACGCGGCGTGCGATCTCCTCCTGCGTGAGCCGGAAATCCGTGGCGAGCTTCTGGAAGGCCTGCGCCTCCTCGAGGGGGGTGAGCTCCTGGCGCTGGATGTTCTCGACGAGCGCCAATTCCAGGAGCTGGGCATCGGGCACGTCACGAACGGTGACGGGGACGGTGGGGAGCCCCGCCTCCCGGGCCGCGCGCCAGCGCCGCTCCCCGGCGACGATCTGGAATCGATCACCCCGCGGGCGCACGAGGATGGGCTGCACGACGCCGGTCTGCCGGATCGAAGCGGCAAGCTCGCTCAGGCGCCCGGGATCGAGGCCGGCGCGCGGCTGATGGGGGTTCGGCTCGAGCCGCTCGACGGCCACCTCGTCCTGGGTCGGCGCCGCCACCGACGGCTTCGGTTCGGGCAGGAGGGCCGAGAGGCCCTTCCCGAGCGCTCTTCTCTTGGAGCTCGCGCTCACGGCGTGAACAAGGCGAGCTGGCCCTGCGACAGCAGCTCCTGGGCCAGCTCGAGATAGGCCTCCGCTCCCTTGGAGCGGATGTCGTAGAGGATCGCCGGCTTCCCGAAGCTCGGGGCTTCGGCCAGCCGGATGCTCCGGGGGACCTGGGTCTCGAAGACCTGCTCACGGAAGTGCCCGCGGATCTCCGAGATGACTTGCTGCGTCAGGTTCGTCCGCTCATCGACCATCGTCAGTAGGACGCCCTCGACCTCGAGGTTCGGGTTCAGGGCCCGCTTCACCCGCTCGAGCGTCGCGGTGAGCTCCGAGACACCCTCGAGAGCGTAGTACTCGCACTGAAGGGGTATCAGCACGCTGTCCGCGGCAGCGAGGGCGTTCACGGTGAGCAACCCCAGGCTCGGCGGGCAGTCGATGAGGACGTAATCGTATTGCCCGGCGACCGGGGCCAGCGCCTCCCGAAGTCGGAACTCGCGCGCGAGCAGGGGCACCAACTCGACCTCGGCGCCGGTCAGGTTGCGGTCCGAGGGCACGAGGGTCAGGTGTTCGAGGTCGGTCGTCACCATGAGTCCATCGAGCGGTCTCTGCTCGATGAGTGCCTCGTAGAGGCTGGGGCGACTCTCCCTCGTCTTGCGGCCAAGGCCGGATGTGAGGTTCCCCTGGGGGTCGGCGTCCACCGCCAGGACGCGCCGTTCCGCGGCGGCGAGGCTCGCCGCGAGGTTGACCGCGGTGGTGGTCTTGCCGACCCCGCCTTTCTGGTTGGCGATGGCGATGATACGTCCCAAGGGTCTCTGGTCCCCGTCCCAGGGAGCCGCGAGGATAGCACAGGCCAACCGCGCCACCGTGGCCGCCGGCCCTCGTCTCGCCGGATGACTCCCCGACGCTCTCACGGCCCCTGGTCGCCCGGCTCTCCGCCGCGGCCGACCGTATTCGACGCTCCTCCCTCCAGCCCGTACCGTGCGCACATGTCGTCGAACCGCTTCGCCACATGTGCGTCCATGTGCCCACGGTGCGCCGCAAGAAACGGCACCAGCCCTTCCCGCAGAAAGGGACCACGCACCATCCACTGGAAGTACTCCCGTCCGCCGTGCCGGTAGGGCCCGTAGAGACGCCCCCCGGGAAATGCTGTCTCGAGCCATCGAAAGAGATGCTCGTGCCGGACGTGCATCCGCAGCGTCACCTGCGGCTGACGCCCGTCCCCACCAAAGTGCCCCTCGCCGACCAGGAGTCCAAACAGGAGGCCCTCCTCGAACGGCGACACTCCCGGCAGCCTTGCGGGCACCCCTCCATCCTCTCGTGGGTGTTGTTTCACCGTCAAGTTTCCCGTGAAACACTCTCCCCGGGAGAGCGGCGGAAGATGTGCAGATCCTCGCGGCTGGGGTCCATCGGCACCTCCGGCTCGAACGGGCCCGCGAGTCCGGGCCGGCGACCGAGGACGACCAAGAGGCCGTCGGTCTCCACGAGCGGCGCCAGCTCCGGAAGGGGCACGACCAGGGCCCGCAGCATCACCGTCCGCGCCGGTGGGCCGGGGTACGTGTCATGGCGCGCCCGCACGACGCGGATGTCGGCCCGACCCGCCCGCCGGGCCGCCTCGCGAAGGAAGGCCCAGCGGCGGGTGCGGGGCTCCAGCAGCGTCACGTGGAGATCTTCGCGGAGGAGCGCGATCACCAGACCGGGAGAGCCATTTCCCGAGCCGACGTCGAGCAACGACCCCGACGGCGGAACCCCGGCGGCGGGGAGGACGCGCGCGATGAGCCGCGTCACGCGTTCGGTCGGAGTCCGCGCCCCGGTGAGGTTGACCCGGCGGCCCCACTCGGCCAGCGTGTCCAGGTAGGCCGTCAGGCGACCCACCGCCTCTGTCGGCAACCCCAGGGCCTCGAGGGGTGCCCGGTGGGGGCTCGTCGCGCCCGGTGAGACCACTACGTCGACGGGGGGTCCTCCCCCGCCTCGGCCACGAGCGGGGGTTTTTCTTCCGCCGGGGCCACCGTCACCCGCCGGGCGGCCCCCTCACCCACGCTGTAGGTCGTGACGCCAGGCTCGTGGTTCAGCGCGACGTGCACCACGCGCCGCTCGTACGCATTGAGCGGCTCCGTCGTTCTCGCCTGGCCGTCCGCCAGGACGGCCCGCGCCAGGTCCCGGGCCTCCTCGGCCAGCGCTCGGTCGCGCCGCTCCTGAAAACCCTCACACTCCACCCGTAGCGGCCGCGGCAGGAACTCCGCCCCGTAGCTCCGCTGCAGGAGATGCTCGGTGGCCCTCAGCACGTCGCCCCGACCCTCACGCCCGAAGAAGAACGCGTGGTCCGGACCCCGGAGGTGCACCACGACACGCTCCTCGCCCTCGGCAATCTCGGCGGAGACGTCGATCCCCGCCGCCTCGGCCACCGCGCGCACCGTCCCCCGGATCCCGGCCCGGGCATCCGGCGGTGGGGACCAGGGCTCCGGTCGGTCCGCCCCCGCCGGCGGCTGGTCTTCGAGGAGAACCGCCACCCGCGCCGGCGTGGGCTGGAGCCCCCGGCCCCCCACCGACCCCGCATCGAGGACAACGTAGCGCAGCTCGGTCTCGGGCTGGCCGAGCGCCGCCGCCGCCTCGGCCAGCGCGGTGGGCACGTCCGGGCCGCTGAAGACACGGTCCTTCATCGCTTTCGGCGTCCCCCCTTCGTCGGCACCGGCACCGGCTCCTTGGGCCGCAGAAGGCGCATCTCCACCGCCTGCTGCAGCAAGGACCAGAGGTTGGCGGTGAGCCAGTAGAGGTTCAGACCCGCCGGGGCCCAGAGAAACATCCCCGTGAGCATGAGCGGCATGAGCATCATGATCCGCTGCTGGGCGGGATCCATGGTCGTGGGCGTCAGCCTCTGCATCGTGTACATCGACACGCCCATGAGCAGCGGGGTGATGTAGTAGGGGTCCTTGTGCGACAGGTCCGGGATCCAGAGAAACGGCGCCCCCCGCAGCTCCACCGAGATCATGAGAACCCGATAGAACGCGAAGAGGAACGGCATTGTCAGCAGGAGGGGGAGACAGCCCACGAGCATCTGCGTTCCCATGCTCATGCCGTGCTTGGCGTAGAGCGCCCCCATCTCCTCCTGCATCTTCTGCCGCCGGGGATCCATCATCGGGACCTTGCGGTACCGCTCCTGGATGACCTTCATCTCGGGCGACATCTTCGCCATCTTCATGCCGTTGGCGATGCTGTAGTGCCGCAGCGGGGCCATCACCATGTTGATGAGGATGGTCAGGATGACGATCGCCCAACCCCAGTTGCCCACCCGGCCGTGCACCCACCTCAGCAGGCGCAACAGCGGCACGACGATCGGTCCGATCCAGTCCCCAACCGGGACCACCCGCTCCAGGCCGTATCCCAGCCCCTTCAGCTGCTGGTGATCCTTGGCGCCGACATAGAGGAAGACCGGACGATCCCCGGTGACATCGATCGCGGCGGCGGCGGCGACGGTGGCTTCCTCCTCCCGACCCGCCGGCAGTGTCACCGGCTGGATCTCCCCCGACGCCAGTCCCTCAGAAGGAATGAACAACGCTACGAAATAGCGACTCTCGAGGCCCACCCACCGAGCTGCCGACACCTCCCGTCCCACCGGGCCCAGCTTGGCCGGAGCGAACCGCTCGACGCTCCCCTCGACGAGAGCGACGCCCTCCGGTTCCTTGAAGCCCCGGACGTCCCTCTCCTCGGCGGACGGGTTGCCCAGGCCGGGACCCCACACCACACGCCGCGGGATCGGCTGACCGTTCGACGACACCGACACCGACACGGAGATGAGGCCGTCGTCCTGGAACGTCAGGGCCTTCTCCGCCTGGATCTGGCCGTCCGCGTACTGGAAGCTCAACGTCCGCGGAGTCCCGCCGCGCACCCGCAGCGTGTCTGTCGACGGCAGGAAGAGGGCCGCCTCCAGTTGCTCGTCCACCGCCGGGTCCCCGGTCACGATGTCCAGTGGCCGCATGCCCGGCGTCACCGCGGGGACCATCTCCTCCGGGCGGCCCTGGGCATCGGGGTAGTCGGCCAGCGTCCATGAGAGAAGGCGGGCGCCACGGTTGCTGAAGGCGATCGTGTACTCGTCGGCCACCACCTCCACTCGTTGCTCACGCTCCGCCGCCAGCGTCGGAACCGACACGACCGGCGGGGCGCTGGCCGGGACCTCCGGGGCCTCCGGAGGCGGCGCGACTGGCGGTGCTGTGTCTGGGGCCGGGGTGCCCGCGAGGGGTTCTGCGCTGCCGGGTGAGGGCGCCGGTTCCGCGGGCGGGCGGGCACGGGGCCCGAAAAGCAGACTGTAGCCGGTCAGGATGAGGAGCGAGAGGGCGACGGCGAGAAGGAGACGACGTTCTTCCATGAAAAGGCTCTAGGGGACGGGGTCAACCCCCCCGGGACTGAAAGGATGACAGCGAAGAAGGCGGCGGACGGCGAGCTCGCCTCCGCGCAGCGCTCCATGACGCTCGATGGCCTCGCCGGCGTAGGCGCTACAGCTCGGCCAGAACCGGCAGTGTCCACCCAGCAGCGGGGACAGCAGCAAGCGATAGCCTTCAACCAGCAGTAGCAGCAGCCGAGCGCCGAGCCCCACCGCCTCGATTGAGGCGCCGGAGGCGTTCTCTGAACTCACGATCTACCTCGACCTGTGTGCAGCCCGCCAGATCCATCCCGGCCACGATGACGAGATCGAAGCCTTCGCCACCCGCGGGCTCGAGGCGGCGGAAGCTCTCACGCACAAGCCGCCGGGCCCGGTTCCGGACGACGGCGCCTCCCAACTTTCGACTCGCGGCAATGCCCAGGCGGTGGTCCGGCCGCCCGTTCGGCAGGGCGATCACCGTGAACAGCCGCCCTCCGAGGCGCTGGCCTCTCCGAAAGACCCGGTCGAAGTCGCCGCGGACCCGCAGGCGCCGCTCACGCGCGAACCCCAGGACCATGCCCCCGCCCCGCGTCCCAAGTCAGCCCGCCAGTCGCTTGCGACCTTTCTGTCGCCGCCGCTTCAGAACCAGCCGACCACCCTTGGTTCGCATCCGAACCAGGAACCCATGGGTGCGCTTCCGCTTCCGGTTCCTGGGCTGAAACGTCCTCTTCATTGCTGATCCTCTCTCTCGAGTCTCGTCCCGGTCCCGTGGCAGGGCTCTCGCCCGGACGAATCTCGTAGGGTACTGGAAGGCACGGCTTCCTGTCAAAGCCGATGACCCGCCACACCTTGTACGCGCCGTTCTCTCTGTGCTAGTGTTACAAGGTTACGAACAGCCAACAACGTAGAGCCTTCCATGACTCCCGGCCCCGCTTTTCCACAACTGTTGAAATCTCTGTGTAAAAGAGCTGCCGGCGGAGACTGATGTCTCTCCCTGTTTTCGTGCGTCTGTAGGGTATTGTTAATAAAGGAGTTACAGCTCGCGGCGGGGTGCCAGCCCCGGCGGTGAGTAAGGGTCGATGTCGGCAGATCTCTGGGATCAGATCCTGGCGCGCGTGGAGGGCAAGGTCAACCGCCACAGCTTCGCGACCTGGTTTCGGCCCACGTCCTACGTGTCTCTCGACGCCTCCTGCCTCCGCGTCGCCGTGCCCAATGCCCAGTTCCGCGAGTGGCTCTCCAAGAACTACCAGGGTGTCCTGGCTGAAGCCCTCACCGAGGTGGGGCGGCCCGAGCTGGAGGTGGCTTTCGAGGAGCTGTCCGAGCCTCCCTCGACGGCCACCGGAGCGACCGCCGAGCCCGAGGCCTGCCACCTGAACCCCAAGTACACCTTCGAGAGCTTCGTCGTGGGCTCCTCCAACCAGTTTGCCCACGCCGCCGCACGCGCGGTCGCCGAGATTCCATCCAAGTCCTACAACCCCCTGTTCATCTACGGCGGCGTGGGTCTCGGCAAGACCCACCTCATGCACGCCATCGGTCACTACATCCTCGCCCGGCAGAAGAAGCTCAACATCCTCTACATCTCGACCGATCGCTTCATCAACGAGATGATCAACGCCATCCGGTTCGACCGCCTCCCGGCATTCCGCCAGAAGTACCGCTCGATCGACGTCCTTCTCATCGACGACATTCAGTTCATAGCCGGCAAGGACCGCACACAGGAGGAGTTCTTCCACATCTTCAACGCGCTCCACGACTCCCAGAAACAGATCGTCATCAGCTGCGACTGCCCTCCGCGCCAGATCCCGACCCTCGAGGAGCGTCTCCACAGCCGCTTCGAGTGGGGCCTCATCGCCGACATCCAGCCCCCGGACATCGAGACCAAGGTTGCGATCCTGCGCAAGAAGGCCGAGGCCGAGCGCGTGGAGATCCCCGAGAACGTCGCCCTCTTCATCGCCAGCAAGGTCCGCACGAACATCCGCGAGCTCGAGGGTAGCCTCATCCGACTCATCGCCTACGCCAGCCTCACCGGGCGTGATATCGACCTGGCCCTGGCTCACGACACGCTCCGGGACCTCCTCCACAGCGAGGACCGGCCCGTCACCATCGAGATGATCCAGAAGTTCGTGGCCGATCACTACAGCCTGAAGATCAGCGACCTCAAGGCCAAGAACAACTCCAAGTCCGTCGCGGTGCCCCGCCAGATCGCGATGTACCTCACAAAGACGCTGACCGCGGCGTCCCTGCCCGAGATAGGCAAGGATTTCGGGGGCAAGCATCACTCCACGGTCATCCACTCCGTCCGCAAGATCGACGATCTCCGGAAGCAGGACCCGGAGTTCGACAGGCTCATCAACAGCTTTATCCAAGCCTTCCGATGAGCTTGGCCCCTTTCCCACAGCAGGATCCACACCCGCCGTCGTCGGACGCGGCGGTCGCGGCGCGATCCGCAGCGATGCGCCTTCGGCCGCTCTGCCATCCACAGATCGGTCAACACCTCAACCCACGGGTGGTCAGTGCTTTGTCCGAGTCTTCACACTCTTCTCATCACCTCTCTACTCTTATTAGAGTCCAGTCCTATCGACAGCTAAAGAGATAGGGGAAACCGACCATGGAAATCCTCGTACGCCGAAACGACCTCGTGAAGGAGCTTCACCTGGTACAGGGAATCGTCGAGCGAAAGAACTCGATTCCAGTTCTCTCCAACGTTCTGGTGGAGGGGCGGGCGGACGGGCTCCGCGTCTCGGCCACGGATCTCGATGTCTCCCTGCGGTGCGGGTGTGGGGCTCAGGTGGTCAAGGAAGGTGCGGTGACCCTGGCCGCCAAGAAGCTCTACGAGATCGTGCGCTCGCTGCCGGAAAGCGACGTCCGCCTCGAGGTCCAGCCTGACGCCTGGGCGACGATCGAGTGTGAGCGGGTCACGTTCAGGATGGCGGGCCTGCCCCGCGAGGACTTCCCGACGCTGCCGGATGGAAAGGGAGGCAAGGAACTCCAGATCCCGGCCGAGGTGCTGCGGGGTCTCATCCAGCGCACGGGCTTTGCCATCACCGCAGAGGACGCCCGGTACTACCTGGCGGGGGCCCTGCTGGTCCTGGAGCAGGATCAGGCAGCCATGGTGGCGACCGACGGTCACCGGCTGGCCTACGCGAAGGCGAGCAGCACTCAGAAAGTCACCGAGACGATCAAGGTTCTGGTTCCCCGCAAGGCCATTGCCGAGCTCGGTCGGCTGATCGAGGGAGAGGAGACCGTCGGCTTCCAGCGGACCGAAGGGCACTTGATCTTCACCGCGGGCGGCCGGACCCTGGCCTCCAAGCTCGTTGAGGCACAGTTCCCGGCGTACGAGAAGGTCATCACCGTCACGGGAGACAAGAAGCTGACCCTTGGGCGGGAGGCCTTCCAGAGCGCCATTCGCCGCGTTAGCCTGCTCTCGTCCGAGCGTAACCGCGCCATCAAGGTTGCGGTTGCGGATGGGCGCCTCGAGCTGAGCGCCTCGTCTCCCGAGCTGGGAGAGGCGAAGGAGTCTTTGCCGATCGAGTACGAGGGAGAGGGACTGGAGATCGGCTTCAACGCACAGTATCTGCTGGAGTTCCTGTCTGCGGTCGGGGGTGAAGAGATCGTCCTGGAGCTTCAGGACGCGGAGAGCCAGGGGCTTCTCCGGCCGGCCGGCGACGACCAGGAGAACTACCGCTACGTCGTCATGCCCATGCGGTTCTAGATCAGCGTGCTGAACAGCCTTCAATACGCGGGCCGGGATGCGGCTCCTGGCGCCGTCAGCCAGGGGCCGGGTCTGGTCTGGGTGAGGCACCTTGGCATCAAGGATCTGCGCAACATCAATGAAGCGTCGGTCGAGCTCCATCCGGGCCTCAACATCTTCTGTGGGCACAATGCCCAGGGAAAGACATCGCTCCTCGAAGCGGTGGGCTTTGTCGCCCGAGGGCGGTCCTTCCGGACGGAGAACTCGCGGTCCGCGATCCGTCGTGGGGCCCCCATGCTGCACGCTCGCGCGGAAGCGGGGAAGGAAGGTCACTTCAGCGCGCTGGAGGTGCGAGTCCAGCCAGGGCGGCGGGAGTTTCGGGTGGATGGCCAGCAGGTGAGCCCTCGCGAGTATCAGGGGCGTCTGGAGGCCGTCGTCTACTCGACGGATCGGCTTCGGGTCATCCGCGGTCCGATGCGCGAGCGTCGGCAGTTCCTCGACCGTTCGGCTGGAGCGCTATGGCCGGCATACCGAACCGATGTCCGGGCCTTTGAGCGGGTCCTCAGCCAGCGAAATGCGGCCCTGCAGGAAGGCGCTCGCGACCTTCCCGTGTGGACAGAGAGATTCCTGGAGCTGGGCGCGAGGCTGCGTCTTCGGCGGGCGGAGTACGCTGCTCGGCTGAGCGCCATGCTCCAGCGTGGTTTCGCGCCGGCCGGGGAGGAGTATGAGGTGCTCACACGGCCAGCGAGAGTGGCAGCTGAGGCTGACGCGCGGTCACAGCTCGCTGGCGAGATCCAGTCCCTGCAGCGACGCGAGCGAGCCGTCGGGCGGAGCCTCGCGGGACCGCACCGTGATGCGGTCGAGCTGCTCCTGAACGGCCGTGACGCAGCTCTCGAAGCCTCGTCTGGCCAGGCCCGAAGCCTTCTCCTGGCCCTCGTCCTTGCCAATCTCGAGGTCTACCGGGAGGAGACGGGTCGGAACGCCATCGCCCTCCTCGATGATCTGGATTCGGAGCTGGATCAGGACCGAACCCATGCACTGTGCCAGGCGGCCGCCGGACGGACGCAGGCCCTGGTGACCAGCGCTCACCCCGTCTGGGCGGAGAGCCTCCGCTCACGGGGTCAGCTCTTTCACGTTTCCGACGGCAAGGTGCAGCGTGCCTGAGCCACCGGGAGATCAGCGCTCCATGAACGAGATCACGCGCGACGACGCCAGCACACCAGAGCCCGACTACGGAGCCGCGTCCATCCGAGTCCTCGAGGGCCTCGAAGCGGTCCGTGTACGGCCCGCGATGTACATCGGCTCGACCGGAGAGGCCGGCCTGCATCACCTCGTGTACGAGGTCGTGGACAATGCGGTTGACGAGGCCCTCGCTGGCTTCTGCTCCGAGGTGAACGTCACCATCCACATCGACAACTCCGTCACCGTGATCGACGACGGCCGGGGCATCCCGGTCGGCCCCCACCCGACGTACCCCGATCTGGACGCGGCCGAGGTCGTCATGACCAAGTTGCACGCCGGGGGCAAGTTCGACAAGAAGGTGTACCAGGTCTCCGGGGGCCTGCATGGCGTGGGCGTCTCCGTCGTCAACGCGCTCTCGGAGAGCCTGGAGCTCGAGATTCTGCGTGATGGGCGTGTCTACCGGCAGTCGTATGGCCGCGGCGTTCCCCTGACCGCGCTCGAGAACACCGGCGTCACGGACCGCCGGGGCACGAAGATCACCTTCAAGCCCGATCAGCAGATCTTCGAGACCACGGACTTCAGCTTCGACACGCTCTCCCAGCGTCTCCGGGAGCTGAGCTTCCTCAACCGCGGGATTCTCATCACCCTCGCCGATGAGCGGGACAACAAGGAGCACCGCTTCCAGTACGAGGGAGGCATCGCGTCCTTCGTCGAGCACCTCAACCGAAACAAGGCGGTCTTTCCCTCCGGGCCGATAGTCATCGGAGGGGTTCGCGAGGGCGTCATCGTCGACATCGCGATGCAGTGGAACGACGGCTATGCCGAGAACATCCACTGCTACGCCAACAACATCAACACCCACGATGGCGGCACCCACGTGGCCGGCTTCCGGGGGGCGCTGACCCGGAGTCTCAACGCCTATGCGCTTTCCTCCGGGCTGGTCAAGGAGGGGAGCGCGGGCTTCGACGGGGAGGACACCCGCGAAGGCCTCTGCGCGGTCGTCAGCGTCAAGGTCCCCAACCCGCAGTTCGAGGGACAGACGAAGGGGAAGCTGGGCAACTCCGAGGTGAAGGGGATCGTCGAGAGCCTCGTCAACGAACACCTCTCCGGTTTCCTCGAGGAGAACCCATCCCAGGCCAAACGCATCGCGGGGAAGATCCTCGATGCCGCGCGCGCGCGCGAGGCCGCGCGCAAGGCACGCGACCTCACGCGCCGCAAGGGCGCCCTCGACGGCGCGGGTCTCCCCGGAAAGCTCGCGGAGTGCCAGGAGCGAAACCCGGAGAAGACCGAGCTCTTCCTGGTGGAGGGAGACTCGGCCGGGGGCTCGGCCAAGCAGGGCCGCGACCGCACCGTGCAGGCGGTCCTGCCGCTGCGGGGCAAGATTCTCAACGTCGAGAAGGCCCGCCTCGACAAGACACTCGCCTCCGAGGAGATCCGGAACATCATCACCGCCCTGGGCACCGGTGTCGGTGCCGCCGACTTCGACGTCAGCAAGCTCCGGTACAACCGGATCATCATCATGTGCGATGCCGACGTCGACGGCAGCCACATCCGAACGCTCCTTCTCACGTTCTTCTTCCGCCAGATGAAGGAGCTCATCGAGCGCGGTCATCTCTACATCGCGCAGCCTCCTCTCTACAAGGTCAAGCACGGGAAGAGCCAGACCTATCTCAAGGACGAGCCGTCTCTGGACGCGTTTCTGCTCGAACGCGCGGCCCAGAACCGCCGCGTCCGGCTGGCCTCCGGGCAGGAGTTCGAGGGCCTGAAGCTGGCCCACCTCGTGGGCAAGATGGTCACGGTTGGAAAGCTCCTCGATCGCATCGGCCGCCGGGGCGTCCCACGTGACCTCACCGAGCGACTTCTGCGCGACCGCATCCGGGATCCCGAGAGCTTCTCGGACAAGGATCGCCTCCTCGCGCTGATCAAGCCGCTTCGGGAGCGCGGGGTTGACGTGCTGCTGGAGCGCGATGACGAGCACGGCGTCCTCGAGATCGTCCTCGCCCTGGGGGGGAACGGTCACGTCCGCGAGGTCCGGGTGGGAGACGAGTTCGTCGGCTCCGCGGAGTACCGGGCCCTCTACGCCGCCTATGAAGAGATCCGCGAGCTCGACCAGCCACCACTCACCGTCGTCGACGGAGGCGAGACGACCGTCCCGTCTCGGGAGGCCCTGGTCGAGCACATCCTCGCCGAAGGCAAGAGGGGAATCGCCATCTCACGGTACAAGGGGTTGGGTGAGATGAATGCGGATGAGCTCTGGGAGACGACGATGGATCCCGCGACGCGGACGCTTCTGCAGGTGCGCCTGGAGGACGACGAGGTTGCGGAGAACATCTTCACCACACTCATGGGTGATGCCGTGGAGCCCCGCCGGCAGTTCATCGAGGAGAACGCCCTCAACGTGAGGAACCTGGATATCTGAGCCCCGAGCCCATGGAAGCCGAAAGCACGCCGATCAGGCGCACGCCCGCGAACATCGCCGATGAGATGCGTCAGTCCTACATGGACTACGCCATGTCGGTCATCATCGGTCGCGCCCTGCCGGACGTTCGCGATGGCCTCAAGCCAGCCAACCGGCGCGTCCTCTACGGCATGCAGCAGATGGGCCTGCAGCCGGGCCGACCCTACCGCAAGAGCGCGAAGATCGTCGGCGAGGTGATGGGCAACTACCACCCGCACGGAGACCAGGCGATCTACGACACCCTGGTGCGCATGGCGCAACCCTTCAACATGCGGGCGGTGCTCGTCGATGGGCAGGGCAACTTCGGCTCCATCGACGGCGATCCTCCGGCGGCCCAGCGGTACACCGAGGCCCGGCTGACGCGCCTCGGGGCCTCGATGATGGAGGACATCGAGCGGGATACCGTCGACTTCCGGCCCACCTACGATGACAGCTCCGTCGAGCCGTCCGTGCTCCCCACCGTGCTCCCCAATCTGCTCGTCAACGGCGCGGCGGGGATCGCAGTCGGGATGGCCACGAACATTCCCCCCCACAACCTCCAGGAGATCGTCGACGGGCTCGTCTTCCTGCTCGAGAGCACGGACCTCACCCCGGACGAGCGCCTGGAAGGCCTGATCGAACGCGTCCCCGGCCCCGACTTCCCAACCGGCGGGTTCATCCTGGGGCGCGAGGGTGTCCGGCGGGCGTACCGGGATGGACGGGGAACCGTCGTGATACGGGCACGGGCGGAGATCGAGCTGCGGAAGGGGGACCGGGAGTCGATCGTCGTCACCGAGATCCCCTACCAGGTCAACAAGGCCCGGCTGATCGAGAAGATCGCCGACCTCGCGCGTGAGGACCGGGTCCGGGGCATCGCCGACGTGCGCGACGAGAGCGGCCGGCAGGGCATGCGCATCGTGGTGGACGTGAAGCGAGGAGAGCCCGCGCAGGTCGTCCTCAACAATCTCTACAAGCACACTCCGCTCCAGGACTCTTTCGGCGTCATCTTCCTGGCGATCGTGGACCAACGCCCTCGGGTCCTGAGCCTGCTCGACGCCTGCGAGCTCTTCCTGGATTTCCGGCGCGGGGTGGTGCGTCGACGGACCGCCTTCGAGCTGCGGAAGGCGGAAGCCCGCGCCCATGTCCTCGAGGGCTACGTGGTGGCCCTCGACCACCTCGATGAGGTGATCGCCCTCATCCGGGCCTCCAAGACGCCGGACGAGGCGAAGGTGGGTCTGGTGGGACGGTTCGACCTGACCGACATCCAGGCCGAGGAGATCCTCAAGCTGCAGCTGCAGCGGCTGACCGGGCTCGAGCGGCAGAAGATCGTCGACGAGCTGGCTGCGCTCAAGGAGCGGATTGCCGACCTCAAGGACATTCTCGCCTCGCCCCGCCGCATCGACGGCGTCATCACCGACGAGCTGGGCGAGCTGCGCGAGGCCCACGGCAACGCTCGCCGGACGGAGATCGTCGAGGCGGTGAACGAGATCGCCATCGAGGACCTGATTGCCGACGAGGACGTGGCCATCTCCATCACCCACAGCGGGTACGTCAAACGGACATCCCTGACCGGCTACCGGGCCCAGAAGCGCGGGGGCCGCGGGCGCGTCGGCATGAAGACGCGGGACGAGGACTTCGTCACCGATCTCTTCATCGCGTCGACCCACTCCTACCTCCTGATCTTCACGGACCGGGGGCGCGTCTACTGGCTGAAGGTCCACGCCATCCCGGAGGTCGCCCGCCAGGGCAAGGGCAAGGCCCTGGTGAACCTGGTTTCACTGCAGTCGGGGGAGAAGATCGCCGCGGTCTGCTCGGTCCGGGACTTCTCGGCGGGCGGGCACATCCTCCTGGCCACCCGGCGCGGGATCGTCAAGAAGACGAAGCTCGAGGCCTACTCCAAGCCCCGGCCCTCGGGGATCATCGCTCTGTCCATCGAGGAGGGGGACACCGTGATCGGGGCCGCGGTCACCTCCGGCGAGGACGAGCTCCTGATCGGGACCGAGCGCGGTCTGGCCATCCACTTCCGGGAGACCGACGCGCGGCCGATGGGACGCACGACCTACGGGGTCAAGGGCATTGACCTCGCAAAAGCCGACGCGGCGGTGTCCCTCGAGATCGTGCGCCCCGGGGGAACCGTCCTCACCGTGACCCGGCACGGCTTCGGGAAGCGCACCCCGCTCGGGGAGTACCGCCTGCAGAGCCGTGGCGGCAAGGGTCTCATCAACATCAAGACATCCAAACGAAACGGGCCGGTGGTGGGGGTGAATTTCCTGCGCCGCGAAGAACAGGTGATGCTGATCACCGAAAAGGGTATGATCATCCGGCTGAACACGGCGGATATCTCGATCATCGGCCGAAACACCCAAGGCGTCCGCTTGATCCAGCTCGAGGAGGGTGACCATCTGGTCTCGGTCGCCCGCCTGGCGGAACGGGAGGACGACGACGAGAGCCCGGGCAGCCCGCCACCGACGGGTGGGACCCCCGAGGCGTCCAAGGAGGATCCATGAGGGAGCGCGCAACAGCACTTGCGGTGGCGCTGGGCCTGGCGGTCGCGGCGATGGCCTGCGGCGGCGGGGAGTCCGGCGTGGTGAACCGGTACTTCACCGCCCTAAACGCCGACGACACCGCCACCCTCAGCAGCTTCGCCGCCGTCCGTTTCGACAAGAAAGTCGATGCCTGGAAGATTGTCTCGGTGGGCCCGGAGACCCGGGGCCCAGCCACGCTACCAGACCTGGTGGCGAAACACGAGGAGCTGGAGGCGGCGCTCGGGGAGAACCTGAGGGAATACCGGACATGGGGGAATGATCTCGAGATCTACCCGAAGCTCGAGCGCGTCAAGGAGCTCCTGAAGGACGAGAAGGACATTCCCAAGAGCCTTCAGGAGATCGCCGACACGTACGAGGCGTTCAACGAGAAGAACAAAGAGCTGAGGGACCAGGTCGCCGACGCCAAGAGCGAGGTGGACGCCGAGAAGCGAAACAGCCAGCTCTCCGTGGGCATGCTCGACGATCTCGAGACGCTGAACGGCGAGGTCATCTCGAAGACCGTGGACCTCGATCTGACCATCGACGGTCAGGTTCAGCCCTACGTGATGGGCCTGCGCAGGTACGAGCTGGAGAGCGAGACCCCCGGCATGCGCATCGTCTCGCGCTGGGTCGTCGCCAGCCTGGACCCGAGAGGCTGATCATTCAGCGACCCCCCTCCCCAAACCACTCCGGGAACGCCGCCCAGAGCGACGTTCCCGGAGTAGTCCGTTCTGTCTTCCGATGCGTATCGGAAGCTCCAGAAGCTCAGGACTAGCCTCTCCCCTGGACGCGGTCGAATCGAGATCGTCCGAGAAGACCTGCGCGTCCTGGGTAGAAGCTGACAACGGAGGGACTCTCTCTCCCTCGGTCGGCGAGCCTACGCGAGCTCCAGACCGGCGAAGCGGGCCACGAGCTTCTTTGCCCCCACCGCCGGGAAGGAGACCGTGAGCTTGAGATCCTCGCCGGCCCCCTCCCGGCGGAGGACCGTCCCGACTCCGAACAGGGGGTGGCGCACCCGGACCCCGGGGCGGAGCGCCCCGACGTCCGGGGCCACGCCACCCGGCCCTGCCGGCACGGGCCGCGGGCGATCTCCCCGCGACTGATCGGCCCACGGGCCGCGCCGCGGTGTGGCCCCGAAGCCGGCTCCGGACCGCTTCAGAAGTTCTCCCGGGACCTCCTCGAGAAACCGACTGGGCTCCGAGAGCCTGCGCTGGCCGAAGACCTGGCGGCTGCGGGCCCAGCTCAGATGCAGGTGCTGCATGGCCCGAGTCATCCCGACGTAGCAGAGTCGCCGCTCTTCCTCCATCGCGTCGGGGCTGCCGAGACTCCTGGAGTGGGGCAGGAGACCCTCCTCGAGCCCGACGAGGAATACGGATTCGAACTCCAGGCCCTTGGCGGAGTGGAGCGTCATCAAGAGGACGGGCACGTCGTCGCGCAGCTGATCCGTCTCCGACACCAACGCCGCCCGGTCGAGGAAACCGGTCAGGACCGGCGTCTCCTCGCGAGCCTCGTAGTCGGCGGCGGCGGCGAGCAACTCCGCGAGGTTCTCCAGCCGATCCTGGCTCTCCTGGGTGTCCTCGCGGGCGAGGGTGGCGGCGTAGCCCGTCACCTCCAGAATGCGCTCCAGGAGCGGCTTCAGGCCCCGCACCGCCGACTCCTCACGCAGGCCCTCCACCATCTCGCGGAAGCGCCGCAGCGGGACGAGAGCGCGCGACGGCAGCGCAGCGTCGTCGAGTAACGCCACCATCCCCTCCCATGGGCTCGTGCCCCTCTCTACCGCCGCCCGGTCGATCGCCTCGACCGTGCGTGCGCCGATTCCGCGAGGCGGGACATTGACGATGCGGTGGAAGGCCACCGAGTCGGACGGGTTCGAGACCAGCCGCAGGTAGAACAGGAGGTCCTTCACCTCTTTTCGCTCATAGAAGCCCACCCCCCCCAGCACGAGGTAGGGCAGCCGGGCCCGCATGAGGGCCTCCTCGAAGAGCCGACTCTGGGCGTTCATTCGCACGAGGATCGCCGAGCGGCCATCGTGGCGATCGGCGGCGATCCTCCCCACCACCCACGCCGCCTCCTCGTACTCGTCCACCGCCTCGTGGAGCCGGACGGGGTCGCCGCCGTCGCGGACCGCCCTGAGGAGCTTCCCCTTGCGGCGGACGTTTCTCTCCACGAGGGCGGAGGCCACGTCGAGAATGGCCTGGCTCGAGCGGTAGTTCTCCTCGAGCCGATAGACCCTCGCCCCGGGGAAGTCGTGCTCGAAGTCGAGGATGTTGGAGATGTCGGCGCCCCGCCAGGAGTAGATCGACTGGTCCTCGTCTCCTACGACGGTGAGGTTTCCATGCGCTCCGGCGAGCAGCCGCACAAGCTTGTACTGTGAGCCGTTCGTATCCTGGTATTCGTCGACGAGGAGATAGGGAAAACGCTGCCCCCAGGCCGTCCGCACCGCGGGATCGGTCTCGAGAAGGGCGACCGCCCGGAGGAGGAGATCGTCGAAATCGAGGGCCCCCGCCGCCTCCAGGATCTCCCGGTAGCGTGCCTGCACACGTGCGGTGATCCCCGCGATCGAAGGGTCATCCTCTTCGTCCCCGCGGCCGGAGTTCTTCCGTGCGGAGATTCGGGAGAGCAGCCGCCGCGGCGGGTGCAGCTTCTCCGACAGATCCAGCGCCCGGAGCGCATCCCGCACTGCGGCCAGCTGGTCCGCCTCGTCGTAGATCAAGAAGCGCGGGCTGAGCCCCGCCGCCGCCGCCTCCCGTCTCAGGAGCCGGACGCAGAAACTGTGGAAGGTCGACATCCAGCTTCGCAGTGGCCGTCCCGCGAGGAGCGTCTCGGCCCGGGAGCGCATCTCCTCCGCGGCCTTGTTCGTGAATGTGACGGCGAGGATGCTCTCGGAGGGCACGCCGCGGTCGAGGACGAGGTGGGCGATACGATGGGTGATGACCCGGGTCTTGCCGCTGCCCGCACCCGCGAGGATGAGAACCGGCCCCTCCACCGCGAGCACCGCCTCGCGCTGGCGGGGGTTCAGGCTACTCAGGGTGGGGGAGGTGTCTGTCACGCGGCCGTCACTACTCCACGGTGACGGACTTCGCGAGATTGCGCGGCTGGTCGACATCGCGACCGGCCCGTAGCGCCACGTGGTAGGCCAGCATCTGGAGGGGCAGGACGGTGAGGAACGGGGACCACAGCTCGGCACAGGAGGGCACGGTGAGAATCATGTCGTCCGACCCCTGGAGAAGTGCGCCGAGCTCCCCGCCTTCCGAAGACGCCACCGCGATGACCCGCCCACCGCGAGCCTTCACCTCCTGCACGTTGGAGAGCATCTTCTCGTAGACGCCACCGTCAGGACACAGCGCCACCACGGGCAGGGTGTCGTCCACGAGGGCGATCGGTCCGTGCTTCATCTCCCCGGCGGGATAGCCCTCGGCGTGGGCGTAGGAGATCTCCTTGAGCTTGAGCGCGCCCTCGAGGGCGATCGGGTAGTTCACGCCACGACCGAGGTAGAGATAGTCGGTGGCTCGGGTCAGGCTTCCGGCGAGCGACTCGATCGCATCCTCCCGGTGCAAGGCTTGCTCCATCAGGTGGGGTATGCGGGTGAGCTCGGACAGGTGGGCACGGCACTTCTCCGGAGAGAGCCTTCCGCGGAGGCGGCCCAGGTGAAGGGCGAGCAGCGCGAGGGCGACAAGCTGCGCAGTGAAGGCCTTCGTCGACGCCACACCGATCTCGGGTCCGGCGTGGGTGAGCAGGGAACCTTCGGCCTCGCGGGTGAGCATCGAGCCGCGGACGTTGCAGATGGCGACCGGTAGCGCCCCCCGAGACTTCGCCTCCCTGAAGGCGGCGAGCGTGTCCGCCGTCTCCCCGCTCTGGCTGATCGCCACCACGACCGTTCCCGGCCCGACGAGCGGTGTTCGGTAGCGGAACTCGCTGCCGTAGTCCACCTCGGCTGGCAGGCCCGCGAGCTCCTCGATGAGGAACTTCCCCACGAGGGCGGCGTGCCAGCTGGTCCCGCAGGCGAGGAGCACGATGCGTGAGGCCTCGAGGAGCCCGGCCGCGGCCGGCCCCAGCTCCTCGAGGAGCACCTCGCCATCCTCCAGGCTGAATCTGCCGGCCAGGGTGTCCCGCACGCTCCGGGGCTGCTCGTGGATCTCCTTCAGCATGAAGTGGCGGTAACCACCCTTCTCGGCCTGCACGGCATCCCAGGCCACGTGCTGCGGTGAGCGGGTCACGGTGGCTCCAGCGAGGGTCCGCACCTCGACCCGATCCGGTCTCACCGTCGCCACGTCGCCGTCTTCGAGGAAGAGGAAGTCACGCGTGTGATGCAGAAGAGCGGGAACGTCCGAGGCGACGAACCGCTCTCCGTCGCTTAGCCCGACCACGAGCGGTGGTCCCATGCGGGCCGCGACGAGCGTTTGCGGCTCGTCTCGGTGCAGCAACACGAGGGCATAGACGCCGCGCACCATCGGCAGTGCCCTCGCCGCGGCCTGCTCCAGAGATCCCTCGTACTCCGATTCGATCAGGTGGGCGAGGACCTCGGTGTCGGTCTGGGTGACGAACCGGTGACCGGCGGCGGCGAGACGCGCCTTGAGCTCGAGGTGGTTCTCGATGATTCCGTTGTGGACGACCACGATCCGCCCCGTGCAATCCTGGTGGGGATGGGCATTCTCCTCGGTCGGTTGCCCGTGGGTCGCCCAGCGCGTGTGACCGATCCCCCAGTCGCCATCGAGGGGCTCATCGGCGAGGCTCGCGGCCAGACGCTCCAGCTTGCCCGCGGCACGTCGACGCTGCAGGCTGCCACCGCTGACGACGGCGACACCGGCCGAATCGTAGCCACGATACTCGAGGCGCCTCAGTCCGTCGAGGATCAGCGCAACTGCATCACGACCGCCAACGTAGCCGACGATGCCACACACGGTAGCCCCCTTGGATCGAGCACGGCCCCCTGCGTGCGGCCGAGATGACGGTCCGTGAGGGAACGGACCGGAGTGGGCCGGAGATGCATTGCGGGATTCAGCCCTTCTTCTGCCGGTCTGGGAGAGCCGCCCGGCGTCGCGCCGCCCAGCCGGGTTTCACAACCTGTCGGGCCCGGCCGAGAGCGAGGGCGTCGGACGGAACATCCTCGGTGACCGTGCTCCCGGCAGCCACATAGGCACCCTCTCCCACCGTCACCGGTGCCACGAGAATGGCATCGCTCCCGACGAAGGCCCCGGCCTCGATGCGGGTTGGGTGCTTGTGCACGCCGTCGTAATTGCAGGTGATGGTGCCCGCCCCGATGTTGACGTCAGGTCCCACAGAAGCGTCGCCGAGGTACGACAGATGCGAGGCCTTCACCCCCGCGCCGAGCTGGGTCTTCTTGAGCTCGACGAAGTTGCCCACTCGAGAGCCGTGGCCGATATGGCTTCCCGGGCGGACGTGAGAGAAAGGCCCCACGCTCGCGTCTTCCTCGACGACGCACTCTCGCAGGAGGCAGTGGTCGAGAATCCGTGCCCCCGCTCCCACCTCGACGTCGACGAGGTGGACGAACGGCCCGACCTCCGCGCTCTCGCGAATCACCGTCCGGCCCTCGAGGATCGTGAACGGCCGCAAGCGGGCCCCGGCGGCGACCTGGACCTCCCCGCCCACCTGCGTCGTGGAGGGGTCGTCGACCAGGACGCCCTCCTCCATCAGCCGGGCGACCCTTCGTTCGCGCTGGCTCCGAAGCTCCTCCGCCCGCGCGGCCAGCTTCTCCGGGAAACGTTCGGGTTCCATCGGCGTCACCTCCACACCGCAGGGTGGCGTCCCGCGCTCAGGGCAGCGTGGGCGCCACGAGGGACTGGAACTCGTCTTCGGTGCGCAGGGGCTCGAAGTCCGGATCCTGTCGTGCCTGGGCCCGGCTCGCGGGGTTGGCGTGGATGGCGGAGCGGAGGGCCTTCAGGGCCGGGCCGGCCTCACCGGCGCGGGCCTGCGCCGCGGCGAGACAGTACAGGGCGTTCTCGTTGCGCGGGTGCTTGGCGACGGCCTGGCGGATGTACTTCACCGCCTGGGCGAACTCGCCCCGGTTGTGGAGGACGACCCCGTAATTCAGGAGCTCTTCGAAGGTGCGGGGCCGGGCCGGCTTGCGCCCGCGCGCCCGCTCGCACATCGCCAGATAGGCCCGGGCCCGTTCCACGAGATCTTGTTGATCGTCGTGGCTCGTGATCAGGGCATCCAGGTGTATTGTTGCGCGGTCGAAATCCTTCCGACCGAAGGCCTTGACCGCCTTCTCGAAGAGGTCTAGCGCCTGCCGGTAGCGCCGGTCGGCGACCGGCGCGCGGGCGGCCTTTTTGGGCATCCACCCTCCTCGTTCGTGGAACCAGTCTCCGGCTCGAAGCCCCCCAACATAGCACGGCCGTTGGCGACGGGCAACGACACCGGCCGCTGAGCAGTCCGTTAGAATGCTGTTTTGGCCGACCCATGAAGAACGCTCCCAGGGACGAGTCCATCGCAATTCGGGGGGCGCGAGTCCACAACCTGAAGGGGATTGACTGCGACATCCCCCGCAACCGCCTGGTCGTGATCACCGGTCCCTCGGGGTCGGGGAAGAGCAGCCTCGCGTTCGACACGATCTACGCTGAAGGGCAGCGGCGCTTCGTCGAGAGCCTCTCCCCGTGGGCGCGGCAGTTCCTCGAACAGATGGAGCGCCCCGACGTGGAGTCGGTGAGTGGTCTTTCCCCTGCGGTTGCGATTGAGCAGAGGACGACGGTTGCCCATCCCCGCTCCACCGTGGGGACGGTGACCGAGGTGTATGACCACCTGAGGGTGCTCTTCGCGACCCTGGGACGGGCCCATTGCCCCCGGTGCGACCATCCGATCGCCTCGCAGAACGCCGAGCAGATCGCCGAACGCCTGCTGCGCCAGGCCAGGGGGGCGGTGGCGGTCATCGCCGCCCCGGTGGCCCGGGGACGCAAGGGAGGCTACAAGAAGCAGCTGGCCGCAGCGCGAGCGGCCGGCTTTCTGCGCGCCCGCATCGACGGCCGGGCCGCCCACCTGCACGAGCCCATATCCCTGAACCCCCGTCGCGGGCATCGCATCGACGTGTTGGTGGATCGCCTCGTGGTGAGGGCGGGGGCGGAGGGCCGGCTGAGAACGAACTTGGAGAAAGCCCTCGACCTCGCCGGCGGGGTCGTCCTGGTCTCGATCGAGGGTCGAGGGGAGCGCCTCTACAGCCGGAAGATGGCCTGCGCCCGGTGCGACGTCTCGGTGCCCCCGCTCAGCCCGCGTGCGTTCTCCTTCAACAGCGTCCATGGGGCCTGTCCCAGCTGCGACGGCCTTGGCCGGCGCTGGGTCGTGGATCCTTCGCGCGTGATCCCGAACGAGGACCGGAGCGTCCTGGAGGGGGCGATTCGGCCCTGGCATCGGCATGGGCCGCGTCTTCTCCGGGATGCGCTGGACGGGGTGGCGGACCGTCATGGGTTCTCTCTCGAGGTACCGGTGCGCGAGCTGCCCCAGGCGGCCCGCGAGGTGCTCCTTCACGGCGATGCCGACGGCTTTCCCGGCGTGGTTCCGTATCTCCGCCGTCGGATGGAGCGACTGCTCCACCTCGATCCGTCTCCTTCGGACGAGGAGGGCCACGACGGAGGGGAGGCCTTCGAGGATCTGCGCCCCTACCTGACCGAGGAGGCCTGCCGGGTCTGTCGGGGAACCCGCCTGCGGCCGGAGAGCCTCGCGGTTCGGGTGAGCGGGCGGTCTCTGGCCGACCTGGTCCGGCTTCCGCTGGCCGAGGCACGGGAGGCCTTTGCCGCCCTCTCCTTCGAAGAACGGGAGCGTACGGTCGGCGAGCGCCTGGTCAGCGAGATGGTGGGACGTCTCGAGGTGCTCGAGGCGCTCGGTCTTGGCTACCTCACGCTCGATCGTGCGACGACGTCGCTCTCGGGTGGCGAGGCTCACCGTCTGCGCCTCGCGACACAGATCGGGGCGCGCATGCAGGGCCTGCTCTACGTGCTCGACGAGCCCTCGGTGGGCCTGCATCAGCGGGATAACGCCCGCCTGATCGAGACCCTCCGGTCCATTCGTGACGGCGGCAACACCGTGGTGGTGGTCGAGCACGACGAGGACACGATCCGGGCCGCAGACTGGGTGGTCGATCTCGGTGAAGGGGCGGGGGCCCGGGGCGGGCGGCTCATGTACGAGGGCCCGCCGGACTCGATGGACGGGAGCCTCACCGGTCGCTATCTGCGCGGTGAGCTCGAGATCGCGGTGCCGGAGCGCCGCCGCCAGTCCCAGCGGGCCCTGCGCATCGTTGGGGCCCAGGCCCGGAACCTCCGGGCCATCAACGTGACCATCCCGCTCGGAGCGCTGACCACGGTGACCGGGGTCTCGGGCGCGGGCAAGTCCACGCTGGTCGAGGACGTGCTGCACCGTGCACTCGCCCGTCGACTCTACCGTGCGGCGGCCGAACCCGGACCGCACCGGGCCATCGAGGGCGCAGAGGAGATCGACAAGGTCGTCGCCATCGATCAGAGCGCCATCGGACGGACCCCACGTTCGAATCCTGCGACCTACACCGGCGCCTTCGCCTTCATCCGGGAGATGTTCTCCCTCGTACCGGAGGCGCGGGCCCGCGGCTACCGTCCGGGCCGCTTCTCCTTCAACGTCAAGGGCGGACGCTGCGAGGCCTGCCAGGGTGACGGCGTCCGGCGCGTCGAGATGCACTTCCTGCCCGACGTGTTCGTGCAGTGCGAGTCCTGCCGCGGGCGACGGTACAGCCGCGAGACCCTCGAGATCCTCTATCACGGTCGCAGCATCGCCGACGTGCTGGAGATGAGCGTGGACGAAGCCCGGGAGACCCTCGCCGCCCATCCCCGCCTCGCGCGGGTCCTCGGCACGCTGAGCGAGGTCGGGCTGGGCTACCTGCGTCTCGGCCAGAGCGCGGCGACGCTTTCCGGTGGCGAGGCCCAGCGCGTGAAGCTCGCGCGCGAGCTCGGACGAAGAGAGACCGGCCGTACCCTCTACCTCCTCGACGAGCCCACCACCGGGCTGCACGTCGACGATGTCCGCCGCCTGCTCGACGTGCTGGGGCGCCTGGTGGAAGCGGGCAACACCGTGGTCGTCATCGAGCACAACCTCGACGTGATCAAGTGCGCGGACTGGGTGATCGACCTCGGACCCGAGGCAGGCGACGGCGGCGGCCGCGTGGTCGCCGCCGGCACGCCGGAGACCGTCGCCCGCTCACGCCGCAGCCACACCGCCCGCTATCTCCGCCCGGCCTTGAAGCAGCGCCGACCCCGACGCCGCCCACGTCGCCACACCTGAGGGCGGGGGCTCCCTGTGGTTCGGGGGCCACAGTCTCGGGGCCGGGCGTGGCCTGCCGACCACGCCCCGCCCGACTGCCCCAACGCGCAAAGCGCCCTTGAATCAGAGTGTTAGGTTCTTCCGGGGGGCATGGCATCGCAGTTGCTATGGGGTCGCCGGGCATCGCCGCGCACCGCTCGGGCGGGGGCCCGGACGCCAGGCACCATGGGATATCGACGAACTCTCAGGCGAGAAGCGGCGTGCACGGGGATTGGCCTTCATTCGGGTCGCCCCGTGCGGCTGCGCCTCCGGCCGGCCCCGGCTGAGCACGGCATCCGCTTTCGACGCTCCGACGTCGGGGTGGAGATCCCGGCGACGCTTCAGTACCTGGGCGGGCAGGATCACGCGACGACCCTCACCCACGAAGGTGTCTCCATCGGCACCATCGAGCATCTCCTCGCCGCGCTCGGCGCCCTCGGGGTGGACGACGTCCTTGTGGAGGTCGACGGCCCCGAGGTGCCGGTCCTCGACGGCAGCGCCGCCCCGTTCGTCATCCTCTTGCACGAAGCGGGCCTTCGGCCTCTTGCCGTGCCCCGCCTCTACATCAAGGTCCTGGAGCCCATCGAGGTCGTGCGGGGAGGGAAGAGCGTGCGGATCCTCCCCGCCGACCACTTCGAGGTGACGTACACGATTGGCTTCGACCATCCGCTTCTCCGGCACCAGGCCCTCGCGCTGCGGGTGACGTCGAGGAGCTTCACGGAGGCGATCGCCTCGGCCCGGACCTTTGGCTTCCTCCGTGAGGTCGAGATGCTGCGCCAGGGCGGGCTCGCCCTCGGGGGTAGCCTCGAGAACGCGGTGGTCATCGGGGAGACGGGCGTCCTCAACAACAAGCTCCGCTTTGCCGACGAGTTCGTGCGCCACAAGATCCTCGACGCGGTCGGCGATCTCACCCTCCTTGCCCACCCGCTTCTCGGCCGGGTGGAGGCAAAGAAGGCCGGCCACGCACTCCATGCTGCGCTGGCCCAGAAGCTCCTGGCCACCCCGGCCGCCTGGGAGCTCGTGCCTCGGCCCGGGATCCCCACCCTCGAAAAGGGGGCAAGCCCCGCGGCGCGCGAACCCGACCTGCGACCCGCTGAGGCCTGAGCCGCGGGCAGGCCCCCGAAGCCGTTTCCCCGCCGGCGCGGCGCGCCGGCCAGGGGCCCGCGCCACAGAACTGGCGGCAACCACGGTGACGCGGCGCTACGGGGGCGTCTCCTCGACGACGGTCGCCTGCAGAAGGAGCTGCAGAAGCGGTGTCCGTGGATCGTTGGAGCGCACGACGACGCGCTCCTCGATTGGACCGGAGCGGTCCCGCGTCTCGAGCCAGATGCGGAGAGGAGTGGAACCGCCGGGCTCGACGGTCGTCTCCTCGATGATGGCTCCGGTGCAGCCGCAGGACCAGGAGATCCGTCCGATGACGAGCGCCTGGTCGCCGAGGTTGCGAAGGCGGAACTCCTTGCGCAGCGTTCGCCGGGGCAGAACCCTGCCGAAATCAAAGCGAGATGGCTCCACGCGGATGCGCGCCCCCGTTGCTTCCTCCGCGGGGTCGGCCGTCGTCGTGAGAAGGAGCCCGGCGCCGAGCAGCAGGAGGCAGCGTCTCATGGTGTTCCGCCGGCGGCCCGTCCCCGGCCCTTCTTCTTCGGGGCAGTCAGGCGGCGCATGTAGGCGTCGAGCATCTCGTTCTCATATGTGACGGAGTTGAGGAAGAGACTCTCGATCAGATAGCGTCGCCGGTCCTCCTCGCTCATCTGATCCACGAGTCCCTCGATCTCACGCATCATGTCCTCGAAGGACACCTTCAACTGGAGGCGAAGCGTCACCTCGTGGTACAGGGCCTCGAGCACGCCGAGCAGGTCTCCGTCGAGCGCGAGCTCGTGGCCGGTGGAGAGACGGGCCGTCTTCATCGTCCTGGCCCCCCGGCCACGCCGAATCCGGCCAGGGCCTCTTCCTCGTCACGGTGCAGGGGCACGATCTTGTGGACACCGGTCATGGAGATCATCGTCTCCACGCGCGCCTGCAGGCCGGAGAGCCGAAGCGCCCCCCCCTTCTCCTGGAGGAGACGGTGGACGTCCATGAGACAGCCGATGGAGGCGCTGTCGAGATAGCCGACGGCCTGGAGATCGATCACGACCTTCCGGGCTCCGCCCTCGACCCGCTGCTGGACCTCGGAGAAGAAGGAGGCCAGCAGCGGATAGGTCAGCTTGGCCTCCCGGACACGGACGACGGTCACGTCGCCGCGTGCGTCGAACGCGAGTTGCATCACCCCACCTCCCGTCGGCCGGCTCTCGTGTGTCCGTGGCCGCCCCGACCCGGCTGCCGCGCACGGAGCAGGAGCCGCGCCAGCTCCTCCCGACCCCGGTTGATCCGGCTCTTCACCGTGCCTTCGGGAAGGGCGAGCCGGGTCGCCATCTCATGGTAGGTCAGCCCCTGGAGATCCCGAAGGATCACTGCCTCCCGCAGCTTGTCAGGGAGCTGGTCGAGCCCGCGCCGCATCAGGCTGCGCCGGTCCTGGTCCTCCAGCACGCGGTAGGGGTTGCCATAGGAGGCAGGGGCGAGATCGTACGCGAGGGCGTCCTCGACCAGCACCTCTTTCTCGCGCTTGCTCGCCCGGTAGTGGTCGATGCAGTAGTTGCGGGCCACGCTCGAGAGCCACGTGCTGAAGTCGGCGTCACGGTTGAACTTCTCGAGACTCTTGAAGACCTTGAGAAAGATCTCCTGGGTCAGGTCCTCGGCCACATCGTGTTTGCCGGTGAACTTGTAGGCGATGTGGAAGACCCTGCGCCGGAAGCGCGCGATCACCATCTCCCATGCCGCGTTGTCCTTCCGCAGGCATCGCTCGATGAGCTCCGCGTCGGAAGGGGAGAGATTCCCCTCGTGCAAAGGCCTCGTTCCTGCGGCACACTCCGTGTTCGCGATTGCCGCCGGGTGAACGATCATAGAGGCTCGGCGGCGGGCGGGTCAATCGCGTGCGAGCTCACTTGTCCTTCAGGTTGGGACGTCCCGCCACTGTCCAGGCGGTGTACCAGTAGCTGGCGGCGTCCTCGGCCGCGCTCGACAACCGCTCGCGGAGGATTGGCCCCGCCCGCTGGGCGAAGGCCTCGTAGTACGCCGCGCTGTAACCCGCCTTGCCCCGCCGCGCCAGCTCGTCGAGGTAGAGGATGTTGTCCGCCCAGACGTAGGATTCGAGCATGACCGAGAAGACGTACTCCTTGGGTCTATCCAGGTAGTTGGCGGCGTCGGACTTGAGCTTCAGGTCCCCGCCCATGGCCTCCGGCAGCTTCTCGGTCATGCGAAGCCACAGCCCATGCTGGCCGGTCTCCTGCCCGTCGAAGTTCTTCGTCAGGTTGAGGGGACTGTTCAGATCCACCATGTAGCCGGCCATCTCGTCTGAGCCGCGCAGGATCCCCAGCTTCTCCCCCGCGCGGAAGGCCTCGACAAGGCGGTCGTAGGACGCGTAGACGAGCCAGGGAAGCCGGCCCACCCGCCCCGCCTCCTCGCCAAACCTCGCCTGCAGGGCCTTCTCCGAGCGTGGAAGCCCCTTGAAGGGGAAGGGCAGCAGTTGATCCACCAGGAACCGGCGTTCCGGTCCGCGCCGTGGGAACTCCGGCTCCAGCGCCTGCGAGGGTATCTCCTCGCGGTGGCCCTCGTAGAACTCCTTGAGCTGCTTGGGGAGGACGTCGATTGCCTCTTTGACCACCACCCGGTGCGCGAGCTCGAGGAGCTCCATGCGTTCGTTCCGTTCACCCGGCCGCGGCTGTGCCTCCGCCGGGCGCGGCGCCACCACCGTCGCCAACAGGATCACCGCGGCCATTG
>JAJDNV010000022.1 GCA_022340545.1 Acidobacteriota bacterium | reverse complement strand
TCGTCTCCGTGGGCGCCGTGCTGGCCGGTCACCGTGATGACGGGCGGCCTTGCCACGGCCTCCTTCTTCTTCTTCAGCAGCTGCCAGCGACGCACCTGCTCATCCACGAGCTTCTCGATCGAGCGGGGCACGGTACCTCCTTCGGGGCTGTCTCGCCCTCCAGACGACACCCGCGGGAGGGCTCCTGTCAAGTACCCGCGGTATCTCCGTCGGGTCGATCAGTTTCGCTCGAGCCAGCGACGGGTGAAGACCTCGCTTTCCAGCTCGACGTCGAAGGAAACCTCCTCGAGCAGGAAGACGGTCTTCGAGTTCTGCTTGAGCTGATCGGAGATCTCCATGCGCCGGGCCACGGGCCGGCCCGAGATCATTTCAATGTCCGACATGATCCAGACCTTGAGCATCATGCCCGACAGCGCGAACAGCTCCTGGCGCAGCGGCATCATGTTCTGCTTGTCGATCCAGATCAGCCGCCTCGGATACGAGACGGACTCGTCACGGGCCCTGGCCTCGAGCTTCCAGCACTGCCGACCATCGGTCTCTTCCTCCCCGATGACCTCCGCCTCGTACCTCTCCTCGAAGTCGGCCGCCTCCAGCATGTCCTCGTACGACATGTCGGAGCCCATCATGCCCTGGCGCAGCATGTGGCCCGATATCTTCTGCACCCGCTCGGCCCGGGGCATGTAGAGCCAGAGGTTGTCTTCCTTCTTGAGCATCTTGGTGCCCTTCTCCCGGGCCGGCTCCAGATAGAGGATGGCCGCGTCGTCCTGGCCGCGGGCATAGGTCTTCATCCTGTAGGAGCGCGTCCTGCGTGCGTCGATCACCTCCATGGTGGCGGTGGACGTGCGCGTGTCGAACTGCAGGACCTCGTCCATGGCGGCGAGAAGCTCGTCGGCCGTCGGGGTCGCCGCCTGGGCCAGGCACGGGCCGACGAGGGTGAGGACGACGAGAGCCAGCTTCCTCATGTTCACTACCTCCGGGCTCGCATGGCGAGGACGGGCTGGATGGAAGAGGCGCGCAGCGCCGGCAGAAGGGCGCCGAGTACCGAGGCGACGACGCCCAGGAGGACGGCCGTGGCGACGGTGGAGAGGCTCAGGTCGGCGTAGACGGTCGCCGTCATCGGGAAGCTGGAGCCCATCTTGGCGACCAGGTCCTCCCCCAGGGTGATCCCGTAGGTCTCGAGATACCAGGCCCCGGCCGAGCCCAGGGCGACGCCGACGGCGCTGCCGAGCAGGCCGATGAAGATCGACTCGACCAGGAAGAGGCCCAGGGCCCGGGGCCGCGACATCCCCATGGCGCGCATGACGCCGATCTCACCCGTGCGCTCGAGCACCGACATCGACATGGTGTTGAAGATGGCCAGGGCCGCCAGCATGATGATGAAGAACTCGATGAACCCCTGGATGCCGTCCATCATTCCCATCATGGACAGCCACGGCTCCCGTTGGTACCAGGCCTCGGCCTCGGTGTCCGTCAGCGCCGGCACGGAGCGCATGGCCTCGACGATGGGCTCGAGCTGCCGCGGCTCCCGGCCCGGCCCGTAGACCAGGACCTCCAGGGCACCGCCGGGCATGTCGGTGAGCCACTGGACCTCCGACAGCGGCAGGAAGACCTGCTCATCCAGCGAGGCGTTGCCGCCGACGACCCCGACGATGTCCGCCGTCACCGGCGACATGGAGCCGTACTGCGTCTGGCCGAGGAGCAGGACCTCGGTGCCGATCTCGGCACCGAGGCGCTCGGCGACCCGCCGGCCCACGACCACCTCCCTGGGCTTGCCCGAGAGCCAGCGGCCCGCGGCCAGATGCTCGGGGCCCCGAAGGTGCTTGCGGTAGTAGGCGTCCGTGGCGCCGGTCACCAGGGCGGACTCGTCTCCGATCTCCTCGTCGGCGGTGATGACGACGCCAGTGGTGATGCGGGGCTGGGCATCCCGCACCCCGGGGACGGTGCGCACGGCCTCGAGGACCTCATCGGCGGCCGCGATGTTCTCGTAGAGGGGATGCAGCTCCTCGCGGGCGGCAAACGCCTTGCTGACGATGCGGACGTGGCCGGCGGCCGCCGTGTAGTCCTGGACGACGCCACCAATGACTCCGGAGAGGTAGGCCAGGAGGACGGTCAGGAGGGCAGTGGCGGCCAGCACCGTGCCCGCGGTGAGAAGGGTGCGGCGGGGGTGGCGGAGCGTGTTGCGAAGGGCCAGTCGGATCCAGAGCATCACTCGGCCCTCATGGCCTCGGCCGGCGGCAGCCGAGCGGCGATCACGGCCGGGTAGACCGAGCTCAGGACCGCGACCAAAAGCCCCACGAGCGCGGCGCCGGCGGCCAGAGCCAGGGAGGACTCGGTGTAGAGCATGGACGACATGGGGATGGAGTCGTAGATGCCCCCGCTGCCCGCGGCCTCGACGAAGGAGCTGAGGTCGATGCCGTCGACCGAGAGCTTGTAGTTGTAGCCCCCACCCAGGAGCGCCCCGAGGAGCCCGCCCACGCTTCCCATGACCAGCCCCTCGAGGACGAACAGGCCCACCACACCGCGCCGGTCCAACCCCATGGCTCGCAGCGTGCCGATCTCGCGCACCCGCTCATGGGCCGCCATGAGCACCGTGTTGGCGATGCCGGTGGCGGCGATGGCCATGATGGCCAGGGCGAGGAGATCCATGGCCGTCTGCCGGATCTGCTGGAGGTCGATCAGGTCCTGGGTCTCCTCCCTCCAGGTCTTGACCGATGCGGCCCCGGCGAATCGGGTCTCGAGCTCCTTCGCAAAACGCGGGCTGTCGTCCCGGTCCGCGAGTCGAATCGCGAGGTGGGAGAAGCGGTTCCTGGTGACCACCAGCTTCTCCACGAGAGGTTGGGGCACGAAGAGGCCGATGCGGTCGATCATGGGGTTGCCGGTGGCCACAACGCCGCTGACGGGAAGATCGAGGGCGTTGATGGCTCCGTCTGAGGTACGCACCTGGAGGAAGAGGTGGTCGCCGGGCTCGACGTCCAGAACCCGGCCGACGCCCCTGGAGATCAGCACTCCGTCCTCGGCAGTGGCCGGTATCTCGCCGGTCACGCGCCAGTCGCGTCGCGGAAAGACACTCTCGTCCCGCTCCGGGTCGAAGCCGAAGGCGCGACCACGGATGGCGTCGCTGCCCTTGACGATGCGCGGAGCGAAAACGGTGCGCGTGGTCCACGCCTCGGTGTTGGCGTCGAGCCAGGCGCGCGTCGCCTCGTCGAGCTCGAGCAGGTTGTCGACGGGGTGGCGGGCTCCCGACGTCGGGTAGTCGCGGGGAACGGCGAGCACGTGGCCGCTGACCGAGTCGATCTGGGCCCGGACGATGTTCTCCCGGCTGCCTCCGACGAAGCCGCGTCCCATGATGATGATGGCGACGCCCACGATGATGGAGATCATCGACAGCGAGGTGCGCCCGTACTGACGGAGCACGTTGCGAAGGGCGATGCGGAAGAGGAACATCACGCACCCCCGCTTCCGCCGGCTGCCGGCTCTCGCACCTCGTCCCCCGCGACCTGGCCGTCGTGCAGGGCGATGACCCGGCGGGCGCGCGCCATGACCATGGGGTCGTGGGTCGAGAAGATGAAGGTCGCCTTCCGCTCGTCGTTCATCTGGCGCATCAGGTCCAGGATCTGGCCGCCGGTGGTGGAGTCGAGGTTGGCCGTGGGCTCGTCGGCGATCACCACTGCCGGCTTCTTGACCAGGGCCCGGGCCACCGCGACGCGCTGCTGCTGGCCACCGGACAGCTCTGCCGGCTTGCGCTTCAGCATCTCACCGAGCCCCACGGCCGCGAGGGCCTCCTCGGCCAGCTTGCGCCGATCGCCGGCCGTGCCGGCCAGGTGCAGCGCCATCTCGACGTTCTCGGTGGCGGTCAAGACCGGCACCAGGTTGAACGACTGGAAGACGAAGCCGATGTTCTGGGCCCGCAGCCGGGCCAGGGCCCGCGAGCCGAGGCCGGCCGCGGCCTGCTCGGTGATGCTGACCGAGCCAGACGTCGGGACATCGAGCAGGCCCACCAGGTTCAGCAGCGTCGTCTTCCCGGATCCCGAGGGGCCGCTGATGGCGGTGAACTCCCCCGGCTCGAAGGCCAGCGAGACCTTGTCCAGGGCGTGAACCGCGGCGGCCCCGGAGCCGTAGGTCTTGGTGGCGTCTCGTAGCTCGCATATGGACATCGGACACCTCAGAAGTTCAGTCGACTCCAGACGATGAAGGTCGCGCTGGGCACCAGACCGCGCATGTCCAGGGGAATCGGCCCGCCAGGGGCGGGCACGGTCAGGACGAGATCCTCACTGGCCGGATGAAGCTCGCCCCCGTCTCCCCACGTGGAGAAGGGGACCTGCGCGGTGGCGGCGAGCTCCAGCCGATCGGTGGCGGCCCAGGACAGCGTGGGCACGACCAGGGCGCTGCCGTCGCCCAGGTTCTGAACGGCCAGGGCGCTGAACGTCAGGTCCGGGTCGATGGTTTGCACCAGCATGAGCATGGCGTAGTCGCGGCCGCGAAGGAAGGGCGCGAAGGGGTCTGCGGGCTCGGTTGGTCCATCACCGCCGAGAGGCAGATCCCCGGTGGCGCAGGTGGGCATCTCGATGGCGTTGCTCAGGTGGGTGGTGGCGGGAGGGTGTGTGTCGCCAGCGCCGTTGCGGTAGTACTGGGCGCGCACCAGGAGGCCGTCGAGGACGGGCCAGGAGTAGTCGATTCCGACGGCGACCTCTTCACTCCAGTCGGTTCTGTCGCCGAAGTGGGCGGAGGCCTCGAGCCAGTAGCCGACGACGGCGGTGCCCCGCAGGTCGACCCCCACGATGCCGTTCTCCGACTCCTGCCGGTAGGCGCCCACCAGGGAGATGTCGGCAAGGCCCACGTTC
>JAJDNV010000017.1 GCA_022340545.1 Acidobacteriota bacterium | reverse complement strand
CTTCGAAGCTCAGCGCCCGCAGACGGGGTGCACGCCGAGCCCCCGGGACGTCCCGCGCCCTTGTGATGAACACAGGTTCAGTGTCATGCCCACGGCGCGCCACCCCTCGATCATTCATCGACCCCCCACCCTATCCCTCCCCACGGAGGGGGAGGGAAATGCTGCAGTCAGGCCCCGTGCGCCGGCATGTCCTCAGGGAAAGGACATGCCGGCGAGTCTAGGCCTGGTGCCTCCGACGCCATTCCGCGACACCCGCCGAGGCGAGGAGGGCGAGGCCCAGCAGGAGCAGGGGCCCGCGGAGGCGCCCCAGCACTGACGGTTGCGGTGCGATCCGGACCTGCGCCTCCTCGACCGTGGTCCGCGCCAGCGGATCGTCGATCGTCTCCGCCACGACGAGGACGCCATGGCGCGAGCCAGGGGCGCCCCCGGCCCGGGCCAGCGGGATCCGGACGGTGGCGCCCCCCGTGCCGGGCACCTCGACCGTCACGGGAGGGCCGTCCGCTCGCAGGCCCCGCGCGGTGAGGGCCCGCACCTTCATCCGATGGGCCTCGCCGTCGGTGCTCTCGAGGCGGGTCGTGAGCTCCCCGCGCACGCCGATGGAGGGGGCGCAGTCGGCGTCGGCAGGATCGTCGGGGCAGGCGACCTCGATCCGCACTGCCGGCCCGGGATTCGAACCCAGAGTGACGAGCAGGGAGGCCCGCTGGCTGTGGACGGGCCGGTTCCCGGCGGCGTCGGCGTCGCCTTCGACCGGGTGCTCGAGCAGGAGCGTCAGGGCCTGGAGCCCGGCGCGCGCGTCCTCCGCCGCGAAGTCGAGGAGGACCGCCGCCTCCCCGCCGGGGGGAACACCCTGGACGACCCGGGCCTGCCGTCGCTCGCCGAGAAACTCCCCGACGACGTCGAGGGGGACCGCCGGCTGGTCCCCTCGGTTCGCGATGACGACCCGCACCTCGAGACGCGGCACCCGGGCCACGACCTCTCCGGAGACGCTGAGCTCGGCACCGGCCCGGGCGCACGGGGTCGCGAGGAGGAGGGGGACGAGGACGGCAGCGCGTCTACTTGCGGGCCGGGACAAACTTGACGCCGGTGCGCACGAAGGCCCCGTCGAGATTCTTGCCCTGCCGGCCGTTCGTGGCGAAGACCGTGATCGCTCCCGCGCGGGCCTCGTCCAGCTCCACCGGCGCGAACTCGCAGACATCCTCGACCGGCAGCCGGTAGGTGCTCGTCCGGATCGACTCGTACTCGTTGTCGATCGCCTGAACGTAGTACTCGATGGCCTTCACCTTGCCCTCGCGCGGCGCGGGGAGGGTCCCGCAGTAGTCGATCCCGGTGAAGGTCATGTCGACGAAGCTGTAATACTTCTCGCCCTCGCGGCGGAAGTAGAGGCGTGTCGCGGCCACGGTGCCGTCGTCGCTGACCGCGGCACAGAGCGAGACCGCCTTGTCGGGGAGTGTGCACAGCGCGGGCTGGTGCTCCACCACGGGGGGGGTGGCGGCCCGCGCCGCAAGGGGCAGCAGGAGCACAAGCGCCGGCGCCAGGAACCGCTCCATCATCAAGCCCTCCGACGGACGTCCTCTGATGATCTTACCGGAGGGGGGCCCTCACTTCCAGGTGAGGCTGTTGCGGTAGGTGGCGTTCCGGGACGTGAAGACGACGATCTCCATCTTCCAGGAGGTCGTCCCCTGCCTCCAGACCTGGGGACGAAGCCGATAGACGAGGGCCCGGTCGCGCGGGGCCACCACGGAGGCCAGCGGCGGGACCTGCCCACGGCGGGGGTTCCCGGCGTTGATGGTCGTCGTGATCTCCATTCGCTCGAGCTCGATGGGTTGGGACCCTTCGTTCAAGAGATAAGCGGAGACGCTGTACTGCTGACCGGCCTGCGGAGCGGGCGGAGACGCCTCGATCAGCAGCCGGCCCGGAAGGGCCGCGGCCTGTGTCCCGGCGTGGACCTCGACCTCGGGGGTCGCGTCGAATCCGGGCGGGGAGCTGCCCGAGCCGGCCTGCGCGACCTGGGCCACTGACGTCCCCGCCACGAAGGCGTGAGCGGGGCGCGCCGCCCCGCCGCCGCCGCTCGACGCAGCCTCGTCGGCCAGGGTCTTGGCGCTGATTGCCCCGGTTCGCCCCGTCTGGGCCGCCGTGTTCCCGGGGTCGAGCTCGAGGACCTGGTCGTAGGCAGCGATAGCGGCATCGTACTCCTTGCCCTCGAGAGCGGTGGCCCCCTGGTTCAGCAGCTCGTTGATCCGTGCCACCCGCTGGTGCTGGGCCTGGGCCTCCGCCTCACGCTGGGCGGCCTGTTTCGCGGCGTCAATGCGTCGGTGGAGATCGGCCACGGACTCGTCCCAGGGGGCGAGGTTCCGGGCCGCCCGGGCCTCCCGCTCGGCGGCGGCAAAGTCGCCGCGGTCCAGAGCGCCTTCCCCCGCTCGCACCCGCGTCGCGGCCTGCTGGCCCTTCTCGGCCCGTTCGAGGATCTGTCGCGCAGTGGCGTTCGACGGATCCTCGCGAAGCGCCTGCTGTGCGCTCTGCACCGCTCGATCGTACTGGCCTCGGTTGAATGCGGTGTTGGCGGCGCGAACCGAAGCCGCGGCCTTGCCCTCGGGGGGGGCGAAGGTGGGTTGCGGCGCCGCGGTCACCGGCGGAGGCGTGGGCGTGGCCACGGTGCTGGGCGGGGGGGCCGGGGTGGCTGCGGCCTGGGTCACTGGCGGCGTGGCGGTGGAGGGAAGAACCACGAGAGCGTAGTAGGCCCCCGCGCCCACCGCCGCGGCCGCCACCAGGCCCAGGGCCACCCAGGGCAGGGGGCTGCGGCGTCGGACGGGACGAGCGCGCCGGCGCACGGGGGTGCGGGGCGCCGGGCGATCCACGACCGTGCGTCCGCTGATCTGGGTCGGCCTCGGCGCGGGTCGGGGCGCCCCGGGACGTCGTCCCGGGGGGAGGTCGACGGTGCGGTCGGAGGGGGGGGCCTTGACCCCGGGGCCCTCCGGCATTGGCTGAGGGGCGTGGGTCGGGGCTTCGAGATCGACGAGCGACTCGAGGACGTGCTGGGTCGCGGCGCTGGTGCCGTGCGCCCGGAGCCACTGTCGGAGGTCCATCGCGAACTCGTAGGCCGTCTGGTATCGCGAGCCGATGTCCCGGGCCAGGGCCTTCTTCAGGATCGGAAGGAGCGCGTCGTGCTCGGGGCCGGGGGGAATGAGATCGAAGTTCGGTCCCTCGTGGGTGATCTTGTAGAAGATCGCCATGAGGTTGTCGGAGTGGAATGGCCGACGCCCCGTGACGAGCTCGTAGAGCAGGCAGCCGACGCTGAAGAGGTCGCTGGGACCCTCTACCTTCTGGCCCTGGACCTGCTCCGGGGACATGTAGTCGGCGGTCCCCACGATGTTTCCGGTGCCGGTCATGGAGGCCGTTGTCAGGCGGGCCACCCCGAAGTCCATGATCTTCACCGAATCGTCCTTGAGGATGAAGATGTTGGCGGGCTTGATGTCACGGTGAACGATGCCGGCCTGGTGGGCGTGGTTGAGGCCAGTCAGGACCTGGATGATGATCTGGACCTTCCGCTCGAGGGAGAGGGTCGGCGTCTGACGCACCGTCTTCTGGAGATCCTGGCCCTTGAGGAGCTCCATCGCGATGTAAGGCGAGCCGTCGGTGTGGGTTCCCAGATCGAAGACCATGACCACGTTCGGGTGGGTCATCTTCGCGACCGCTCTCGCCTCACGCTCGAAGCGGGCCTTGAGCTCCTCGTCGTCGGCGATCTGGGCCGCCATGACCTTCAGCGCCACGTCGCGGTCGAGCACCGTATCGTGGGCCAGATACACCTGCCCCATCGCGCCTTTGCCGATCGAACGCTTGATCTCGTACTTGTCGATGCGTCCGGTGAGCTCCCGCGGGGGGTCGGGCTTACGCGGTTCGGATGGCTCGCTCATCGGCGTGCGCGGACAGGCAAGTCCCCTCCAGAGAAGCAATTAGACGGCAGGGAGGGAGAGCTGTCAAATGCGGGGACGCCGCCGCGCGCGACGCCCCCGCAGGAGGGGCCCGTCGGGCCCCGTCGGCGTCGGCCTCTACTGCGTCTTCCCGGACACGGTGAACTTGTCGCGGCGATTCCTCTGCCAGCAGTCCTCGTTGGACTCCGTGCAGACCGGGATCTCCTTACCGTAGGACACCGTCCGCAGCCTCTCCGCGGGCACGCCCAGGGACACGAGGTAGTCGTAGGCGGCCTGGGCGCGGCGCTCCCCGAGGGCGAGGTTGTACTCGACGGTGCCTCGTTCGTCGCAGTGACCCTCGATCGTCACCTTCAGGAAGTCGAACTTCTTGAGGGTCTCGGCGTTCTTGGCCAGGGCCGGGCGCTCCGACTCGCGGATGTCCGACTTGTCGAAGTCGAAGTAGATCTCCGTCATCAGGCCGAGACGGTCGATCTCGTCGGAGTTCATCCCCTTCAGCCGGGTGTACTCGTCGACCTGAGGCTTCACCTCGGGCTTCGGTGGCGGCGGGGCCGGCGGCGGCGGCTCCGGGGCCACGGGGGGTGGAGGCGGCGGGGCCGGCGGTGGCTTCTTGGCGCAGGCCGCGAAGCTGACCGCGGCGGCCAGCGTGAGAATGATGGCCGTTTGCTTCATGAATGACCCCCTCTTGCCCGGGCGATCCTCCCGCGAGGCGGAAGCGATCCCCGAATGGTGCGTGGTCGAGGCCGACGGTCGCGCCGTCACGCCTGTTTCTTCTCCTCTTCGGCGGGTTCGTCGCGGAGCGATTGTTTCAGGTTCCGAATACCCTCGCCCACGCCACGGCCAAGCTCAGGCAGCCGGCTGGCCCCGAAGATCAGCACGATGATCACCAGAATGAGGAGCATCTCGGGCAGCCCGAGACCGAACATGAGTGCCTCCCGGCCGCGCTGGACTGGCGCGACGAGCCAAATGATATACCCGATCTAGGAGCCGCCCACCACCTCAACCACCCGCAGGGCTTCGTTCAGGCGCCCCCGGCGGTAGCCCTCGGGGTCGACGTGCACCACGGAGTAGCCTGCGGCCCGTACCGCGGCTATGGCGGCCTCGCGAGCTCCCGGGGTCTCGAGGCGCGCCATCTCCTCGCGGGCGATCTCGACCCTCGCCGCATCGCCCAGGTGGCGCACCCGCAGCTCCCGGAACCCGAGAGCGTGCAGCGCCGCCTCCGCCCGGTCGACGCGCCGCAGGGCCTCAGGTGTCACCGCGGTGCCGTAGGGCAGTCGCGAGGACAGGCAGGGCGACGCCGGCTGGTCCCAGGTGGGCAGGCCCAGCTCGCGCGACAGCGTCCGGATGTGGTCCTTGCCGAGGCCGGCCTCGGCCAGGGGCGCCCTCACCCCCGCCTCCCTCGCGGCCCGGTGGCCGGGGCGGAAGTCCGAGAGGTCGTCGACGATCAGACCGTATGCCGTGTGGGCAAAGCCCTCGCGGGCGGCGAGGGGCACGATGTGGCGGAACAGCTCGCTCTTGCAGTGGTAGCAGCGGTCGTCGGCATTGCGCGCGTAGAGAGGGTTGTCGATCTCCCGCGTGCGGATCACCCGGTGGGCGAAGCCGAACCGGCGCGCGAGGTCGAGGGCCTGCTCGCGCTGGGCGGCGGCGAGCGATTCCGAGTCCGCGGTCACCGCGAGGGCGCGGGATCCGAGCAGACGATGGGCCACCACCGCCAGATAGGCGCTGTCTACCCCTCCGGAGTAGGCCACGACGACCGAGCCCATCTCCCGGAGGATCCGCTCGAGCTCCGCCTGCCCGACCTCGGGTTCCGACGCACGCGTCACTCCTGCCATTCTTCCTCGTCCTGCGGCGCGAGCTCCAGCTCGAGAGGAGCCAGGCCCAGCACCTCCAGCTCCACCCCGCATTCGGGACAGCTGATGATCTCCCCCTTGTCGATGTCGTATTCGTCCATCTCGATGTCGGCCTCGCACTCGGGACAGACCGCCATGCCTGCCACCTCCGAAGGGGGAAATCATAACCCAGACGGCAGGGTCACCCCTCCCGGGGGCGCGGAGTCGGGCGTCGCCCCGGCGCCGTCTTCTTCGCTCCCCGACGGCGCCAGGAACCACCGGCCCCGCCCGACTTGCTGACCAGGCTGATCGGCCCGATCGTCATGGCCTTGTCGGCGGCCTTCACCATGTCGTAGACGGTGAGGGCGGCCACCGCCACCGCGTGGAGCGCCTCCATCTCCGCCCCGGTGCGCGCGTTCGTTCGCACCCGCGCCTCGATCGCGAAGCCGTCGCGCCGTGGACGCAGCTCCACGTCCACGTGGGTGAGCGACAGGGGATGGCACAGGGGGATGGTGTCGGCCGTCCGCTTCGCCGCGAGGATGCCGGCGAGGCGTGCCACCTCGATCACCCCACCTTTCTCGAGCCGTCCGTCGCGGACGCGGCGCATGGCGGCGGCGGCGATCGTGATCCGACCGCGGGCCACCGCCTCCCGCTCGGTCACGGGTTTCTCCGACACGTCGACCATCCGCGCCCGTCCCTCGGGGTCGAGGTGGCTCAGGGAGGCCCCCGGGGGACCAGGGGCGGGTCGTCCGACGCTAGGGTGGCGCACCATCATCCTCCAGGAAGCCGTCGAGAAGCACCGCCTCCGCGGTCTCACCGGCTTCGGCTTGCGTCCGCTCGGCCTCAAGAACCGCCAGGGCGTTGGCCCGTGCGTGCGCGACGAGGTCTCCCGACCCCATCGAGCGGATCGCTCGGGCCACCAGGCGCCCGCCCTCGAATCGCACCCGCGTGGGCAGATGGGCCCTCCGACCGGAGCGGTTCTTCAGTGGGGAGAGGAGCTCCACCTCGACCCGTGGGCGTAGGACCAGGCGCGCCCCCTGCAGTCGCAGGAGCGCGGCCCGGACGAACAGATCGAACGTGACCTGGGCGGAGACGGGGTTGCCGGGAAGGCCGAAGACCAGGGTCGCGTCTCGTCGGCCGAAGACGAGGGGGGCCCCGGGCTTGATCGCGACCCTCGTGAACAAGAACGCCACCCCGAGCTCCTCGAGGGCCGGCTCGACGAGGTCGTAGTCGCCGGCGGAGACGCCGCCGGAGACCACCAGGACGTCCGCGGAGAGCCCGTCGCGCAGCGCGGCCACCGTCTCGTCCCGTCGATCGGCGACGACGCCGAGGTCGCGCACCGTTGCCCCCGCCCGACGGGCCTGGGCGGCCACCGCCGGGCCATTGCTGTTGCGGATCTGCCCCGGGGTCGGTCGCGCGGTGACGTCGACGATCTCGTCTCCGGTGACGAGCACCGCGACCCGCGGACGCCGACCCACTCTCACGCGAGCGTGCCCAGTCGCCGCCAACACGGCGGCGGCGGCGGCCGAGATCAGCCGCCCTCGCTCCAGGACCACGTCGCCTTCACGCACCTCGCAGCCCCGGGGGGACACGTTGGCGCCATCGGCCACGGGGGCCAGGATCTCGACTCGGTGGCCGTCCTCCAGCGGTCGCGTCCTCTCCACCTGCTGGACGGCGGTGGCCCCGGCGGGAACCGGGGCGCCGGTCATGATCCGAATGGCCTCGCCGGCTCCGACCTCCCGGTCCGGCCAGGCCCCGGCCGCGACCTCCCCCGTGACGGAGAGCCGTGCCGGACACGATGCAACGTCGGCGGCCCGCAGCGCGTAGCCGTCCATCGCCGCGCGATCGAAGGGGGGCATGTCGGTGTCGGATCGGATGTCCTCGGCCAGGACGCGCCCGAGGGCGTCCCCGAGCATCACCTCCTCCGTCGGCAGCGCCGGCGTCTCGCGCAGGACGATCTCGAGGGCTTCATCGACGGTGATCATGAGCTCGATTGTAGCCGGACACGTGCGCGCTGCGACGGGCGCGCAGGCCGCCGACTTTGAGCTAGGATGAGCTTTCCGGAGGTGGACGTGGTCCCGACGGTGGCGTGGGAGGACGGCACGGTCGTGATGATCGACCAGCGACGCTTGCCACACGAGCAGGTCTTCGTCCGCTGCCGCGATCACCACGAGGTGGGCGCCGCGATCCAGGACATGGTCATCCGCGGGGCCCCCGCCATCGGGGTGGCCGCGGCCCTCGGCCTCGCCCTGGGCGTGCGCAACAGCTCGAGCGAGAGCACCACCCTCCGCGCGGAGTGGGACGACATGTGTGCGGTGCTGGCCGCGAGCCGCCCCACCGCGGTCAACCTGTTCTGGGCCATCGAGCGCATGCGACGCCGGTTCGAGTCCCAGGTCGCGACGGGGGGCGAGCCGCTGCGCACGGCGCTGCTCGACGAGGCCCTGGCCATCCAGGCCGAGGACGTCGCCGCCTGTCGGCGGATGGGCGACCTGGGCGCGGAGCTGCTGCCGGCGGCGGCTCGCGTCCTGACCCACTGCAACGCGGGGGCCCTGGCCACCGCGGGCTACGGCACCGCGCTCGGCGTCGTCCGCAGCGCGGCGAGGGAAGGTCGGCTGGAGCAGGTGTTCGCCGACGAAACACGTCCGTACTTGCAGGGCGCGCGTCTCACCGCGTGGGAGCTGCAGCAGGACCACATCCCCGTCACCGTCATCACCGACAACATGGCCGGCCACCTGATGGCGCGGGGCGAGGTGAACGCGGTCATCGTCGGCTCCGACCGCATCGCCGCCAACGGTGACGTGGCCAACAAGATCGGCACCTACACGGTGGCGGTCCTCGCGAAGGAGCACGGCATCCCCTTCTTCGTCGTGGCACCGGTCTCCACCTTCGACCTCTCCACGCCGACGGGGGCCGACATCCCGATCGAGGAGCGCCCCGCCGCCGAGGTGACCCATCTCGCGGGGCGGCCGATCACCCCGATGGGGGTCGCGGTTCGGCATCCGGCCTTCGACGTGACCCCGCACCGCTACGTGACCGCCATCGTGTGCGAGCGGGGCGTGGCGCGACCCCCGTACACGGAGAGCCTGCGTGCGCTCGCCGACCGCGCCCCCTAGCTCGGCGGGGTGCTCGTGGCGGAGATCTGAGTGGGGTTGATTCTCGGCGTCGAGACCTCGTGCGACGAGACCGCGGCCGCGGTCGTCGAGGACGGACGGCGCGTCCTCTCGAGCATCGTCTCCAGCCAGGCGGCGGTCCACGCCCCCTACGGCGGCGTCGTGCCGGAGCTCGCTTCCCGCCACCACATCGAGAACATCTGCCCGGTGATCGAGGCGGCCCTCACCACGGCCGGGATCGCCCTCGCCGACCTCGAGGCGGTGGCGGTGACACAGGGACCGGGCCTCGTGGGGTCGCTGCTCGTGGGCGTCCAGGCCGCCAAGGCCATCGCCCTCGTGCACCGGCACCCCCTCGTGCCCGTGCACCACGTAGCCGGCCACGTGGCCTCGGCGTTTCTGGCCCACGGGGAGATCCCGCTGCCCGCCCTCGCCCTCGTCGTGTCCGGTGGCCACACCAGCCTCTACGAGGTGCCGGAGGAGGGCGTGCAACGGCTCCTCGGGCGGACCCGAGACGACGCCGCCGGCGAGGCCTATGACAAGGTGGCCAAGCTGCTCGGTCTGGGATACCCCGGCGGCCCGATCATCGACCGCCTGTCCGAAGGAGCGAACGAGCGGGCCGTCGAGTTCAGGATCGCGCGGATCAAGGACGGGAGCTCCGACTTTTCGTTCAGCGGCCTCAAGACCGCGGTGCTCCTCCACGTGCGACGCGAGGAGATCGCACCGGCCGAGGGTCCGGACGACGTCCCCGGCGAGATCCGGGACCTCGTCGCGTCCTTCCAAAGGGCGGTGGTCGCCGCCCTTGTCCGTGGCCTCACGAGGGGAGCCGAAGCCCACCGGCCCCGGAGCCTGATCCTGACCGGCGGCGTCGCCGCCAACTCGCGGCTGCGTCGCGACGCGGCGGCGGCGGCGGCGGAGCTGGGGCTGCCGCTGTTCGTCCCGCCCCTGTCCCTCACCACCGACAACGCCGCGATGATCGCCGCCGCCGGCTTCGTGAGCTTCTGCCGCGGAGAGCGCGCAGGATGGGACCTGAACGCGGAGCCGCACCTGCCTCTAGGCTAAGGGCTTCTTGACAGCCCCGCGAACGGTGGACTAACGTGAAAAAACGTCAACGCTGGCGCGGAGGCGGACCGGATGAACGCGGAGAGACGACACGCCCTCTCGGACTTCTACCGTGAAGAGTTCCTTCGGCACATCGAGTTCCTGCAGGCGAGCGGCATCCTGGACGACGGCAACGGCGAGGCAGTCAGCCGGGCCCGGCACGCCCTGCTGACTCGGCTCGATGACCTCTGTGCCCTGGCGAGCTTCCCCGCACTCGCCGAGACCCTGCTTCAGCGCTTCGACACCCTCACCCGCCTGAGTCGCCTCGACCCGAGTCAGCGGCAGCGGCATTGAGCGGGCGGGGAAGCCGCACCCGGCTGCGGCGCGCTGCTCGGGAGATCCTCGGAGAGGCTCTTCGTGCCGCCGACCCGTCGCGCCTCGTCGAGAAGCACCTCAGGGTTCGCCGGGGCGTGCTCGAGGCGGCGGGGTTGCGCTTCGCCGCCGGTCGCGGTCGCGTCCTCCTGGTGGCCGCGGGCAAGGCGGCGGTGCCAATGGCCCGGGCGGCCGAGCGCGCGCTCGGCCCGTGGCTCTCCGGGGGCGTGGCCGTCACGAGCGTGGAGGCTCCTGATCTCGAGCGCGTCCTGGTCAGGAGCGCGAGCCACCCCGTTCCCGACTCCCGCGGGCTGGCCGCGGCGCGGGAGATCGAGGACCTGGTCTCGGAACTGGGTCGGGACGATCTCCTCATCGTTCTCCTCTCCGGCGGCGCCTCGGCGCTCCTGCCCGCGCCGGCCGAGGGCCTCACCCTCGACGACAAGCAGTGCACGACCAGTGGGCTGCTGCGGGGGGGCGCCACCATTCACGAGCTGAACTCCGTGCGGAAGCACCTCTCGCGGCTCAAGGGGGGTGGGCTGGCCCGTGCCGCCGCTCCCGCCCGTGTCCTCACCCTCGTCCTCTCGGACGTTGTGGGGGACGACCTCTCTACGATCGCCTCGGGCCCGACCGTTCCCGACCCCACGACACATGCCGACGCCCTCGCCGTCCTGGCCCACCGTGGGCTTCTCGGGGAGGTGCCCCGGGCCGTCCGCGCCCACCTCGAGGCGGGAGCCCGTGGCGAGGTGCCAGAGACCCCGAAGCCCGGCGAGAGGATCTTTCGCCGGGTTGCCACCCAGGTCATCGGCAGCACCCGCCTCAGCGTGGCTGCGGCGGCCCGCGAGGCGCGCCGCCAGGGGCTGCGTCCGATCGTGCTGACCACACGGCTCGAGGGCGAGGCTCGCGAGGCCGCCCGCGTCCTGGTCGCCATCCTGCGCGAGGCAGTGGAGACCGCTCACCCCTCGGCCCGACCCGTGTGTCTTCTGGCCGGCGGCGAGACGACGGTGACGGTGGTGGGTTCGGGGCAGGGAGGGCGCAACCAGGAGATGGCGGTGTCCGCCGCGGAGGCGCTGGCCGGGTTTCCCGCCCCCGCGGTCGTGGCGAGCTTCGGGACCGATGGGATCGACGGGATGAGCGATGCCGCCGGAGGCGTCGTCGACGACCGGACGACGACGCGGGCCGCCGCCCTCGGGCTCGCCCCTCCCCGCGCCTTTCTCGCTGCGAACGACACCCGCAACTTCCTCGGGCCGCTGGGCGACTTGATCGTCACCGGCCCCACGGGGACCAACGTGTGCGACGTGGTCCTGCTGCTCGCTGGTCGGTCCCGGGGGCGGAGGCTATAATGCCGGGCAGTGCCGAAAGGTATCTGAGGGGGAGTTCGTCTTGAGCGATGACCCCGTCAACGAATCTGACGGGCGAGAGAAGCACGGAGACGAATCGGCCCCGGAGACGCCCGCGGGGGGGGTCGAGGCCGCGCTCGAGCTCCCTCCGGAGGAGGACCTCACGGGTCACCTCGAGAGGCGGGCGCGTCTCGCTGAGGATCGGCTGAGCGAGGTCCTCGCCGCCTACCGCCAGGTCAAGACGGAGAACGAGGGGTTCCGGGAGCGGGTTGCGCGTGACGTCGAGCGACGCTTCGACGAACGTCGCGAGCGGCTCCTCCTCCGGTTCATCGACATCCTGGACAACCTCGACCGGGCGCTGGAGGCGGCAGAGCAGACCTTCGCCGGCAACCCGCTCATCGAGGGCCTGATCCTCGTTCGGACCCAGCTCCTCCAGACCCTCCAGAAGGAGGGCCTGGAGCGTATCCCTGTCCTCGGGCTGCCCTTCAACCCCGCCTTCAGCGAGGCGGTGGGGACCCAGCCCGTGAGCGATCGTGACCACGACCACGTTGTCGTCCGCGAGGTCCTGCGCGGCTACCGTCTGAACGGGCGGGTGGCCCGGGCCTCCCGGGTCTTCGTCGGGCAGTACGACGAGGCGGTGGCGGATTCCGGTGGGGTCGCCGTTGCGAACGGTGACGTGGCGGAGGGCGACATGATCGGGGCCGACGAGGAGCCGGCCCCGCCGGGGCCGGACGAGGTGAGCGACACCGGACCGTTCGACGAGGACGCCATCCAGGAGATCCTCGACCGCGAGGGCGACGACCCCGAGTCGAAGTAGCCTACGGATCAACCCCGGGAACGGGTCGAAGAGGCGGGGGTGATTCTCCGTCGCCAGTCGTCGAGCAGATCGGCCAGGGTGCGCTCGAGGGGGATGCCCGGCTCCCAGCCGGTGTCGGCCCGGAGCTTCGACGGGTCGCCGACGAGGGCGGGGACGTCCGACGGTCGCAGGCGCTCGGGGTCCACGCGCACCTCCACTCTCACATCCGAGCGGCTGAGCAGCATGTCGAGCATCTCGCGGATGCTCCGGCCCTGACCGCTGCAGACGTTGTAGGCGGCGCCCCCCTCTCCCCTCTCCAGCAGGGCCCAATAGGCCCGCACGACATCGCGCACGTCGCTGTAGTCGCGGATCGCCTCGAGGTTGCCCACGCTCAGCACGGGCGACCGCAGGCCCGCCTCGATCTCTGCGATCTGGCGGGCAAAGGAGCTCTCGGCGAAGCTCTCGCCCCGTCCCGGCCCCGTGTGGGGGAACGTCCGGGTCAGAACGACCTTCATCCCCCCCGAGGGCCCGTAGAGCCGCGCAAGGGCGGCCTGGGCCACCTTGCTCACCGCGTACGGGGAGCAGGGCCGAAGCGGGGTCGTCTCCCGGAGCGGGTTCTCCGACGGCTCGACCATTCCGTACTCTTCGGCGCTGCCGACCACCAGGACGTCCGGGCGCAGGCCCCGCGTCCGAACCGCATCGAGGAGGTTGACGAGCCCGAGCACGTTGACGCGCAGCGTGCCCCCGGGCTCGATCCAGGACCGATGGACGCTCGACTGGCCGGCCAGGTGCACGATCCGGTCGGGGCCGACCTCGTCCACGACCTTCTCCGCCGCCACCGGGTCGTTGAGGTCGGCCTCGACGCTGGAGACATCACCCGCAGGGCCACGGGCGATGCTCGTCTGGGGTCGCTCGGTCCCGAAGACCTCCACCTCCGGCTGCTCCGTCCGCAGGAAATCGATGAGGTGGGCGGCGACGAAGCCGCCGGCACCGGTGACGAGGACTCTCACCGCTATCGTGACCCGCCGCCCAGGGCGTCGGCGCCGAGAAAGCTGCCGACCGAGCCGATGTTGGCCAGCTCGAGGTTGAACCGCCACTGCGTCTCGACGCGGCCGTTCCAGTTGTAGCGGTTGTGCTCGACCACGAAGCCGCAGCACTGCACCTGGTAGCGGAGCCGCCCGTTCAGGAACCAGAGCAGCTTGTTCTTGAGGTCGTAGTCGGCCGATCCGTCCACGAACAGCCGGTTGCGGAGGAGCTCGAATCCGGCCGCCCCCCTCAGTGACTCAGATCCCACGATGCGCTCCTCGGGGTCCACGGCCAACCGCACGGAGCGCGCCCAGCCTCCGTTGATGTTGAACCGTCGCGTGTTCCAGTTTCCGTAGGTACTGGTCCGACGGATCTGCTTGAAGTTCACGTCGTACTCGAGCTGGAAGTTGACCGAGAGCCCCGACGAGGGCTTGAACGTCAGGCGGGACAGGAGCGGAGACAGATGCTGGGGCTTCGCGCCGGGCCCGAAGGCGGAGGAGGAGTAGTTGGGGTCGAAGTTGCTCTGACCGTCGGAGATCTGGACGTAGTAGGTCTGCATGAGGCGCCAGGAGAGGAACTCGTAGGGTACCGCCCTGCCCCCGCCCACCCGGCGCTTCGAGAAGAAGCGCTGCACGAGCGAGTAGTTCACCTGGTTCGTTCCGAGGAAGTAGTCCTGCCCGTCGAACTTGGGGATCGCGTTGTAGCCCTCCACCCGCGTGCGGTAGGTCCACGTGATCTCAGGACCGATCGTGTGCTTGAAGCGGTCCGAGTAGCCGAGCCCCGGCGTGTGGAATACCCGCGAGAAGATGGGCCCGCGCACGCTGACCCTGCTCTCCCAGAAGGTGCGGTTGAGGGGGTCCCCGAAGAGCCCGCTCTCCTCGTCTTCGTTGACGGCGTTGGTCACGCCGTAGCGGGTGAAGCGGTAGGCCACCTCGGGGTTGACTTCGAGGAAGCTCACGCGAAGGGGACGAGAGAGGACGGGGGCGATGTCGAAGCGGCTCCAGCGGTCCACCTTGTCCTGGTTGCCCCACTCCAGGCGCTCGGCCGCCGCGTTCAGCCCGAGGACGAACCCCCCCCACCCGATCTGTCGGGGATACCGGCGCAGCACGACGCTCGGGAGGTGGCCGTTGATGCGGCGGCTGTCCGTGCCGAAGAACGTGGTGCGCCGGTCCGCGACGAGGCTGACGGTGGCCAGGCGGAGGTCGCGGTCGAGGCTCCCCGACCAGCGCTGCGTGCGCCGGGTGATCTGGTTGAAGGTCTCCTGGTAGCGGGAGTTGAAGAGCAGGTTGGAGAACTGCTGCACCTTGACCTTCGCCCGGACGTCTCCGGGAAGCGGCTGTACGGCGTTCCAGCGGACGTCCCAGTCGAGCTCGGCCGAGTCCTTGACCCGGATGAGGTAGGTGCGGAAGTCGCCGCGTGAGGCGCCCCGGCCCCGGTAGCGGAGCTCGTGTCCGAAGCCGGTACCGATCCGGGAGTAGTAGTCGGCGATGAACGTCTGGTCCCAGCTGCGCCCCATCACCCAGAAGAACCCCGATCCGAGGGTGTAGCCTCGGGTGGACGAGTAGCCGAAGCTGGGGAAGAGGAACCCGGTCGACCGCCCGTCGCTGGATATCGGGTAGTAGACGTAGGGTAGATAGAAGGCGGGCACCGCCTTCACCTTGAAGACCGCGTTCTTGGCGATGATCTTGTCGTCCACGTGGATGCGCGCGCTCGAGGCAGTGAAGGACCATCGGGGGTTGGGCTGCGAGCAGGACGTGAACTTGCCGCCCTCGACCCGGTAGACGCCGTCCCCGACCCGCTCGACACGACGCCCCTCCATGAAGACGCCGGGCTCGACGTAGCCGACTGCGTTCTCCATGAAGCCCTGACCCGACTCCTCCATCTCGAGGCGGTCGCCGGCGAGGCGCTCCTCTCCCCGCAGGAAGACGACGTTGCCCTCCGCCACCAGGCGCCGCGACCTCGAGCCGTCCGGCAGGTTGGTCTCGTACACGTCGGCCCGATCGGCCTGGATCCGCATCGTGCCCATCCGGAGGTCCACGAAGCCCCGGGCCTCCCAGTGGCCCGTCTCCACCTGCTCGTAGGACTCCGCACGCACGCGCATCTCCCCCGGCGCGAGGGCGGTCGGGTCTTCGCGGACCGCGGCCGCCCCCGGGGCCTCCTCCGACGGCAGGCCGGACGGCGGGCGGCGCGGACGCTCCTGGGCCGGGGCCACGACCCCGAAAGTGACGAGGACCCCGGCAGCGGTCAGGAGATGGGCGAGGGGCGTCACGGGCCTCAGCCGGATGGTCGGGCGGCTAGAGCGACGCCATGCCCATGACGTGGAAGCCGCCGTCCACGTGGATCACCTCGCCGGTGATGCCCCGGGAAAGCGGGGACAGCAGGAAGAGCGCGGCGTCGCCGACCTCCTCTTGCTCGGTGTTCTTTCGCAGCGGGGCATGCGTGCGATGGTACTCGAGCATCTTCGAGAGACCGTGCACGCCGGAAGCGGCGAGCGTCTTGATGGGCCCGGCGGAGATCGCGTTGACCCGGATGCCGCGTGGGCCGAGGTCAGCCGACAGGTAGCGGACCGACATCTCGAGTGCCGCCTTGGCCACACCCATCACGTTGTAGTGGGGCACCACCCGCTCCCCGCCGAGGTAGCTCAGCGTCACGATGCTGCCCCCACGTCCCTCCATGAGCGGGGCGGTCTCTCGCGCGAGCGCGGTCAGCGAGTACGAGGATATGTCCTGGGCCACGCGGTAGCCCTCTCGCGACGTGCCCAGGAACTCCCCGTCGAGCTCCTCACGCAGGGCGAAGGCCACCGCGTGCACCACGAAGTCGAGGCTGCCGAACTCCGCGCCGACCCGCTGCACGACCCCGCGCAGGTCCTCGTCGCGCGAGACGTCGCAGGGGAGGAGAAGCGGATCCCGGAGCCCCTCGGCCAGCTGGCGCACGTTCTTCTCGAGCCTCTCGCCCTGGTACGTCAGGGCGAGGCGCGCCCCCGCGCGGTGGGCGGACTGGGCGATGCCCCAGGCGATGGAGCGCTTGTTCGCCACCCCGAGCACCAGGCCGCGCTTGCCGTCAAGGAGCATCCAGTTTCCTCCGGAACCGGGGCACTATAACACCATGATACGTGCGCCCTTTCGACGCTGCCCAGTGCCGTGTCACTGAGACCGTGTGACTCCGCGGCGGGTCACGTCGGGGGGTCGGCGTGTACCGCCGCGGCGGCCTTCAGACCGCGACGAGGTCGTCGGTCGTTCGTCCCCGCAGGGCGAGGATCCGCCCCACGACCTCGCCCACGACGTTGTTCGGCGTCGACGCCCCGGCGGTGAGCCCGATCGTCACCGGACCTTCCGGGAGCCAGCCCTCGAGCGTCGTCACCGCACCGCCACCCACGGGTCGATGCCGCAGTCCCGTCTCCTCGAACTGGTCGGCCCCGCTGATGTGGTAGGCGGGCAGCCGCTCGGCGCAGATGCGGGCGAGGGCCTGGGTGTTGCTCGAGTTGTAGCCACCGATCACGACCATGAGGTCGAGCCCGCCCGCGTCGAGCATCTTGAGGACCGCGTCCTGGCGATCCTGGGTGGCCGAGCAGATCGTGTCGAAGGCCCGGAAGCGCTCGCTCAGCGCCTCCTCGCCCCACCGGTCGCGCATCGCCACCCGCAGCATCTCCTGGATCTCGAGGCTCTCGCTCATGAGCATGGTCGTCTGGTTGGCGAGACCCACGCGCTGGAGGTCGCGGTCGGGATCGAAGCCGGGGCTCATGGCCTCGCGGAACCGGTCCTGGAGCTGCGCCGCCGCGAGCTCCCCCCGGATGAACGCGCACACCTCTTCCGCCTCCGGGCGGTTGCGGACGCAGAGGTAGCGCCCTCCGGGGTGGGTGAGGGCCTGCGAGGCGGTGGCCTTCGTCTCCTCGTGGAAGTGCTTGCCGTGAATCACCGCGGTGAAGCCGTCGCGGGCGTAGTGGTGGACCCTCTTCCAGACGTTCAGCACGCTGCCGCAGGTCGTGTCGACGAGGACGCATCCCTTGGACCGCAGGTGCTCGAGCTCCGCCACCCGGACCCCGAAGGCGGGCAGGATCACCACGTCGGCCGCCTGTACCCCGGCGAAACGCTCCTCGGGGCTTCGATGGTCGGGCAGGATCTGGATGCCCAGGGCCTGGATCCGGCCGTTCACCTCGGGGTTGTGGATGATCTCCCCGGACAGGAAGATGCGGCGGTCCGGGAACTTCTCCCGGGTCTCGTAGGCGTACTCGACCGCCCGGTCCACACCGTAGCAGAAGCCGAACTCGCGCGCGAGCTTGATCCGGACCTCTCCGGCCCGGGCGGCGTACCCGAGCTCCTTCAGCCGGTCGACGACCTGCGAGTGGTAGCTCTGCGCCAGCACCGGGCGCACCGCGGTCTTCAGGTTGAAGCCCTTCCGGAAGTAGGTCTGCGACGGCTCGGTCTTCATGGGGGGGACCCAGGAGGACAGGATAACGCAGTCGGGAGGTCGTGTGTCTTGTCTGGAGCGTTGGGCGCTCTGCGGCCTCGATCATTCATCGACCCCCCTTCCTATCCCTCCCCACGTAGGGGGAGGGAAATGCTCGAGATAGGCCACGGACACCCGCGTGTCCCCAAGGAAGGGACCCGCGGGCGAGCCTGGGCCTGATGGCCGGCCGCACCTGAATCAGGCGTAGCGGCCCTCGACGTACTCCGCCGTCTTCGGGTTCTGGGGGCTGAGAAACAGGTCCTCGGTCCGCGTGTGCTCGATCACCTCTCCCAGCAGCATGAAGATGCACTCGTCGCTCGCCCGCCGGGCCTGGGCCATGTTGTGGGTCACGATCACGATGGTGTAGCGCCCGCGCAACTCGAACATCAGCTCCTCGATCGCCCGCGTCCCGTCGACGTCCAGCGCCGAGGCCGGCTCGTCCATGAGGATCACGTCCGGTTTGAGAGGCAGGAGCCGCGCAAGGCAGAGCTTCTGCTGCTGCTCGAGGAGGAGCGACGTCGCCTGGGTGTCCAGGCGGTCCTTCAGGTCGTTCCACAGACCCACTTCGGTCAGGGCCTTCTCGACCGCTTCGTCCAGCCGCGGTTTGCTGAGCTCCTTCCGCGGGGAGTGGATGCGGAGCCCGAAGACGACGTTGTCGTACACGGAGATCGGGAGCGGGTTCGGTCGCTGGAACACCATCCCCACCGACTTGCGAAGCTCGACCAGGGAGACCTCCGGGGCGTAGATGTTCTCTTCGAGAACACGAATCTCCCCCGTCGTCTTGACGTTGCCGTAGCGCTCGTTGACACGGTTGAAGCAGCGCAGCAGGGTCGTCTTCCCGCAGCCGCTCGGGCCGATGAGGGAGGTGATGATCCCGTCGCGGATGCCGATGGAGACGTCGATCAGGGCCTGGAACGACCCGTACCAGAGGTTGAGGCCCTTCGTCTCGATGGCGAGGGGGGCGTCGCTCATTCAATGACCCCCCACCCCAAACCACTCCGGGAACGCAGCAGGGAGCGACGTTCCCCGAGTATTACGTTCTTTCTTTGAGAAGCGTCAGAAGTTGTCCACCTCATCCGAAGACCCCTCTCACGTAGTCGCGGGTTCGAGGGTCCTTCGTCTCCGCGGAGAAGATCGCGTCCGTGTCGTCGAGCTCGACGATCTCCCCGTTCCAGAGGAACATCGTGCGGTTGGCGAGCCGCCGGGCCTGCTGGGTCAGGTTGGTGACGAGGAGGATCGTCATCTCCTCCCGCAGCTCCTTCAGCACATCCTCGATGCGCATGGTCGTGACGGGATCGATGGCGATCGAGAACTCGTCCAGGCAGAGGATCTCGGGCTGGTGCGAGAGGGCGCGGGCGATCGTGAGGCGCTGCTGCTGGCCGCCCGAGAGTGCGGTCCCGAGGCTGCCGAGCCGGTCCTTCACCTCGTCCCACAGCGCCGCCTGGCGAAGGCACCGCTCGACGATCGGGTCGAGGTCCGCCTTGCGCGTCCGCCCCGCGCTGCGGGGAGCGAAGGCGACGTTGTCGTAGATGGTGATGGGGAGCCCGACGGGCAGGGGGGCCACCATCCCGATCTTGCGCCGGAGGGCGAAGACGTCCCTGACCCGGCGAATGTCCTCTCCATCGACCCGGATCGTCCCGCGGACGGTGGCCTGGGCAACGAAGTCGATGGTGCGATTGAGGCAGCGCAGCATGGACGTCTTGCCCGACTGGGCGGGTCCGATCACCGCGAGGATCTCGTTGTGGTGGACATCGAAGGTGATCCCGTGGATGACCTCCTTCGTGCCGTAGGCGAGGCGGAGGTCCTCGACCTCGATCTTGGGGGCGGCCTCGCTCACACCCTCACCACTTCTTCCGGCTGCGCAGCCACACCCGCAGGACGATGGCCGCCGCATTGACGAGGAGAACGGACCCCAGGAGCACCACCGCCGTCGCGTACTGCATCGACTCCTTCACGTCGGGCACCTGGGTCGAGAGGGTGTAGAGGTGCATCGAGAGGGCCATACACTGCTCGTTCAGGGCGTAGGGGAAGAGGTCGCCCCGGCTGACCGCCTTGAAGAAGACGGCTCCGGTGAACATGATCGGGGCGGTCTCGCCCGCGGCTCGGCTGACCTGCAGGATGATCCCGGTGAGGATCCCGCTGATCGAGTTGGGCAGGACGACGGCCTTGATGGTCTGCCAGCGGGTGGCCCCGACGTTCCAGCAGGCCTCCCGGAAGGGCATGGGCACCGAGGCCAGGGCCTCGCGGGTGCTGGCGATGATCACGGGCAGGGTCATGATCGCCAGGGTCAGCGACGCGGAGATGATCGAGTACCCGAAGCGGGCGGCGTAGACGAAGGCCCCGAGGCCGAACAGCGCGTGCACGATGCTCGGAACCCCGGCCAGGTTGATGACCGCCAGATTGACGACGCGGTTGAACCAGTTGTCCTTCGCGTACTCGTTGAGGTAGACGGCGGCCAGGACCCCGATCGGGGCGGAGACCGCCAGCGACATGCCCACGAGGTACAGCGTGCCCACGAAGGCCGGCCAGATCCCGCCCTCGGTCATGCCCCGGCGGGGCACGTCGACGATGAACTCCCAGCCGAGCGAGGGCCAGGCGAGCCAGAAGAGGTACACGACGATCGCCACGAGGGGAACCACCATCGCCGCCGACATCAGTCCGAACACCGCTCCCGCCAGCTTCTCCGTGCGCTCGTTGCGGGCGCCGAAGGCGGTGCGGGCAAAGCGGCTGCGGGGCGGAGCTTCAGTCGCCATCGTCACTTCTTCCGGATGCCTCGAATCACCAGGTCCGCGGTCAGGTTGACGACGAAGGTGATCGAGAAGAGCAGGACCCCGGTGAGGAACAGCACGCGGTAGTGATCGGATCCCTCCGGGGCCTCGCCGAGCTCGGCCGCGATGTTCGCGGTCAGGGTGCGGACGGAGTCCAGGATCCCGTGGGGAATTTGTACCGCGTGGCCGGTGGCCATGAGCACAGCCATCGTCTCCCCCACCGCCCGGCCCACCCCGAGGAGCACCGCCGCCAGCAGCCCGTTGCGGGCGGCGGGGAGAAGCACGCGGTAGACGAGCTGCCACCGCGTCGCCCCGAGAGCGACACCCGCCTCGCGGTAGGAGTCGGGGACGGCCTTCAAGGCGTCCTCGCCGATCGAGACGATGATCGGCACGCTCATGAGGGCGAGGATGATCCCGCCGTTCAGGACGTTCACGCCGACCGGGGCTCCGGTGTACTGGACGATCAGCTTGCTCATCACCGTGAGGCCGATGAAGCCCCAGACGACGCTGGGGATGGCGGAGAGCAGCTCGATCACGATCTTGAGCGTCTCGCGGACCCGGGAGCCACAGAACTCGGAGAGATAGACGGCTGCGCCGAGGCCGAAGGGCACGGCCAGGACCATGGCCAGGACCGTCACGCTGGCGGTGCCCACGGTCAGGGCGAGGGTGCCGTATCGCACGTTCACGGCCGAGGTGGGGTACCACTCGGTGCTGAAGAAGAACTGCCCGAGCTTGAACGATTCGCTCGCCAGCACCGGCGCCGCCTCGCGGAAGATGAAGAAGAAGATCGACAGCACGAAGATGATCGCGCTGACGCCGCTCAGGCGGATCACCGCCTCGAGCAGTCTCTCGCCGAGGACCGCCCAGCGGGGGCGGCTCGTC
>JAJDNV010000006.1 GCA_022340545.1 Acidobacteriota bacterium | reverse complement strand
ATCGGCTTCCGCGCCGGAGGCCTCTTCGTGATGGACGCCTCGCGCCGCACCGCCCACGGGAACGCGTACTTCACCGGCCTCTTCCGCCAGAAGCGGATCGTCCTCTTCGACACGCTCCTGGAGGCGATGGGACCACGCCAGGTCGTGGCGGTCCTGGCCCACGAGCTCGGCCACTTCAAGCTCCACCACGTGCGCTGGGCCATCGTCCGCAGCGTGGCGACGAGCGGGCTCGTCTTCTACGGGCTCAGCCTCTGCCTGCCCCTCGAGCGGTTCTACGCGGCCTTCTTCCTGGAGAGGACGGCCTACGGCGCCCTCGCCGTCTTCGGCCTCTGGTTCGGCCTGGTGGGCTTCCTCCTCCAGCCGCTCGGAAACGCCCTCTCCCGCCGCCACGAGTTCGCGGCCGACGCCTTCGCGCTCCGCAGCGGCGCCACCGCCGCCGAGCTGGGGGAGGCGCTCCGGAAGCTGCGCGAGAAGAGCCGTTTGCTGCCCCTCTCGCACCCGCTGTACTCGCGCGTCTACCACTCGCACCCCCCGCTTCTCGAGCGGCTGCGGGTGATGGGAGCCCTCGAGCCGAGCTGAGGCCCTTTCTTCCCCGGGCGGGAATCGGAAAGAATAGGGCCCATGAAAGCCACGGATCTGACGCTCTCCCACCTCTCACTTGCCGCCCTGGCCGCCCTTCTTCCTGCCCTCGCGACCGCGCAGTCCCTGACCAGCCCCGAGATCGAGTCCCGCATCGACGAGCTCCTGGGCCGGATGACGCTGGAGGAGAAGGTCGGCCAGATGAACCAGTACGCCAGCTTCCAGGACATGACCGGCCCCGCCCCCGAGGAGGGCTCCGCCCGGGAGCGATACGAGCAGATCGGACAGGGTCTCGTGGGCTCCATGCTGAACGTGCTGGGGGCCGAGGCCACCCGCCGCGCCCAGGAATTGGCGGTCGAGAAGAGCCGCCTGGGGATCCCGCTCCTCTTTGGCTACGACGTGATCCACGGCTACCGCACCATCTTCCCGGTGCCCCTCGGAGAGGCGGCGAGCTGGGATCTCGAGGCGATCGAGGCCTCGGCCCGCGTGGCGGCCACCGAGGCGGCGGCGGCCGGGGTCCATTGGACGTTCGCCCCGATGCTCGACATCGCGCGGGACGCGCGGTGGGGTCGGATCATGGAGGGCGCGGGGGAGGACCCGTACCTGGGCTCCATGATCGCCACGGCGAGGGTTCGCGGCTTCCAGGGTACGGACCTCTCCGCCCTCGACACCGTCGCGGCCTGTGCGAAGCACTACGCGGGCTACGGATTTGCCGAGGGCGGCCGCGACTACAACACCGTCGACATCTCCGAGCAGACACTGCGCAACGTCGTCCTTCCCCCGTTCCACGCCGCGGCGGAGGCCGGCGTGGCCACCTTCATGAACTCCTTCAACGAGATCGGGGGTGTCCCGGCCACCGCCAGCGTCCACCTGCAGCGGGAGATCCTCAAGGGAGAGTGGGGCTTCGAGGGCTTCGTGGTCTCGGACTGGGGATCGATCGGTGAGCTCCGGGCCCACGGCGTCGCTGCCGACCTCTCGGAGGCCGCGCGCCTGGCGGTCGTGGCGGGCAGCGACATGGACATGGAGTCGGGAGCGTACGTCGGGCACCTGGCGGCGCTGGTCGAGTCGGGCGCGGTCGAGGAGGCGCTCGTCGACGAGGCGGTGCGGCGGATCCTGCGGATCAAGTTCCGGCTGGGCCTCTTCGATGACCCCTACCGCTACTCCGACCCCGAGCGGGAGGAGCGCGTCCTGTCGAACGAGGCCCACCGGGCGACGGCCCGCGACGTGGCTCGAAAGTCCATCGTGCTGCTCAAGAACGAGGGCGGCCTGCTTCCGCTCCGAAAGCAGGGCGGGACGATCGCGGTGATCGGCCCCCTGGCCGCGGACAAGGACGCCCCGCTGGGCAGCTGGCGCGGCCAGGGCGCCGTGGACTCGGCCGTCTCCCTCCTGGAGGGGATCCGGGCCGCGGTGGGCACCGACACCCGGGTCCTCCACGCCGAAGGGATGACGCTCATTGCCGGGACCCGGGACTTCGGGGTCGCGCCGGTCTTCGCCGAGGACGACCGCTCCGGCTTCCCGGCCGCGGTGGAGGCGGCCCGCCAGGCGGACGTCGTCGTGGTGGCCCTCGGCGAGGGGGCGTTCCAGACAGGCGAGGGCCGAAGCCAGGTCGACATCGGTCTCAAGGGCCTGCAGGACGAGCTGCTGCGCGAGGTCCGGAAGGCGAACCGGAACGTCGTCGTCGTCCTCATGGCCGGGCGACCCCTGGTGATCCCCTGGATGGCGGAGAACGTGCCGGCGATCGTGAACGCCTGGCTCCTCGGCTCGGAGGCCGGTCATGCGATCGCCGACGTGCTCTTCGGCGACCACAACCCGTCGGGCAAGCTGCCCGCCACCTTCCCACGGCACGCCGGACAGATCCCCCTCTACTACGCCCACAAGAACACCGGGCGGCCTGCGACCGACAGCGTGTTCACGTCGCGCTACATCGACATGCCGAACGAGCCCCTCTATCCGTTCGGGTTCGGACTGAGCTACACGACGTTCGAGCTCTCGGCCCCGAGGCTGAGCGCGACAGAGATGAACCCGGGCGAGGCGCTCGAGATCACGACCACCGTGAAGAACACCGGCACGCGCAGCGGGGCCGAGGTGGTGCAGCTCTACGTCCGTGACCTGGTGGGCAGCGTGACCCGTCCGGTCAAGGAGCTGAAGGGCTTCGAGAGGGTGACAGTGGCGCCCGGCGAGTCGAAGGACGTGACCTTCACACTGTCCGCCGCCGATCTCGCCTTCTACACCGCCGCCGGGGAATGGGAGGCGGAGCCAGGCGACTTCCAGGTCTTCGTGGGATCGAGCTCACGCGACGTGAAGGACGCGCGCTTCACGCTGAAGTAGCGCTCGCACGCCAACGGGGACTCACCTCAGTCCCTCCGACAGACGATCCGACCCGTCCCTCGGCCGGTGACCGCGCCGATGCGCACGCCCGTCACCCCGCCCTCGGCGAAGCGGACCGCGAGGGCCTCGGCGTTCTCGGCCGCCACCGCGACGAGGAGGCCTCCCGAGGTCTGGGCATCGGCCAGGATGACCTTGTCGACGCGTCCCTGGCCTTCGCACCACTCCACGTGAGGCGAGACGTGGGCGAGGTTGTCGAGCGAGCCCCCGGGGGCGACGTCGGCCGCGGCCAGGTCCCGCACCCCGTCGAGGACGGGGACACGGTCCACCTCGAGGGCCACGTCGACGCCCGACGCCACCGCCAGCTCGTGGAGATGGCCGAGCAGCCCGAAGCCGGTCACATCGGTGCAGGCGTGGACGCCGTCGGTGCCGCGCAGCGCCTCCGCGGCGGCGTGGTTGAGCCGGCGCATCGTCTCGATCCCAGCCGCTACGTGCGCGGGTGCCGCCAGGTCGCGCTTGGCCGCGGTGGCGAGGATCCCGGTGCCGATCGGCTTGGTGAGGAAGAGCGCGTCGCCGGGCGCCGCCCCCGCGTTGGCGAGCACCTCGTCGGGGTGCACCGTCCCCGTCACGGCCAGCCCGAACTTCGGTTCCGGGTCGTCGACCGAGTGGCCCCCGACGATCTCGATCCCGGCCTCGCGCGCGACCTCGGCCGCCCCGGCCAGGATCCGTTCGAGCACCGCGAGGTCGAGGCGCTTCGTGGGGAACCCGACGACGCTCAGGGCGAAACGGGGGACCGCGCCCATCGCGTAGATGTCGCTCAGCGAGTTGGCGGCGCTGATCGCCCCGAAGTCGAAGGGGTCGTCGCAGATGGGCGTGAAGAAGTCGACGGTCTGGACGATCGCGAGGTCGTCGCCGAGGCGGTAGACGGCGGCGTCGTCGGCGGTGGCGATCCCGACGAGCACGCTCGGGTCGGCGGTGGGGGGGAGCGAGCGCAACACCGTCTCCAGCTCCTGTGGGCGCATCTTGCACGCGCACCCCAGCCCCTGGGTGTAGCGGGTGAGGCGCACCGTCCCCGCCTCGCCGACGGTGGCCGCCGGCGTGTCCTCGTGACCGCGCAGGCGCTCGACGGCATCAGCGACGACCCCCGCCGCCTCGTCGATTTCGCGCTCGGTCGTGCCGCGGCCGACGGAGAAGCGGACCGTGCCCATCGCCTCGCGTACCGGCACCTTCATCGCCTGGAGCACGGTCGAGAGGTCGACGCCGTCGGCATGGCAGGCCGCGCCGGCGGAGGCGGCCACCCGGTGTCCGATCTCGGCCAGCAGCGTGGCGGCGTCGACCGAGGCGAAGCAGACGCTCAGGGTGTTCGGCAGCCCGCGGTCCGGGTCGCCGTTGACGCGGACCGGACCGAGCCGCTCCTCGAGCCGGACCCGGAGGCGGTCGCGGAGCGCGCGGGTGTGGCGGCCGGTCTCCTCGAGCCGGGCCCCGGCCAGCTCGGCGGCCTTCCCGAGCCCCACGATCTCGAGCACGTTCTCGGTGCCCGCGCGGCGTCCGGCCTCGTGCGCGGCCCCGTGGACGAGCTTGGGCAGCGCGCGGCCCGAGCGGATGTAGAGCGCGCCCACGCCCTTGGGAGCGTAGAGCTTGTGCCCGGCCACGCTCAGGAAGTCGACCCCGAGCTCGTCGACGCGCACCGGGATCTTGCCCACCGACTGCGCGGCGTCGGTGTGCACGAGGATCCCGCGCTCCCGGGCCAGGGCGGCGATCTCCGCGATCGGCTGGACCGAGCCCACCTCGTTGTTCGCGTGCATCACCGTGATCAGGATGGTCTCGGGGGTGATGGCGCGCGCGACCTCTTCGGGGTCGACGTGTCCGCTCCCGTCGACGGGCAGGTAGGTGACGTCGAACCCCTCGTCCGCGAGCGCCTGGCACGGCTCGATGACCGCCGGGTGCTCGATCGCCGTCGTGATGACGTGGCGGCCGCGGCCGCGCCTCGCCGAGGCCACGCCCTTGATCACGGTGTTGTTCGACTCGGAGCCCCCGCTCGTGAAGAGCACCTCCTCGGGACGTGCCCCGAGGAGATCGGCCACCTGCCGGCGAGCGGACTCGACCGCCTGACGGGCAGCGACGCCGTAGGGGTGGCTGCTGGACGGGTTGCCGAAGTGCCGATGCAGGAACGGCAGCATGGCCTCGGCCACCGCCGGGTCGATCGGAGTGGTGGCGTTGTAATCGAGGTAGATCGGGGACTCGGCCATTGGCGTCAGGTCTCGAATTACATCATGACCCTCACCCCCCGTCGCCCGCTACTCGCGGA
>JAJDNV010000399.1 GCA_022340545.1 Acidobacteriota bacterium | reverse complement strand
CCCCCTACGTGGGGAGGGTCAGGGTGGGGGCAGCAAACAGGTGTGGTTGGCCAACAGGCCTAGACTCGCCGGCGTGTCCTTTCCTTGAGGACAAGCCGGCTGATGGGGCCTATCTCAAGCATTTCCCTCCCCCTACGTGGGGAGGGTTAGGGTGGGGGCAGCAAACAGGTGTGGTTGGCCGACAGGCCTAGACTCGCCGGCGTGTCCTTTCCTTGAGGACAAGCCGGCTGATGGGGCCTATCTCAAGCATTTCCCTCCCCCTACGTGGGGAGGGTTAGGGTGGGGGGTCATTGAATGACCGGCATGCCCATGAGGGGCCAGATCAGCCACACGAAGGCGGCGAGGACGACCATCAACAGCACGCTCGCCGGGACACCGGCCTTGAAGAACTCCCCCGAGGTGAACTGCCCGCTGCCGTAGGCGATGGCGTTCGGGGCCGCGCCCACCAGCAGCAGGAAGGGCATGCCAGCGCTCACCAGCGAGGCGTACAGGATGACCTCGGGGGCCACCCCGAGGTAGCCGGCGATCACCAGCGCCACCGGCAGGCAGATGGCGATCGCGGCCACGTTCATGATCACGTTCGTCATCATCAGCACGAACAGCGCCACCCCCATCACGAACACGAGCCAGGGCGCCCCCTCGAAGAGGACGAGCCAACGGATCGCCATCCAGCTCGCCGCCCCGGTCTGCCACATGCACAGACCTATGCTCATCGCCCCGCCGAACAGGAGGACGATGTTCCAGGGAATCTCCTCGAGGTCGGTCAGCGTCAGGATCTTGAGGAGAAAGAAGAGAATCGTCGAGACGAGAATGATGGCGCTCTTGTTGAGCGGCTCGAGGGCGGGGACGAAGGAGCGCACGATCATCACACCCACGGTGGCGAAGACGATGACGAGGGCCAGGATCTCGTCTCTCGTCATGGGGCCGAGGCGCGAATGCAGGTGCCGGGCGCGCTCACGCAGGCCGGGGATCGTCCGGCGCTCCGGGGGGAAGACGACCATGCAGAATGCCCAGAGCAGGAACACCATGACCCAGCCCACCGGGAACATGAACCAGGTGAGCTCGAAGAAGGAGATCTCCCGCCCCGCCATGTCGTTGAAGAACCCGATGGCCACCGCGCCCCGGGCCGCTCCCAGCAGCGTCACGATGCTCCCGGCTCCGGCCACGAAGGCCATGCCGATGAAGAGCCCCTTGCCGAAGCGCGTCGGCCGGTCGTTCTCCTCGTAGAGCGAGTAGATGGCCATCAGGAGGGGGAAGATCGCCGCCGCCACCGCGGTGTGGGCCATGATGTGGGTCATCGCCGCGGTCATCACGAAGCAGCCCAGGTAGATCATGCTCGTGCGCTCGCCGACGAGCACCAGGACCCGGTAGGCCATGCGCTTCGTGAGACCGGTCCGCGTGAAGACCATCCCGATGACGAGCGAGCCGATGATGAACCAGACCGACGGCTCCATGAAGTCGCCGAACGCCACTTTGGCCGGGCGGATCAGGAACAGCGCCTGCGCGACTCCGATGGCGATGGCGGTGACGCCGATCGGCACGACCTCGAAGACCCACCAGACGAGGGCGAGGATGAAGACGGCGATCGAGGCCTTGCCCTCACGGGTCAGCTCGAACGTCTCTCCCACCGGGTCCACTGCGGCGGGCCAGGGCGGGGAGAGCAGGACCGCGGTGAAGAGTCCCAGCCCGAGAAAGATGAAGAAGGCCCGTCGCCAGTCCACGCGGCGCCCGGCGCGGGCGAGGTGGACGTGCTCGGGCATCGGGGGAAGGCCCCCCGTGGGCGGGGCGGGGGCGCTAGAGGACAAGCTTGGACACCTCGTCGAGGACGTCGACCGAGCGAACGACCCCCACGACACTTCCGTCGCGGAGGACGGGGATCATGCTGAGGTTGTTCTCGACCATCTCGTAGATGATCTTCATCAGGTGATCGTCGTGCTGCAGCGTGACCTTGATCGGCTGCATCACGTCCCCCACCGGCCTCTCCGCCCGCTCCCGGATCCGGCTCGCCGCCTTGGCGTCTCCGAGCTCGAACAGGTCGGGGTCGGCCTTGACGTCGAACAGCTTTCGCGGATAGCTCCGCCGCTTCCGCTCGAGGAACTCGGGCTCGAGGCCACGCAGGATGTCGCGCCGGCGCACCACCCCGAGCAGCTCGTAGGCTTCGTTGAACACGAGAAAGGCTCGCGGGAGCGACGCCTTCCCGTCGACCTCGATCGACGAGCTGCGCAGGGTCGCCATGGCCTGGCGCAGGGTGAACCAGTACGGCATGTGCGGGTAGTCGCTCAGCGGGATCATCAGATCGCTCGCGCGCTTGCTCTCCATCGGCGTCCCCTTCCCTCGGAGGAACGGACCTCAGCCGCGCCCGGCGCCTGCACCCGGCCCGCGCTCGGCGACGAGCGCGTCCGGGAGGCCCGATCTCTGCGCCATCTTCTCAGGATCGCCGTCGCAGCGCTCGCCCAGCCGCCGCAGGTATTCGGCCTGGAAGGCCTTCTCCGCCTCCGCGTAGGGCTCGCGCCCGAACAGCTCATCCGTCGCCGCCGCCTCGCGCTTGAGCCGCTGCCAGCGCATGCCCTTGTTCACGGTGAAGAGGATCTGCTCCTTCTTGAAGGGCTTGGTGATGTAGTCGAACACGTCGTTGCTGAGGGCTTCGATGGCGGTGTCCAGGGACCCGAAGGCGGTGAGCATGATGATCTCCTCGCTCCGGCCCTGCTCCTTCACCGAGCGCAGGATGTCCATGCCGTCCAGCCCCGGCATCTTCAGGTCGGTCAGGATCAGGTCGAAGCCCTCCTTCTCCAGGAGCTTCGGCACCTCGAGTGGGTTGTTCGTGGTGACGATCGGGTAGGGTGTCTTCTCGGAGATGATCCTCTCCAGCAGCCTCAGCATGTGGACCTCGTCGTCGACGGCGAGAATGCGCTGCATCACCGGGCTCCTCCTTCGTCCTGCGGCCCTTCCTGATCCTCGGGGTCCAGGTCGGTGGACCGGGACTCCTCGCATACGGGCATCGACACGGTGAAGGTCGTACCCGACGGCTCGTCCGGCTTGTCCTCGTGGCTCCTGCTGGTGAAGCTCATCTCGCCCCCGTACTTGTTCACTATCCCGTAGCAGAGAGAGAGGCCCAGGCCGGTGCCCTCGCCGACCTTCTTGGTGGTGAAGAACGGGTCGAAGACACGGGCCTTGATCCGATCGGGGATGCCGGGCCCCGTGTCGCTCACGCTCAGGTGCACCCAGCCGTCCTCCACCGACGCCGAGAGCGTGAGCGTCCCCCCTTCGTCCTTCATCACCGCCACCGAGTTGTTGATCAGGTTGAAGATGACCTGCTGGTACTCGCGGGAGTCCCCGCACACCCGCGGCAGGCCCTCCGGGACCTCGTTGACCAGCTCGACCTTGGCCGTCATCAAGGTGTTCTTGACGATGGCGCACACGGTGCGGATGCAGAGGTGCACGTCGACGGTGTCCTCGAGACCCTCGGTCACGCGGGCGAAGCCGAGGAGGTTCTCGACGATCTTGCGGGCGCTCTTCCCGCTTTCGGCGATCACCTGGAGGTCCTGGTAGTCCGTGGTTCCCGGCTGGGCCCGCTCGAGCAGCAGATCGGTGAATCCCAGCATCACCGCCAGGGGGTTGTTGATCTCGTGGGCCACGCCGGCGGCGAGGTTGCCGATGGAGGCGAGCTTCTCCGTGTGGTAGATCTGCTGCTCCCACTCCATCTTCGCCGTCACGTCGCGGATGATGACGGTGCTGCCGATCACCTCCCCCTTCTCCGAGTGAACCGGGGTGCGGGTGATGTCGACCGCGACCCGTCGCCCATCCTTGGTGATGCGGGTAGCGACGTAGTCCCGAACGAAGCCCTTGAGCGCCGCCTCCTCCTGGATGCGGCGCAGCTCGGCCTCGGCGTCGATCTCGGGGGGGACGAGGCGCCGGAAGGTGTGTCCGACCATCTCCTCGGCGGAGTAGCCGAACAGCAGCTCCGCACCCCGATTCCAGACCTGGACGTGGTTCTCGTTGTCGATGAAGACGATCGCATCGGCGGAGCTGTTGAGGATGCTCAACATGTACTCCTCCTGGCGTCCCATCTGGCGCACCAGAGACGCGGACAGGCGCCGCTGGTAGGCGATGGCGAGCAGGCCGAGCACGAGGATCCCCAGGAGAAGGGCGGCCTCTGCCGCGAACTGGCGACGGTAGACCCTCTGGACCGCCTCCGCCACTTCGGTCGTGGGCGCCACCACCGCCACCGACCAGACCTGGCCCGGGGCGAGCGCCGCGCTCGGGACGGGGGTGAACGCGATGAGCTTCTGGATCTGGCCCTCGACCCCTCGGTGCCAGCCGCTCAGGTAGACGCCCATGCCCTCCTGGCCGAGCAGCATCTGGTCCTTCATGATGTGGTTGATCTCGTTGAAGCTGATGTAGGGCTGCCGCTCCTGGCGGGCCTCGAAGGCGCTGCGGCCGATGAACTCCCGGTCCGGGTGGTACAGGAACACCCCCTCGCCGTCGATGGCCCAGGCATAGCCGGTCCGCCCGGAGCGAATCGGGGCCATCGCCCGCGAGAGCAACCGCGTGACGTCGAGCCGCACATGCAGCAGCCCCGCCGCTTCCCCGGCCGGACCCAGGCGGTGGCAAAGGTCGCTGGTCACGGTCACCGCCTCCGGCGCCGCGAGGTCCATCCTCAGGGGGCCGAGCAGTGTTCGGTCGACGGGCCCAGGCGGGCAGGCGGTGACCTCGCGGGCCATCGCCTCCACGTCGATCCCGCGATCGTGGTGCCCGGTGACGATCCGGCCGTCGGCGGAGACCACGACGATGGCGAGAACGCCCTTCGGGCGCCCCCACTCGAAGAACGCCCGCAGCTCGTAGCCGTCCTCGTCCGCGTTCGCCTCTGCGAGGCTGTGGGCGAGGCTCTCGATGGCGACGCCGATGTCCCCGAGGTCGGCGTCCACCTGGGCCGCGGCCTGGCGCGCGAGAATCAGCTGCTGCCGGTTGAAGTCGTCGCGGATCTGCTCGAGCATGATTCCGGCGTTCTGATAGACGAGGAACACCGCCACCGCCAGGGCCACGAACAGGAGCGCCAGCCCGAAGACGGTGAGAGGCCGCAGCCGATGGTCCGACCCGACGGCGCCAAAGAGGCGTCGGCGAAGCGTGCTCATGCCCCCCCCGGCCCTGGCTCGAGTCCCAGCTTCCGGGCGATGTCCTCGGCGTGCCACCGGGAGACCTTGTCGTTGGCCAGGGCCATGTCGAGCTGCTTGGTGAGCATCGTGAGGCGGCCGAGAAGGCGAAGCTTGTCGGCGATGGCGCCTTCGTCGGCGTACGAGATGCTGGTGTCGAGGAAGTCTCCCCGGCTCGCGTGCTCGAAGCCCATCCGGGAGAGCAGGTCCATCACCAGGCCGATGCGCCGTATGCGGCGGTCGGCCGAAGCCCCGCCCCCTTTGAACTGCATGCGGATGTAGTTTTTGCTCGGGTCCGGCGTGCACATGGACTCGAACGTGGTGAAGTGGTAGCCGAGGTGCAGGCTGAGGAGCATGTATCGGGTGCTGACCAGCGCGAAGCTCGCCTCCTCGAAGTCCGCCCGGCTGCCGGTGCCCATCTGGGTCGTCACCACGGACACGAACCCGCTCAGGTTCACCTTGCGTGCATGCGACGGCCAGCCCTCCTCCTCGACGCCCCTCCAGAAGGCCTTGAGGGGAGCCGACCCGAGATCGTCGATCTTGACCCGGCGTCTTCCATCCTGCTCGGCCGGCGAGCCGTCCATGTCGATCACCCGGACCTCGAGCGGGATGGTCGATTGGAGGCGCAGGCCGAAACCGCGACGGCGACCGGCCTCCATCGCCCCGGAGAACATCTCCTCCATCGCCTTCTGGTGGGCGAAGCGGGTGATGTCGTGCAGCGTTTGACAGCCTGCGGGACGGAACTCCGGGGCACCGGGGTGGAGAAGGTTGAGGGGAACGACCTTGCCCAGCACCCTCTCGAGGAGGTCGAAGATGGCGGTGTCCTCGAACAGCTCGTGCTCGAAACGACGGGCCTCGGCCAGCTCGGGGTGCTCGCCCGCGTAGATCGCTCCGCCGGTGGCGTCCACGGTCACCGGCTGGCCGTCGGGGATCTCGGTGGCGCTCTCGATGCCGGCCAGCGTGGGCACCCGGTACTCCCGGGCCAGGGTGGCCATGTGGCTGGCCACCCCGCCGACCTCGGTGACGATGGCGCTCACACGACCCATCACCTTGACGAGCGCGGGGAAGGGCCGTGCGGAGACGACGACCGCCCCGTCGGGGACACGTCCGAGCTCTCCGGCCCCCCCCACCCGTGAGACCGGTCCGGCGCCGGCCCCGCCACACACCGTGGTGCCACCGGACCGGACCATCTCCAGCCCCGAGACGTCGGGCTCGCCGTTGGATGGCGCGGGACGCAGGACTCGAAGGGGTCGGGTCTGCAGCAACCGGATCTCACCGTGCCGGTCGAGGGCCCACTCGATGTCTTGCGGGGTCCCGTAGTGCTCCTCGATACGCCCGGCGAAGTCCGCCAGGGTCGCGAGAGCCTCATCGCCCAGCGACGGAGACGCCTGCTCCGCCTCGGGCACTTCCTCCGAGGCGACCGTGCCGTCCAGACGGAGCGCCAGGCGCACGGGCTTGCGGACCACGGTGGAGGCCACGACGGACCCGCTCCCCCGCGCCAGCCGAAACTGATCGGGCGTCAGCGTGCCGTCGACGAGGTGCTGGCCCAGACCGAAGATCGCGTGGACCAGCACGTCGGTTTCGTCGGGGCGCAACGGGTCGCGGGTATACGCGACGCCGCTCGCCACCGCGTCAACCATCGCCACGCAGGCCACGCCCATCGCCATGTCCGCCTCCCGGAGATCATGGCTCAGGAGGTAGTAGATGGCCGGCGGAGAGAACTTCCCGGCCAGGACCTGGCGGTAGCGGTCCAGCAGCTCGTCCCGCCGGACCCCGAGGCAGGTGGCATACTGACCCGCGAAGCTGAGCAGCGCGTCCTCCCCGAGCGCGCTCGACCGGAGGGCGAAGAGGCTCGATCCCGAGCGCGCCTCGAGCTCGGCGGCGGCCGTGACCAGGGCGTCGGCCAGATCGGCGGGGATCTCGCCCTGGGTCACCATTCCCTGGATCGATCGACTGGCCTCGTCGAGATCCTCGAGGCGCCGGGGCTCGAGCGACCGGATGTGCCCGGTGATCCGGGCCTGGAGATCGTTCGCCTCCACGAAGCGCTTGTAGGCCCAGGCCGAGACCGCGAAGCCCTCGGGCACCGGAAGATGGAGCTGGTTCCGGAGCTCCCCGAGCTGGGCGCTCTTGCCGCCCACGCTGTCGGCGCGCGAGCGGTCGAGCAGAGCGAAGGGGATCGTATAGGCGTCCTCCGCGACCTCGCGACGGCCCTCGAGAACGAAGTCGATCTCCGCCTCGATGGCCGCGTGCCGGTCTCGAAGTGCCGCGTACCGCTCCCCGCCCAGGACGATCATCTTCTCGACGACGTCGCTCACACCCTGCCGGAGCTCGGCCCGGCTCGAGCGGATGTAGTTGATGTCGAACAGGTGCTCGCCCTGGGATTTCTCCTCCATGTCGGCGATGACCTTGAGCACCCGCTTGTTGGCGTCCAGGAGACCGGCGAAGCCCTCGAACTTCTCCTGGACGGCGCGCAGATCCGCCTTCCGTTCGTCGGCCGGGTCCCGGAGGAAACGCCGGAGCCAGCTCATCGGACCTGGTCCGGGGGAGGCGTGCGGCCGTGCGGTCGAAGGTCGTTCATGGACACCTGTCCCCGGCGGCGACAGTGCAAGCCGCGGGCCGATCGTTGTGATGCCTCCAGTTCTGTCGAGCGCTGTGGGCCGTTCGTTGGCAGCGTGGCGGCGGCCGCGGGGGACGACATTCGGCGGGTCGGTCAAACCTCATGGAATCAGATCCTTGGGGGGGGGCGCCCTCGGGCGGGATCGGACGCCTCATTCCTCTCCCCGTCGCGCCTCGCTCGGACTATACGCGGCTCCCCGCCCCCGGGGTCCGGCGCGTTTCGCAACCGAAACATCGCAGGTCGGAGCACGACGAAGAAGTGCGCGCCGGGGAGAGACCACCGGCGCCGCCCCTCGGCGCCGGGATGGACATCCGCCGACGGGCGCGAGATCATC
>JAJDNV010000390.1 GCA_022340545.1 Acidobacteriota bacterium | reverse complement strand
GCGTCGTTCCGTTCAGCGAGGTAGCCGCCCGGGCTCTTCAGAGAACGATCCAGGTTCGGCGTCCCTGGCTGTAGAGGAAGCGCATGGTCTTCACCGTCAGCAGCACCGCGAAGTCCGCCTTTAGCCGTCGCTCGCATCCCCCGGCCCGCAGCTTCAGTTCGCGGCAGCGTCCGATCATGTCGGCCAGCACCGCGTCGATCGCGACCTGGTAGTGGCCCGTCCACCGGGCCACCATCTCCCGGAGCTCCCTCCGGTTGCGACGCAGGAAGGCCGACGCGGCCTCGCGCCGGCGATGGCGGGGCGAGTCGGAGAAGATCCTCTTGAGGTCTCGGTCGTAGGTGCTGGGAAACTGGATGCGATAGAGGGCTCTTCGCTCCTCGTAGTACGTGCCGAGGGTCTTGTGCAGCTTGCCAACGGAATCGGGTCGCCTGCGGGAGCGAATCTCGGGACGTGAGCGGGCGACGTCGCGCATGAGCTCGTCCACGTATTCGAGCTTCCTGAGCGCGGGCCACCCGTGGTAGCGGGCCCTCCAGGCCGTCCGCGGGCCGAGCCACACCGCGAAGGTCTCAGCGAAGTCTTCGTCGGGATGGCTCTGGGCGTACCACAGGTCCAGGTGCTGGACGTGCTGTCGGCTGCCCGGACGCGCCCGGTACACCTGCGGGTAGCGTCTGGATGAGGCACCGAACAGGGACTGCCAGCGGCGGCGCCGCTGCACCTGGAAGGCGTGCTGGATCGCGTGACCGGCCTCGTGGCGGAGAATCATCATGCACTCGGACTTGGTCCCACCCTCGACCTCGAGCATCTGTTCCCGCTCGAGGCGCAGGAGACGACGGTGGGCCAGGTAGAACGGGAGGGCGATCCCGGGGATCCTGTCGGGCGAGAACCACTCGTCGGCCAGCCAGACGTGGGGCCGGAAGCGGATCTCCCGCGCCGCCAGCTCGGAGTAGAGCTGGTCCACGCAGTCCTCCAGCCACGTCCCTTCGATAGCCACCCCGAGATCACGGATTCGGACCTGGAGCAGCTTGGCGTTTGGCCAACGCGCCCAGGGGAAGCGCCGTGACAGTCCTCGTCGGGTCATGTCGATCCCTTCCGTGGGGGGAGGCCCCAGTCTACACGGGAGTCTCGGAAGGTGACCTCCGCCACGGTGATTCTGCCGCGACTGTCCCGGGGGGACGGCAGGTTGCCGTTCGGAAGGCCACGCCCGTTTTCGCCGGGCGACGGGTGCCGATTGGCCACCGGGGTTGTGCTGCACAGACGCGCGCGTGCCCGGCAGGGGGGACCGTCCCCGGGTCCAAGGTCAGGCCTTGCAGCGGGTTCCGTCCTGCGGTGGGAGAGCATGGCACGTGGATCAAGGCCGTTCCGGGACCTGGCATGCGCCGTGGATCTGTCCCGGTGTGACGCGTGACAGAGACGGACCGGTGCAGGGGGCCGAAGTGGCGTCTCCAGACAGGACAAGCGATGGAAGCTACGCCCATTGAGAGACTTGACTACGACCTCATCATTCTGTTGTTCGTCGTCGTCCTGGGGGTCGCGGGAACACTCCTCCTCCGAGGTGCGAGGGGTCGCGACAGGTCCTCACGCTTCCGGACAGGTGGGCAGCTCGAAGGGCGGGTACTCGAGAAGCTCCTGACACTCAACTGGCTCCTCCTGAAGATTGAGACCGAGCACGGCGTTGTGCTGGCAACATTCACCGAGATGCCGGTTGAGATCGATCTGCTGGTCGACCCCGGGGATGCCATCACGCTCGACGTCCGCAACTACCGACCCACCCTCGACGACCCGCGCATACAGAAGGTGAGGAAGCCGGCGCCGATCGGGCCCGACAAGCCGCCGGCTCCCTTCGGAGGTGGAGAGGAGCATCAGATCCCCGAGCGACCAGGGGTCGAGCTGCCGCCAGAGCGGACCGCTTCTCGGGCCGCTGCGTGACGCGGGGCCGCCGCGGCTCGGAAGCTCGCTGGAGGCACGGACGAGGCCGTGCCACGCTGACGGGTCCGGGACCAGGGTCGATGGTGTCCAGGAGTCGGCGTGTGAACGACGAGTACCCCAGCCGGCGGGGGGCTCCGCCGGTGACCGAGGCGCGCCCCTCACCTCGACCGTCGCCCCCGCGCGGCCGTACCGAAGCCAAAGCCAAGCGGTCCCGAAGGGGTCGGGTGGAGGGAGCGATGCGGCTGGGGCTTCTGGTGTTGTTGGGAGTGGGAAGCGTGGCGGGGTCGGTGTCGCCGGCAACCGCCGACGAAGTGCAGGAGCTCCTCCGCAACCGCATCGAGGCTGCCGGTGCCCCGCCACGGATCGTGGTGGCCGGTGAGCTCATCCACTGCTCGACGGTGCTGCCCCGCTTCTACGAGAGGCGGCTGTTCAGGTTGGCCTGGAGCGATGTACGAGGTCCGTTGCCGCAGGCGTCGGGTCTGGTGACGGCGTTGAGGGTCGCGACGCGGGAAGGGCTGGACCCCGCGGCATATCACCTCGACAGGCTCGAGGCCCTTCTCGCTGGGCGGAGTGAGGAGCGTCTCACTCCTGGACCCTCGCCTTCCTTTCGGGTCGACCTGGACCTGCTCCTATCCGACGCCTTCCTGCTTCACGCATCTCACCTGCTCTCCGGGCGCGTCGAGCCCACGACATTCGATCCGCAATGGCACGTAGAGAGGTCACCGGACGTTGACTTCGTTGAGCTCCTCGAGCAGGCGCTGCGGTCGGGGGTCGTCGGCCCGGCCTTCGAAGGCCTGCTCCCGGCCCATCCAGGCTATGGCCGTCTCAGGGAGCTGCTGGCCCGGTATCGGAGGATCGAGCGCGACGGGAGCTGGCCGCACGTCGCCGATGGTGAAAAGCTGCAGCGAGGGGATCAAGGGCCGAGAGTCGAACAGACCCGCCGCCGTCTGGAGGTCACAGGCGATCTGGGGCCGTCTCGCCAGATCCCGCCGGACATCTTTGACGCCACGCTCGAAGACGCCGTGACCCGCTTCCAGCAGCGCCACGGGCTCGAGGCCGACGGTGTCGTGGGTCGAGAGACCCTGGCCGCTCTCAACGTCCCGATCTCGGAGCGTGTCCGGCAGATCGAGCTGAACCTCGAGCGCTGGCGCTGGCTGCCTCGCGAGCTCGGGCGCCGCCACATCGTCGTGAACATCCCCGGCTTCGAGCTGGAGGTCGTGGAGGGCGACGATGTGGTGCTGGAGATGCGGGTCGTCGTCGGGAAGCCGTACCGGCGCACTCCCGTCTTCAGCGCCGAGATGAGCTACCTCGTCTTCAGTCCCTACTGGCACGTCCCCCCGAGCATCGCCGCCAACGACATCGTGCCCGCCGTCCGGAAGGACCCCCAGTACCTGGCGCAGAAGGGCATCCAGGTGTTCCTCGGATCGGGAGGCGAGACTGATGCCCTCGATCCGGCGTCGATCGACTGGGCGGAGCTGAGCGGCCAGAACCTCCCGTACCGCTTTCGGCAGCTGCCGGGACCGCAGAACGCCCTGGGCGGGGTCAAGTTCATGTTCCCGAATCCCTACAGCGTGTACCTGCACGACACACCTTCACGGGAGCTGTTCCAGCGGCCGGACCGAACCTTCAGCTCGGGGTGCATTCGGCTCCAGAGACCGCTCGAGCTGGCCGAGTACCTGCTCCGTGGAGCCCCGGACTGGGATGCCGAGTCCATCCGGGCGGCCGCCCGGGCGGGCCACGAGCGGACGGTTCGGCTGGCCGAACGTATTCCGGTCCACCTCCAGTACTGGACCGCCTGGGCGGATCGGTCCGGTGGCGCACATTTCCGGAGGGACGTCTACGGCCGCGACCGCCTGCTGGACGCTGCCCTCCGGGAGACGGCGCCAACCCCCGCGCCGGGCGCAAGCGGAGTTAGGACGAGATGAGGATGGCAGCGCCTGGAGGTCGAGCAATCCTTGTCCTCGCTCTGGCCATGGGGTTGCCCCTCGCGACACCGAGCCTCGGGGCGAGCGGGGGATTGGAGGCCGTGCATCTGAGCTTCTCCGTGAAGCACGACGGCTGGGTGTCTCCCTACCCGGTCCTGGGGATCTTCGTGTCGCCAGCCTCGGAGGTGAGCCTGGAGGTCGAGGCAGGGGACGATGCCGGTTCGTTTCGTCTCGCGACGGAGGCGGGCCAGCTGATCGAATCCTCCGAACGACGGTGGCGTTGGCAAGCACCAACCCAGCACGGGCTCTACTCGATCCGCCTGGTCCGGCTTTCAACGGCGGAGGTCATGCAGCTGAACGTGTTCGTGCTCGTTCCTCTCGAGGCGGTCAAGGACGAGCACCTGAACGGCTATCGCATCGGACGATATCCCCGCACTCCCCTCAAGGGTCTCAAGATCTACGCGCCACCGGCCGGCCTCGTGGAGGTCACGTCCGCAAACTCTCGGACCCCGGTCTCGCCCCATTTCACTCTGGACCAGTTCGTCTGCAAGCAGGACGGCGGCTACCCGAAGTATCTGATCCTGCGGGAACGCCTGGTCCTGAAGCTGGAGCTTCTCCTGGAGGAGGTGAACCGGCGGGGGTACCGGTGTGACACCTTCCACGTGATGAGCGGATACCGGACTCCGCACTACAACAAGGCCATCGGCAACGTCCGGTACAGCCGCCACGTCTGGGGCGGGGCGGCCGACGTCTTCATCGACGAAAACCCGCGGGACGGAAACATGGACGATCTCAACGGTGACGGACGCATCGACCTTCGTGACGCCGCCGTGCTTTACGACATCATCGATGACCTTTACGGGCGGCCGTGGTACGCACCGTTCATCGGCGGCCTGGCGCGGTACCGCAAGACACGGGCTCACGGACCCTTCGTGCACGTGGACGTCCGCGGATTCCACGCGCGCTGGGGACACTGATGGCCCCTGCCTGGTCTACGGGATTTCGACCGTCGCCTCGCGCCCGACGCATCGCGGAAGCCATCGATTGGGGGGGCGAGTGGATCCTCGCCGTGCAGTGAGGGCGTTCGCGTTCTCGTCGTGGCCCCTCGGCTCCCCGCCCGTGCGAGCCGTGATCGCCCTGCTGGTCTCGCTCGCCGCCTGCAACGGCGATCGGACGTTCAGCCCGGGGCCCGTCGCGGCTCCGTCGCCCTCTCAGCCTTCTTCGGGGCTTCCGGGTGTGACGGCGGGCCGGGCGACCGGCCCGACTGCGATCGCCCTCCTCGCGGCCGCGCCGCCCCCCGGCGCGACGATCGCGGGTTGCGGAGCCGCGGCCGCTGGCTGCGCCGGCCGATTCCGAATGACGTTCCGCCTGACGCCGTCCCGCAGCGGCGGCGTGCTGTGGTGCGTCGCTTTCCTCCACTCCGCGGACAAGACGGCCTGTCTCCAGGGTCGGGTGGACGGGTTCCCGCTCCGGGCGGGGGAGCCGCAGGACATCGACCTGGTCTTCGACGTTGCGGACCACAGTGACCATTGCCGTACACCGCTCGACCTGACCGACCTCGCCTTCGTCGTGGAGGGCACCATCGAGGTGGCGTCCCGGCACGAGTGGGCAATCCGCTACCACTTGGTACCGTAGGCAGGCGAAGCGCCACAGCTCGCCTCGTGGGCCTCGGGCATCGGTGCTCCCGGCGCTACGCGCTCCTGCGCTCCGGGGCCCAGGGCGAAGTGGCCTCTAGCCCGAGTTGTCGCGCGTGATGGCGGCCAGCACGTCAACGAGCTTGGCCGTGGCCAGGCAGATGCAGGAGTCGGCGGCGCCGTAGTAGATCCACAGCTCGTCGCCCCGCACGAACCCCCCGCAGGTGAACAGGACGTTGGGTGCGTCGCCCGTGCGCTCGTAGCGTTCCTGGGGGCTGAGCAACCAGCGGCGCGTGCGCCCGATGAGGCGGTGGGGCTCGTCCCGGTCGAGGAGCGCCGCACCGATGCGGTAGATGGGATCCCCGACCACGTACTTGACCCCGTGGTAGATCACGAGCCAGCCCTCTTCAGTTTCGATGGGCGGCAGGCCCGCCCCCACGCGCGCCCCGTCCCACCACGGACCGCCCCGGACGGGGATCACCACGCTGGGCCTTCCCCAGTAGACAAGGTCGGGCGAATAGGAGAGCCACGCGCTCGCGCCCCCAGCCGAAGGGCGGTGGAGCATGGCGAAGAGCCCGTCGAAGGTGCACGGGAAGAGCGCGGCGTTCTTGTCGTCGGGGGGAGAGACGAGCCCGATGCGTTCCACGGTGCGGAAGTCGGTGGTCGTCGCCAAGGCGACGCCGGGGCCCTGGTCGCTGTAGGCGGTGTAGGCGATCACCCAGCAGCCACGTTCCTCCACCCAGGTGAGCCGGCAGTCCTCCACGCCGTTGGCCTCGTACTCGAAGCCCTGTGCCGGGTGCAGGAGCGCCCTCTCATCGAAGCGCCAGCCACTGACCCCGTCCAGGCTGCGGGCGACGACCAGGTGCGAACGACCCGATGTCGTCTCCACCCGCACCAGCAGCAGGACCTCTTTGCCGAGGTCCGCGGCTCCGGCGTTGAAGACGGCGTTGGCGTGGTAGGGGAGGTCGTGCGACGTGATCAACGGGTTCTTCGGAGTGCGTTCAAAGAGCTCAAACATGGATGTGCCTTCCCGCGGGGCTTCGTCCCCGCACAGCCTCACGGCGCCGCCCCGGGGGCCCGATTGCCGAAGGCGAATGAGCAGTCGTCTCTTCGCTGGCCGGGGCTGCTCGTTCTTGCCGCCCCCGGACCTGGCCGGGCACGTTCATACCACAGACTCGCCTCGGCGGACGGTCCGGCGTAGCCGGGAGGACGAGGCGCGGGAGGACACCTACGACGCCAACCCGGGCGGCGGCAATATGGGGATACTGACGCCCGGCCTGGCGGGACCCTCGACCGCCGCGTCGATGCCCCGCGCCGGGATTTTGGAGAGAAGGGCGAGCGCAGCGGTGCCCGACCAGGCCCCCAGGGCCCCCGTGGCGAGGCTACAATGCGGCGTGCAATCGTCCCTCGCCCGGCGGAGCGTGGCCGTGATCGTCGCCCACCCCGACGACGAGACCCTGTGGTGCGGGGGCTTTATCCTCGAGCATCCTGCCTGGTCGTGGTACGTCGTCGCACTGAGTCGGGCGCGCGACCCAGATCGAGCACCGCGGTTCCGCCGGGTCCTCGCCCGCCTGGGGGCCGCCGGTGTGCTGGGTGACCTCGACGATGGTCCCGAGCAGCAGCCGCTCCTACCGAGCGACGTGGAGGACGAGGTGGCGTCGCTGCTGCCGCGCCGAGCCTTCGACCTCGTGCTGACCCATGGCCCCGGCGGTGAGTACACTCGGCACCGCCGCCACGAGGAATGTTGCCGGGCGGTGGTGGCGCTCTGGCAAGCCGGTCGGCTCGAGACCCACGAGCTGTGGCTTTTCGCCTACCAGGACGACGGACGGGCCCACCCGCCGCGCGTGAGCGGGCGGGCCGATTGCCGCCGGACACTTCCCGAGGCGGTCTGGCGCGCCAAGCTCGAGATCGTCACGGGGCTGTACGGCTTCGGGCCGGAGAGCTGGGAAGCCCGGGCCACGCCCCGCGAGGAGGGGTTCTGCTGCTTCTCCAGTCCCGCGGGGGCGGCTGATCGGATCTCCAGCGACGGGGTTCCAAGTTGAAAGCGCTCATTCTCTACGACTACCCGCCGTCACCGGCGGGCCTCGCGACGCAAGGTGATCTCCTGTTCCAGGGGCTGCGCGCACTGGGAGTGGACGCTCAAGCCTGCCACTTCGAGTCACCCCAGGAGAAGGAGTGGTACTACCGGTGGTTCGAGCCGGACGTGGTGGTCGGCGTCGGCTTCTGGGGTCACACCCCCCACCTCGTGCTCCATCCACAGCGCTACGGCGTTCAACCCGTGCCCTGGCTGGTCGCGGACGGCTACGTCGCCGCCTACCAGGAGGTCCTCAACCAGTTGCCGCTCATCCTGGTGACCTCCAGCTGGGTGAAGGAGACCTACGCGCGCGACGGTATATCCGAGGATCGTATCGAGGTGCTCCCCGTGGGCATCGACACGGACGCCTTCAGCCCGCGGCCCCGGGGTGACCCGAAGGTGAGGGCGATACGGGAGGCCCTCGGCGTGGCGGAGGATCAAGTGATGATCCTGACGGTCGGTGGGGACGCGGCCTCCAAGGGAGCACAGGAGGTCCTGCAGGCCCTGGCCCTCATCGACGCGGAGGCCCCGGATTGGAAGTACGTTTGCAAGGTCTGGCCGCAGCCCCGGACGGTCAGTCAGAACCTGGCCGACCTCCAGCTTGCCACCCAGCTCGGCATCGAGAAGAACGTCACGTACACGACGAACGTCGTGTCGCGCAACTTCATGCCCTATCTGCTCGCCGCGTGCGATGTCTACGCGGCGCCCTCGCGTCTGGAGGGCTTCGGCATGCTTCAGGTGGAGGCGAATGCGTGTGGAAAGCCGGTGCTCGCCGTTGACGCCATGGGGTTTCGCGACACGATGGTCCACGGAGAGACGGCGCTCCTCGCGGCGGTCGCCCAGGAGATCAAGATCAAAGAGACCACCCTCGGCGACGACCTGGGCCTGGCGGCGGGCCGCCACGTCGTCTTCCCGGAGTTCAGGACGGTCGACTACCGGGCGGACGTGACGGGCGTCGCCCAGCACCTGCTGGAGCTCTTGAAGGACGCCAGCCTACGCCGCCGGCTCGGCGAGGCCGGCCGGCGACGGGCACTTGAGCGGTTCGACTACCGGGTGGTTGCGCGGCGGTTCGTCGAGCTGGCGAGCGACCGCCTCGGGATCCACTGAGAGAAACCTCGCCGAGGGCTCATCATGGACACGAGGGCCGATCGACTCGACGAGGCCAGGGAGGCGGCGCTCGCCGTGCTCCGTCACAACGTGGTCGGCCCCTGCGAGGGCCTGCCGCGGACCGCGGGGTGGGGCTATCCCGAGCCGTATACCCGCGATCAGATGATCGCGTCCCTGGGTATCCTCGCCAGCGGAGACCGCGCGCTCGTCGACGCCCTGCGACGCACGCTCGTGGCCCTGGCCAAGAACCAGTCGGAGCGGGGTCACATCCCCTCTCTCGCGCACGACCCGGGCGACCGGGGGGCCAGCGACACGACGCCGCTCTTCCTGTTGGCCTTGGGGCTGTACCGGCGCGCGATGGGGGAGCCCGGTTTCCTCGAGGAAGCTGCCAGCAAGTCCCTGACCTGGATGGAGTATCAGAGCCCGGACGACCAGATCATGGTTGCCCAGCTCCCCACGAGTGACTGGCGCGACGAGCAGTTCGTCCTCGGCTATGGCCTGTTCGTGAACACGATCGTCTACTCGTACCTGCGCCTGTTCGGCCGCGAGACGCAGGCGGAGCAGGTCCGCGGGTTCATGAGCCGTCTGAGCGTGCGCGAGGAGGGACGGTCCTCGCACGTTCACGACGGGCTGGTGGTGCCCCACAAGCCCTACTTCGCCCTGTACTCCTACAAGGTCTACCACAGCGAGCGCTTCGACCTGCTGGGCAACTGCCTGGCCATCCTGACGGGCATCGCATCGCCGAGCCGCGCGCGCCGTTTGATCGGCTGGATCGAGGCCGAGGTGGCGAACCTGCGGGAGACGGGCCAGCTCTCCCTCGACCTGCCACCCTGCCTCTTCCCCTACATCCGCCCCGAGGACCCGGACTGGCGGCTGCGCTACGAGGACTTCAACCGGCCCGGTGATTACCACAACGGCGGCGTGTGGCCCTTTGTCTGCGGGTTCTACGTCGCGGCGTGCGTCGCCGCCGGCCGACCTCGGCTGGCCCGGGAGAAGCTCGCGGCGTTGACCGAGGCGGTCCGACCCTGGCACGAGCGCGAGCTCCGCTGGGGCTTCAACGAGTGGCTCAACGCCCAGACGGGCAGTCCCTCGGGCCGTGACTGGCAGACCTGGTCCGCCTCCATGTACCTCTACGCGGCCGTCTGCGTGGAGCGGGGGACGACACCGTTCTTCGACTGGATCCGTAGCGAGCGTGGCACGCGTTCCCGGTCGTAGCGCGGGCCGGTCCTCTAACGCGGTCCGGTGGCAGGCGCCGCATCGGGTTCGGACAGGAAGAGCCGGTCCCGACCCGCGCGTTTTCCCTCGTACATTCGATCGTCTGCCGCCCGAATCGCGGCTTCGCTCGATGTGGGAGGACGCCGAAACACCACACCCCCGATCGTGGCGCTGACGCCAACGGGGGCGCCCTCCACGTCCCGGACGGCGGCCCGCACGGTGTCAAGGCAGCGCTCCAGAGCGACGGATGCCGGGCCTGCGCCGGTCTCGGGGAAGAGCATGGCGAACTCGTCGCCGCCGAGCCGCGCCACGACATCGACCGCTCGCACGCTGCCGGTGAGACGCGTGGCGACCTCGCGGAGCAGTTGGTCGCCGGCGGCGTGGCCCAGGGTGTCGTTGACCCCCTTGAAGCGGTCGAGATCGACGTAGGCGAGAGTCAGCGGGGCACCGCTCCGGTGCATTCGAGCGATCTCCCGGTCCACGGCCTCGAGAAACGATCGGGCGTTGGCCACGCCGGTGAGCGCATCACGACGCGCGAGGTGTCTCTCCCGGGCGTGCATGCGCCGCACTTCGCTGATGAGCCAGGCGGTGATCAAGAAGAAGCCGAGTCGGACGAGGGCGTTCCAGAAGGGAATGAGGGGACTGGAGAATCTCAGTCCCTCCTCTCGCTCGACGAGGCCCCAGACGAGAGCTGCCGCCACCGCTAGAGGCAGGCCAGCTTTGCGCCCCGCGACCCACGCGGCGACGCCAATCGGAGCCAGGTAGAAGATCGAGAAGCTGATCTCGACACCGGTCGCGTGGTCGATCGCCCCGAGGACCGCGATCGAGGCGAGGCCGCCCAGCAACGTCGGTCCGAGCCTCGCGTCGCTGTGCTTCTCGTTCTCCGGCATCCGGCCCTCCTCCTCCTCGCCCCGAAGAGAAGCGGCGGGGCTCAGCGTAGCAGAACTCAGGTGCATGTCGAGGCATCCCGTGACGAACTTCGGATAGTTGAGCGATCGCGTCGGCGAGCCGGGAGCAAACGGGTCACCTGACCGCCAGGCCCAAGAGGCCGTCAGCGATCGGCTCCCGGGAGCCGATCCCGGCTGCAGTCGGGCGGAGCCGACCGATCCGTGACCCCACACGGCGCCTCTTGTGAACTCCCTTCGGGCTCAGTCCCTGGAACCGAACCGGCCTCCCTTGGGGGAGAGGCCGGCACGCAAACTGCAGGCCCACTGGAAGGTCTCGGCTTCCCGGCGCCCCGGGTGCCCGGAAGGGCGTGCCTCATTAGCTGTGGCCCGGGAGGCCGAATCCCTGGTCATGGAGTTGATCGTCATCTACACACCACCGTGGAAACCGCCTTCACTCCCGATCTGCCGGTCTGGGGCCTGGCCGCTCTGATCTTCGTACTTCGCGTCGCCGACGTCTCCGTGGGGACGATGCGCACGATCGTCGTGGTCAACGGCCGGATCAGGTTGTCGGTGGCTCTCGGGTTCGTCGAGGTGGTGATCTGGATCATCGCCGTCTCTCAGGTGATCCTCCGGCTGGGCGAGAGCCCGGTGCTGGTCGTGGCCTACGCGGGCGGGTTCGCCGCCGGTAACGCGGTCGGGATCCTCATGGAACGCAGGCTCGCCCTGGGCCAGTGCGTGGTGCGGATGATCTCGAACGAAGGGGAGCGGGTGGCGGATGCCCTGGCCTCCATCGGGCGCGTCCGGGGTGTGTTTCGAAGCGAGGCGGATGCCCCGTCGGCGCGGCTGGTCTTCGCGACGCTGGCGCGCTCCGATCTCCCGGAGGCGGTCCGGCGGGCCAGGGCCGTTGACCCCGATGTCTTCTACGTAGTCGATCGCTTCTCGCAGACCAACGGACGCACACCGCTCCCGCATGCGACCGGGTGGAGGACGATGTTCAAGATGAAGTAGAGAGGGCGGCGAGCTGCTTCGCACGGTGGCCTTCATCTCGAATCGGAGCTAGGGTTGCGGCATGGGTGAGGCCAGGATCGCCTGCTACCGCGTCCAGCTGAGGCCGGGCTGGGGCTTCTCCAGCGCGACGCAGATCGCGGAGTACCTTCGGCGTCTGGGCGTGAGCCACCTGTACGCGTCTCCCTACCTCCAGGCTGCGGCGGGAAGCACCCACGGATACGACGTCGTCGAC
>JAJDNV010000393.1 GCA_022340545.1 Acidobacteriota bacterium | reverse complement strand
GAGCAGGGAGCGGCCCACGCGGCCGACGGGTACGCTCGGGCGAGCGGCAAGGTCGGCGTCGCCATGGCCACCTCCGGCCCGGGGGCCACGAACCTGACCACCGGCATCGCGACGGCGATGCTGGACTCCTCACCCACGGTCTTCATCACCGGACAGGTCTCGTCGAAGGTCCTTGGGACGGACGCCTTCCAGGAGGTCGACGTCACCGGGATCACGCTTCCGATCACCAAGCACAACGCCCTCGTCACGGACGTGCGTGACCTCGCGCGGACCGTGCGCGAGGCCTTCGTGATCGCCCGGGCGGGCCGGCCCGGTCCGGTTCTCGTCGACGTCTGCAAGGATGCCCAGCAAGCCTCGACCGACTTCCACTGGCCGGAGACGGTGACGTTGCCCGGGCTCGTGGAGCCGGCCCCGCCGGACAAGGGGGCCCTCGCCCGGGCGGCCGACCTGATCGAGAAGGCGGAGCGGCCCCTCATCCTCGCCGGGGCCGGCGTCGTCAAGTCGGGGTCGTCCCGGGCGCTCCAGGAGTTCGTGGAGCGGACGGGCACCCCGGTGGCCCTGACGCTGCTCGGCATCGGGGGGTTCCCGCAGAGCCACCCTCTCTGCCTGGGCATGATGGGGATGCACGGCGAGGCCTTCGTGAATCACGCCATCCAGGAAGCCGACCTGATCCTCGCCTTCGGCATGCGCTTCGACGACCGCGTCACCGGCAACCTGAAGACCTACGCCGCGCAGGCCAAGAAGATCCACGTCGAGGTCGATGCGTCCGAGATGCACAAGAACGTCCGGGCGGACGTGCCGCTTGTCGCCGATCTGCTGGCCACGCTCAAGGCGCTCACCCCGATGGTGCCCGCGAAACACCACGACGAGTGGATCGCGAAGATCGACGGCTGGCGGAAGGAGACGCGCTCGCGCGACATCCTCCACCAGGACGGGAACGGGCGTCTTCTCGCCGCCCACGTCATCAACGATCTCTGGAAGACCACCGGCGGCGACGCGATCATCGTGACCGACGTCGGCCAGCACCAGATGTGGGAGGCCCAGTACTACAAGCACGACCTCCCGCGCACGCTGATCACCTCGGGGGGCCTGGGAACCATGGGTTTCGCCCTCCCCGCCGCGATCGGCGCCAAGATGGCACGGCCCGAGACCGAGGTCTGGGTGGTGGCCGGCGACGGCGGCTTCCAGATGACGGCCTGCGAGCTCACCACGATGATGCAGGAGAAGCTCGACATCAAGATCGCCGTCATCAACAACGGCTACCTCGGCATGGTCCGGCAGTGGCAGGAGTTCTTCCACGACAAGCGCTACGCGGCAACACCGATGCTGTCGCCCGACTTCGTGGCCCTCGCCAATGCTCACCGGGTGCCGGCCCACCGCATCACCGAGCGCAGCGAGGTGGCGAAGAAGGTGGAGGAGGCCCGCGCGACCGACGGGCCGATGCTTCTCGAGTTCCAGGTCCAGAAGGAGGACGCCGTCTACCCGATGGTCCCGGCGGGGGCTGATCTGCACACGATGATCCGCCGGCCGAACGAGTCCCAGGAAGGGGTGAAGGCATGAAGCACACGCTCGTGGCGAAAGTGGCGGATCAACCCGGTGTCCTCAACCGCGTGGCGAGCCTGTTCCGGCGCCGGGCCTTCAACATCGACAGCCTGACCGTCGGGCACACCGAGACGGACCAGGTCTCGCGGATGACCATCGTGGTGGACACCGCGCGGGTGCCGGCCCACATCGTGGAGGCCAACCTGCGCAAGCTTGTCCCGGTCATGGACGTGACGGACGTGACCCACAGCCCGACCGTCGACCGAGACCTCGCCCTCATCCGGGTGACATGCTCGCCGGCAGAGCGGGCGGAGCTCGCCAGCCTGGTCGAGATCTTCCGGGGGCGCATCGTCGACGTGGCCCGCGAGTCGGTGATCGTGGAGGTCACCGGTGACGAGCAGAAGGTCAACGGTCTCCTCGACCTGCTGCGCGTGCGTGGGATCGTCGAGATGGTCCGGACGGGGAAGGTGGCCATGGTCCGGGGATCGACGAAGCCCGAAGAGCAGGCCGACGGCGTGCCGGGGCTCGACGCGGCCCCGTCGTCGCCGACGCACTGAGGAGAGAAGAGAATGCCCAGCATCTACTACGACAAGGACGCCGACCTCTCGGTGCTGAAGGGCCGGAAGGTGGCGGTCATCGGCTACGGGAGCCAGGGTCACGCCCACGCCCTGAACCTGCACGACAGCGGGATCGACGTCGTGGTCGGCCTTCCCGAGAAGAGCCGCTCGCGGGCGAAGGCCGAGGCGGATGGCCTCGAGGTGAAGACGCCGGCCGAGGCGGCGGCCGAGGCCGACATCGTGATGATGCTGACCCCCGACACCTCCCAGGCGAAGCTGTACCGGGAGGAGATCGCCCCGGGGCTGAAGCCCGGCAACACGCTGATGTTCGCCCACGGCTTCAACATCCGCTTTGGCACCATCGAGCCGCCGGACGGCGTCGACGTCTCCATGATCGCCCCCAAGTCTCCCGGCCACCGCGTGCGGGAGGTCTTCAAGGAGGGGCAGGGCACTCCCGGGCTGCTCGCGGTCCACCGTGACGCGACCGGCAACGCCAAGGCCACCGCCCTCGCCTACGCGCGGGGCATCGGCTGCACGCGCGCCGGAGTCATCGAGACGACCTTCGCCGAGGAGACGGAGACGGACCTCTTCGGCGAGCAGGCGGTCCTCTGCGGCGGGGTCTCCGCCCTCGTGAAGGCCGGCTTCCAGACCCTCGTCGACGCCGGATACCAGCCGGAGATTGCGTACTTCGAGTGCCTGCACGAGCTGAAGCTCATCGTGGATCTGATGTACCGTGGGGGTCTCAACTACATGCGCTACTCGGTCTCCGACACCGCAGAGCACGGCGACTACACGGGAGGTCCACGCCTCGTCACCGACGCGACCCGCGAGGAGATGAAGCGGATGCTCGAGGAGATCCGCAGCGGCCGCTACGCGGACATGTGGATCAAGGAGAACGAAGCGGTCCGGCCCTGGTTCAACGAGCAGCGATCCAGCGAGCGGAACCAGCTCCTGGAGCAGGTTGGGGCCCGGCTGCGCACCATGATGCCCTTCCTCGACGCGGTCGAGATGACCTCGGAAGGAGAGGTGAAGAAGGCCGCGGAGCGGCCTGAAGGAGCAGTACGATGAGCAACCGAATCACCATCTTCGACACCACCCTTCGCGACGGCGAGCAGTCCCCGGGCTGCAGCATGCACACCCCCGAGAAGGTGCGCATGGCCCTGCAGCTCGAGCGGCTCGGCGTCGACATCATCGAGGCCGGCTTCCCGATCGCGTCTCCCGGCGACTTCGAGGCGGTGCAGGCCATCGCCGCCGAGATCAAGACGGCGAAGGTGGCGGGACTCTGCCGGGCCAAGGCCATCGACATCGAGGCCGCGGGCAAGGCGCTCAAGGGCGCCGCCCACCCGGTGATCCACTGCTTCCTCGCCAGCTCCGGCATCCACCTCAAGTGGAAGCTGAAGATCAGCCCGGAGGATGCGATCAAGCAGGCGGTCGAGGGGGTGAAGCTGGCCCGGACCTTCGCCGACGAGGTGGAGTTCTCGGCCGAGGACGCCTCCCGGACCGACTACGCGTACCTCAAGGAGATGCTGCAGGCGTGCTTCGAGGCGGGTGCCAGGACCCTGAACGTCCCCGACACCGTCGGCTACTCCCTGCCCAGGGAGTACGGGGAGATGGTCGCACGGCTCGTCAAGGACATCCCCGGGGCGATCATCTCGGTCCACTGCCACAACGACCTCGGCCTCGCGGTGGCCAACTCGCTGGCCGCGGTGGAATCCGGCGCCCGGCAGGTCGAGTGCACGATCAACGGCATCGGCGAACGGGCCGGCAACGCCTCGCTCGAGGAGTTCGTGATGGCGCTCAAGGTCCGGCGCGAGATCATCGGCCTCGAGACCGGGATCAAAGGTGAGCTCCTCACGCCCACGAGCAACCACCTCTCGACGGTCACCGGGGTGTGGCCCCAGCCGAACAAGGCGATCGTGGGACGCAATGCCTTCGCCCACGAGGCGGGCATCCACCAGCATGGTGTCCTCGCCAACCCGCTCTGCTACGAGATCATGACCCCGGAGAGCGTCGGGCTCTCCGAGTCGATGCTCATCCTCGGAAAGCACTCGGGCAAGCACGCGGTGGAGGCCCGGCTGAAGCAGCTCGGGGTCAAGCTCCCGGCCGACGAAGTCCTGGAGGTCACGAAGAAGGTCAAGGCTCTCGCCGACCGGTCGAAGTTCGTCTACGACGAAGACCTGCTCGCCATCGTCGAGCACTCGGCCGAGCCGAGGGCGAAGCTCGTGCGCTACCAGGTCGTGGCCGGCAACAACATCCTGCCCACCGCCACGGTGGAGGTCGAGGTGGAGGGTCACCGGCGATCGTCGTCTGCGGTCGGCAACGGCCCCCTCGACGCCGCCCTGCAGGCTGCCGACGCGGCCATCGGCCTCGAGCTCAAGCTTCTCGAGATGCACACCCGCGCGGTGACCGCAGGCAAGGACGCCCTGGCCGAGGTGACGGTTCGGGTCGAGCACGACGGCCACGAGTCGCTCGGCCAGGCGGCGAGCCCCGACACCATCGAGGCCACGCTCAAGGCCTACATCTCGGCCGTTGCCGCTGCCCGCGAGGCGCGGGCGGCGGCCTGAGGCGCGGCGATGGGAGAACGCCCGCGTACGCTTCTCGACAAGGTCTGGGACGCTCACCTCGTGTCGGCGGAGACCGAGGAAACGCCGGGCGTTCTCTACATCGACCTCCACCTCATCCACGAGGTCACGTCGCCGCAGGCCTTCGCCGAGCTACGGCGCCGCGGCCTCCCGGTCCGGCGTCCGGAGCGGACGGTCGCGACGATGGACCACGCCATCCCCACCCGTAGCGGGCCGAGCGGCCGCCGTGTGCCGCCGACGGGACCGGCCGCCGAGCAGGTCGGGGCGCTCGAGAGGAACTGCGCCGACTTCGGGATTCCGCTGTTCGCCACCGGTGACGCGCGTCAGGGGATCGTGCACGTCATCGGCCCCGAGCTCGGGCTGAGCCGCCCGGGCCTCACCGTGGTCTGCGGGGACAGCCACACCAGCACCCACGGCGCGCTGGGAGCGCTGGCCTTCGGGATCGGCACCAGCGAGGTGGGCCACGTGCTGGCGACGCAGTGCCTGCTGCAGCGCAAGCCGAAGAGCTTCGCGGTCGAGTTCGAGGGAACACCCCCGGCCGGCGTCACCGCCAAGGACCTCATCCTCGCCCTCATCGCCCGCATCGGGACCGGGGGGGCCACGGGCCACGCTCTCGAGTACCGTGGCCCGGCCATCCGCGCCCTCTCGATGGAGGGGCGGATGACGGTCTGCAACATGTCGATCGAGGCCGGGGCCCGGGCCGGGCTCGTGGGGCCGGACGACACGACCTACAACTACCTCGCCGGGCGCGAGCTGTCACCGGAGGGCGAGGCGTGGGACCGTGCGGTGGAGCGGTGGCAGGCGCTGCCGAGCGAAGACGGCGCCTTCTTCGACCGCGTGGAGCGGATCGACACCACGACCCTCGAGCCGATGATCACCTGGGGCACGAGCCCCGGGATGGGCATGCCCATCCGGGGCGCGGTGCCCGAGCCCGACGGCGACGCCAGCCACGAGAAGGCGCTGGCCTACATGGGGCTGACCCCGGGGAAGCCCCTTCTCGGTCAGAAGATCGACGTCGTCTTCATCGGCAGCTGCACCAACTCGCGCATGAGCGACCTCCGCGACGCCGCCCGCGTCCTCCAGGGACGCAAGGTGGCGGACGGGATCCTGGCCCTCGTCGTGCCGGGCTCCGAGAAGGTCAAGAAGGAGGCGGAGGCCGAGGGGCTCGATCGCGTCTTCCGCGAGGCGGGGGCCGAATGGCGCGAGCCCGGCTGCTCCATGTGCCTGGCCATGAACGACGACCGCCTTCAGCCCGGGCAGTACGCGGTGAGCACCAGCAACCGCAACTTCGAGGGACGGCAGGGCCAGGGGGGACGCACCTTCCTCGCCAGCCCGTTCACCGCCGCCGCCTCCGCGGTCAAGGGCGCCGTCGCCGACGCCCGGGAGCTCCTGTCATGAAGCCCCTTCGCGAGATCCGCTCCCGCACCGTGGTTCTGCCCGCGGAGAACGTGGACACGGACCAGATCATCCCCGCGCGGTTCCTGATCACGACCTCCCGGGAGGGCCTGGGAGAAGGGCTCTTCGCCGACTGGCGCTACGACGCCCAGGGCCGCCCCCGCCCCGACTTCGCCCTCAACCGCGACGGGGCGTCCGGGGCGCAGGTCCTCGTGGCCGGGCGCAACTTCGGGTGCGGCTCCTCGCGCGAGCACGCGGTCTGGGCCCTGCAGGAGGGCGGATTCCTCGCCGTGGTGTCCACCGACTTCGCCGACATCTTCCGGGGCAACGCCCTCAAGAACGGCCTGGTGCCCGTCGTCGTGGACGAAGCGACCCACGCGCGGCTCGTCGAGTCTCCGGGGACGGAGGTCGTGATCGACATCGATGCGAGCACGATCGCGTTCGGTAGCCGTCGCTCCTCCTTCCCCCTCGAGCCGTTCGCGCGGTACTGCATGCTCAACGGGCTCGACGATCTCGGCTTTCTCCTCCAGAGGGCGAAGGAGATTGCGATCTTCGAGGAGGGGGCGGGCCCCGTTCCCTGGAAGGTCTGATGACGCCGACGGTAGCGGTTCTCCCCGGCGACGGCGTGGGTCCCGAGGTCACGCGCGCCGCACTTCGGGTGCTCGAGGCCTGCCTGCCCGTCGGCACCCGCGAGGCGCCCGTGGGCGGGGCGGCCCTCGAGTCGACCGGCGATCCGCTCCCGGCCGAGACGTTGGCCCTGTGCCGTGAGTCCGACGCCGTCCTCCTTGGTGCGGTGGGGGGGCCGAGGTGGGAAGACGCCCCGGTTCGCCCGGAGAAGGGGCTGCTGCGCCTGCGCCGGGAGCTCGGTGTCTTCGCCAACCTCCGTCCATCGCGCTACCTGGGCCTGCCCACACCGCTGCGCGAGGGCCTGGCCCGCCACGCCGACATCCTCGTGGTGCGGGAGCTCTCGAGCGGCGTCTACTTCGGCGAGCCCCGAGAGCTCGGCGAGGACGAAGCGGTCAACACGTGGCGAGTGACCGCAGAGGAGGTCCGCCGCGTCGCCGAGGTGGCCTTCGATCTCGCGCGGAAGCGACGCCGGCACGTGTGCTCCGTGGACAAGGCGAACGTCCTCGAGACCTCCCGCCTGTGGCGACGGGTGGTCACCGAAGTCGCCGCCGACTACCCGGACGTCCAGCTCGTGCACCGCCACGTCGACGTGGCCAGCTTCGACATCCTGCGGGTCCCGCAGAGCTTCGACGTCATCCTCACCGACAACCTCTTCGGCGACATCCTGAGCGACGAGGCGGCGGCGGTCTCCGGCGCGATCGGGGTGCTGCCGTCCGCCGCCCTCGGGAGCGGGCCCGGGCTGTTCGAACCCGTCCATGGCCCCGCCGCCGACCTGGCCGGGCAGGGCGTGGTGAACCCGGTCGGCGCCATTCTCACCGTCGGGCTGATGCTCGAGCACGCCTTCGGCCGCCCCCGGATCGCCCGGGCGATCGAATCGGCGGTGGTGGCCGCGCTGCGAGAGCGGCGGACCCCCGACCTGGGTGGCAAAGCCACGACGGACCAGGTCACGGATGCGGTACTGCGCCACCTGGAGTGGTCGCGGTGGTCGGCGGACAGCGAGGAGGAAGCGGCCCAGGCCGACTGGGGGGTCTGACCTGGCCCCGCCCCCTCCCGGTTCGTGGACGCGGCTCAGCCGTCGATCAAGGTCATGATCTGCTCCGGGTAGCGGGGCCCGTGGGCGGCGCCCCTCGGGAACAGGTCGTCGATGCGGGCGAGGTCGGCGGCGGTGAGCGGGACATCCGCCGCGCCGAGGTTCTCCTCGAGGTACTTCCGGCGTTTGGTGCCGGGGATGGGAACGATGTCCCGCCCCCGGGCGAGGACCCAGGCCAGGGCCACCTGGGGGGCAGTGGCATTCTTCTCGCCCGCGATCTCCTGGAGGGTCCTCACCAGCTCGAGGTTGCCCGGGAGATTCTCCTCCCCGAAGCGCGGGAAGCGCCGCCGCTGGTCGCCCTCGACCAGGTCGTCGATCTTCCGGATCGCCCCGGTCAGGAGGCCCCGGCCGAGAGGACTGTAGGCCACGAAGCCGATACCCAGAGAGCGGCAAGTGGCGAGGATCTCGTCCTCGGGCTCCCGGCTCCAGAGTGAATACTCGGTCTGGAGGGCCGAGATGGGGTGGACGGCGTGGGCCCGCCGGATGGTGTCGGGCGCGGCCTCCGAGAGGCCGAGAAACCGCACCTTGCCCTGCTTCACCAGCTCCGACATGGCCCCCACCGTGTCCTCGATGGGGGTGTTGGGGTCCACCCGATGCTGGTAGTAGAGGTCGATGGTGTCGACTCCGAGGCGCTTCAAGCTGCCTTCGCAGGAGGTGCGGACGTAGTCCGGACTTCCGTTGACGCCCCGAAACTTGGGATCCTCGCTGCGGACGATCCCGAACTTGGTGGCGAGGACGACGAGCTCGCGCCGGTCGCGGACGGCCTTCCCGACCAGCTCCTCGTTCGTGTACGGCCCGTACATGTCGGCGGTGTCGAGGAGCGTGACCCCCAGATCCAGCGCGCGATGGATGGTGGCGATCGACTCGGCCTCGTCGCGGTTGCCGTAGAAATCGGACATCCCCATGCACCCCAGGCCGAGGGCGCTCACCGTCAGGCCCTGTCGTCCGAGCTCGCGTGTCTCCATGGCTCTCTCCTTCAGCCCCGCCGCCGGGGACGGCGAAAGCCGGCCCGGGCCCGCTCCGCGCGCTCGCGGACGGCGCAGCCCTCGAGGTGGTCGTTCACGAGACCCATCGCCTGCATGAACGCATAGGCGGTGGTGGGCCCCACGTAGGTCCAACCCCGACGCTTGAGCTCCTTGCTCATGACCGCGGACTCCGTGGTCTTCGCCATCTGCTTCAGGATGGGCAAGGTCATGCGCCGGGGTCGGGCGCTCGCCTCGGGCTCGAAGCGCCAGAAGAAGGCGGCCAGCGAGCCCTCCTCCTTCTCGAGCTCCTTCGCCCGGCGGGCGTTGTTGATCGTGGACTCGACCTTCCCGCGGTGGCGAACGATGCCCGCGTCCTTCAGGAGCCGGCTGACGTCGCGGGTCCGGAAGCGGGCCACGGACCGGAAGTCGAAGCTCCTGAACGCGCGGCGGAAGTTGTCGCGCTTCCGCAGGATGGTCAGCCAGCTCAGTCCGGACTGGAAGCCCTCGAGGCAGATCTTCTCGAAGAGCCTCTGGTCGTCGGCGACGGGAAAGCCCCATTCGCGGTCGTGGTAGTGAATGTAGAGAGGATCGCTTCCCGACCAGAAGCAGCGCACGACCCCGTCGTCGCCCCGTTTCAGTCCCTCCGCCAGCCGTGCCATCGGCCCGAGAGTCTATCGCAGGTTGCTCAGCTCTTCGGGAGCTCGGCAGCGTTGCTGTCCGGAGGCGGGGCCGTCGGCTTGACGAGACCTCCTCGATACTCGACGATCGGTCGCGTGAGGTCTCTTCTGCGAGAGACGGGGGCACGCCCCCTGCTTGGGGCCGCGGTGGCCCTCGCCGGCGTGCTCCTGGCCGTCGTCTGGCTCGACTGGCAGGCGACTCGGCAGGAGCTCGTCACGCTGCTCCGGGACCAGGCGGCGTCGCTGCGCCAGACGGTCGTGGCCGCGGCCCGATCGAACCGTCAAGCCAGCGCCGAGGTCGAGGCTCAGCTCGTGGCCCGACTTCTCGACAACGCACGATTCCTGGCCCAGCTCGATCGCGCTGGCCGGCTGGACGAGGCTCTCCTGGACGAGACCGTGAGTCGCCACGGCTTGTTCCGCGTCAACGTGTACTCACCGGATGGCTCGCTGGAGCTGGAGAGTTCGACCGCCGATCGCCCCCGCCGCGGCCGCGGTCCTGGTGGCCCGAGTGTCCTCGTCCAGCGCCTGATCCACGACGAGGAGCCGGAGGCCACGACCGACATCCATCGTTCGCGATGGGGTGAGGCACGCCTGGCTGCCGGGGTGCGTCGCCGGAACGGCGGGGCGGTCGTGATCAACGTGGATGCGTCCGCGGCGGCGGCCCTCGAACGCCAGGCGTCCCTCGACTCGCTGCTGGAAGACATCGTCGTGAGTGCCGACGAGGTCTCGTTCGTGGTCTTCGAGCAGGGGTCCCGCCGGATCGTCCATGGGGAGATCCCTCCGGATGAATCCAGCCCCGAACCGCTCGCGTTGCACGGCGAGCGCGAGATCGAGGTGGCGGGCCGCCCCGTGCTCGAGCTCGACGGGAATGTGGATCTCGGTGCGGGCGACTCGGCCGTCCTCCACCTCGGCATGCGCCTCGACGGGGTTCGGGCGTCGGAGCGGCGCATGCTCGTGCAGATGGGTGTGTCCCTCGCGGTGAGCCTCGCCCTGGCCACGCTCGGGGTCGGCGGGCTCTGGCTGCGCCGGAAGTACGGCGTGCTGAGCGAGAGGCACGCGCGCGCCGAGGCCGAGCTGCGCCGGCGCGACCGGCTGGCGGCGATGGGGGAGCTGGCCTCGGGTGTGGCCCACGAGATCCGCAACCCGTTGAACGCGATCGCGATGAGCGTCAAGCGGCTTCGAGCAGAGTTCCGTCCGAAGGACCGGGCCACCTCGGAACGCGCGGAGCTCGACGAGCTCCTGGATGTCCTGGAAGGGCAAACCCGGCGCATCGACTCGACGGTCCAGCAGTTTCTGGACTACGCGCGGCCCCGGCCGTTGGCCCCGCGACCGGTGGATGTCGACCGGCTCCTGGTGGAGGTCGGGGAGGCGACGCGCGCGTTGGCCGAGAGCCGGGGGGTGTCCCTCGAGGTCGAGCCGACGTCGCTCGGAAGCGCCAGGCTCGATCCGGACCAGATCCGACAGGTCCTCGACAACCTGCTGCGGAACGCGATCGAGGCCACTCCGGCCGGGGGTGTCGTCACCCTCGCCGCGCACCGGGTCGGTGGTGGCAGCGTGATCACGGTCAGCGACACCGGTGCCGGCATCGCGCCGGACCATCTCCCGCGGATCTTCGATCTCTACTTCACGACGAAGGCGGAGGGGACTGGAGTCGGTCTGGCCGTCACCCACCAGATCGTGACCGCGCACGGGGGCGGGCTGGACGTCGAATCGCGACCGGGCGAGGGGACACGGATGATCGTCCGACTCCCCCTCGACGCGGGAGGGGTGTGAGCCGTGAGCGAGCGGGTCATCCTGGTCGTTGACGACGAGGAGGCGCAGCGCAAGGTCCTGGCCGGGTTCCTTCGCAAGAAGGGGTTCGAGGTCCTCACCTCCGGGACCGCCGCCGATGCCCTCGAGCTGGCGGCGGCGCAGACGGTCGATCTCGTGTTGACGGACCTCCGGATGCCGGGTGGAGGAGGCCTCGAGCTCCTTCGCGGTCTGCGGGCCCTGAACCCGGAGATCCCGGTCATCGTCATGACCGCCTACGGCACGGTGGCGAGCGCGGTCGAGGCGATGAAGCAGGGGGCCGCTGACTACCTGGGCAAGCCCATCGACCTCGACGAGCTCGAGCTCCTCGTGGCGCGCACGCTCGAGCGCCGGGCCCTCGAGTCGGAGAACCGGGAGCTTCGGCAGCAGCTCGCGGAGCGCCACCGCCTGGAGGGGCTCGAGACCGCGAACCCACGGATGGCCCAGGCGATCAACCTCGCCGCCCGTGCCGCCGCGAGCCGGGCAACGGTCCTGATACGGGGCGAGAGTGGTACCGGCAAGGAGGTCCTCGCGCGCGCCATCCATTCGGCGAGCCCGCGGGCGGCGCGGCCGCTCGTGGCAGTGAACGTCGCGGCCCTCCCGGAGACGCTGCTCGAATCGGAGATGTTTGGCCACGAGCGCGGGGCCTTCACCGGTGCCGAGAGGCAGCACCGGGGGCGTTTCGAGCAGGCTGACGGCGGAACGCTCTTCCTGGACGAGATCGGCGACCTGCCGAAGGGAGTCCAGGCCAAGCTGCTCCGTGCCCTCCAGGAGCAGCGCTTCGAGCGTCTCGGCGGCACCGGTTCGATCCAGGTGGACGTGCGCGTGGTGGCGGCCACGAGCCGGGACCTCGAGGCCATGGTTCAGGCTTCGGAGTTCCGGGAGGATCTCTACTACCGTCTGAACGTGGTCTCGATCGAGATTCCCCCGCTCCGCGGGCGGCGCGAGGACATCCCGGGCCTCGTGGACCGGTTTCTCCGTCGGTTTGGCGCCGAGTCCGGCTCGAAGGTTCATGAGGTCTCTCGGGAGGCAATGGATCGTCTCGTGAAGCACGACTACCCGGGCAACGTCCGAGAACTCGAGAACCTGATCCACCGGGCGGTGGTCCTCGCCCGGGGAACGCAGATCACCACCACGGACCTGCCCCTTCACCTGGCGGACCTTCCACCCGAGGTCGAGGCCGACCAGGGATCGCTCGTCGAGCGCCTGGCCGCCATCGAGCGCGGGCTGCTGGTCCAGGCGCTCGAGGACGCCGACGGCGTCCAGACGCGGGCCGCCCGGGCCCTCGGCATCGGCGAGCGCCACCTGCGCTACCGACTCCGCAAGTACGGCCTCCACTGATCTCGACCGTACCGTCGACCACGGTCGACGATACGGTCGATTCAACGACCCCCGCACAGACCCGACCACTCTCTGAACTTATTGCAAACAAATGAGTTGAGTCGAACGGCCCCCAGTTCTCGTGGCTGGTCTCGTTCTTGCCCTCAAGGGAGGTCGAGTTCGAAGACGCGGCTCCCCGGACGGGCGCCGACAGCAGAGGAGGATTCGAGATGACGCGCACGACACTACTGACGTTGGCCGCCCTCGCGGGCTGGGCCGTCGCGGCCGCCGCCCAGACCCCAGGACCGGACGAGACGCCCACGGCGACGAGCGCGGCGGAGCAGGTGCAGCAGCGCACCGAGACCCAGAACCGCGCGGAGGTCCAGAAACAGGAGACGACGGGCGCGGCCCCGGTCGCCCAGGGAGCGCGCTTCGTGGACGCCGACGGAGACGGCATCTGCGACAACTGCCAGGGACAGGGCCGCGGCACGGGCCAGGGGAGCGGCACGGCTCGCGGACGACGGGGTCGCGGACCCGGCAACGGCACCGGGAACCAGGGCGTCGGACCCCGGGACGGCTCCGGCTTCGGAGCCGGGGCCGGGACCGGCAACTGCGACGGCACTGGCCCGAAGGGTCGGGGAAACCGCGGCGGCCGGCGCTGAGCGGCGGCTTGAGTCGCCCCGGGTGAGCACGGCCCGGGGCGTCTCGAGGCCCAGGAGGTTGAGATGAGGTCCAGGCTTTCCATGACTGCCGCCCTGCTTTTCGTGGCCGCCCCCGCGGTGGCGCAGCTCTCCGTCGACGTCCGCCTGGGCGGCGCCCACGATACCCTCGCCTACTCCGGCACCGAGCCCGAGGGTCGCCTCGCGACCGCGGGGAGTCTCGATGCCGAGTACCTCTTCGCCGGCGGGCGAGCGCGCCTCTACTACGCACTCGATGCGGCCACATACAGCACGCCCGGGGACTGGGGCACCCTCCGACACGATCTGGGCGGCGTGCATCGCACGGACCTCACCGACTCGGGCAGCCTGCGTCTGTTCCTCGGCGCCAACGCGACGTGGCAGGGCAACGGAGATGCCTGGTCGGTCGCTGGCTACCGGGCCCTTGGAGGCATGGCCAACATCGAGCACCGCTCGAACGATGGGCCCACCCTGCGGGTCGGATACCGCCTCGACGGCCGCCGGTTCACCGACATCCCGGAGCTGGATCAGGTCGAGCACGACGCTTTCGTGAGCGCCCTGTTCAATTTCCAGACGCGGACGACGTTGATCGGGGAGGTCCATCTCGGTGCCAAGTCGTACGCAGGGGAGCTGATCCCAATGGCAGTGAGCCCGACCGGGTCGTCGGGCAGATCGGGGCATGGGCGCGGCGTGATGGGACCGACGGTTCGACCGGTTGAAGCCGCCCTGCAGAACGACGCGGATCACGCGGGCCTCGTCACCTGGCGCATCCGAGTGGCGCAGTCACTCGCCGACCGCACCGGGCTCTCCGTCGACTACTCCGCCCGCCACACCTCCGGAGAGGTCCCGCCCGCCCTGATCAGCACACCGGCTCACTTCTACGACGACGGCGTATACGACGATCCGTACGCGAGCAACGCGCGGACCGCCGTCGCGACCCTGAAGCAGGTCTTCGAGGGTGCCGGGGTCCTGCGCGGCTGGGTGGCCTGGCAGAAGAAGGACTACCGTGCCACGCCTGCCCTCGACCTGACCGGCCAGCCGATGGAAAGTGGGGACTTGCGCCAGGACCGCGTCTGGCGCGCCGGGGCCGGCTGGCGCGTGCCGTTGTTCCCGGCCCGCACGGGACGCATCCAGGTCGATCTGGATCTTGGCTACGCCTTCACCGACCACAGCTCGAACGACGCCTTCTACGACTACGCCTCACACGCCTTCGGGGTCTCGCTCTGGCTCGCGTACTGAGAGCCCTGACCCGACAGCCCACCTCCCAGCCTTCCAGGCGTGCGCCTGCGCGACCTGCTCGGCGTCGTGAGCGGGCTCGACCCTATCCCCGGCCGATCTCCTCCAGCACCGCCTTGATGAGGAGCGGCCATACCGTGGTGGCGTCGGCGAAGACCTCGGCAAAGCGACCCCCCTGGGAGGGGGGGATGAACTTGCCCCACGACACGCCCTCAGAGTACGTGCAGCCGCTGAGTCCGCCCCAATGCGCGGGCTCCGGGCAGATCCGGACCGCGTAGCGGTAGCGCGGCGAGTCGAGCCCCAGGCCGAGCCGGTGGTTGATGACGTCGATGAAGGGACCGACCTCCTGGGCCCAGTTTCGGGGCACCCCGCCCCCGATCGTGAAGATGCCCAGCCGTTTCGTCGAGGTCGCGAGCCTCGCGAAGCTGTTCAGGTCGAGGAACGGGTTGAACCGGGGGGTCCTCTCGAGCAGCTCGTCGATGTCCTCCACGCCCTCTTTCTTGGCGCGGTTCATGGTCCAGGTCGCGAGATCGAGACCCAGCTCGGAGTCGGTGAAGGCGGGGACGTAGACCGGAACGTCCTTCCGGTAGGCGCTGAGGAGCACCCCGTCGCCATCGGGGTCCTCGTCCAGGAGCTTTCCGAGCGTGCGACAGACGATCTCGCTCGACAGCTCCCTCTCCTCTACGAGCCGCTCGAGGGCCCGAGCGTTGAAGGCCTCGATCCGGTTGAGGTTGGCCTCCATCTCCAGCGTGTCGTAGACCCGGTTGTATCCCTTCTCGAAGAGCTCCTTGTCCGACATCCGTGGATCGTGCCGGTAGTGGATCAGCCCCATGGCCTCGGAGAGTCCGTGAGCCATGAGGGCGCCGGTCGAGACGATGGCCTGGACCATGCCGGCGTCGATCATCTTCGTGATGACCTTGCCCATCTTGGCGATGGTCATCGCCCCGGAGAGGGTCAGGACCACTTTGCAGTCGGGGTCCTTCACCATGGCCACGGTCACGTCGAAGGCCTCCCCGAGGGCGCGCCCACTGAAGGCGGTCTTCGACATGGCGCGCAGCAGGTCCGAGAAGGTGGTCACCTTATCGAGATCAAGGCTCTCGAGCGGAGTGAGGCCATCGTCGCGGCCGTCATGGAGCTTCCTGGGCATGCGCGCATGGTATTCACGCGTCGTCGGCGAGGCAAGGTGAGCGGGCGAGCTCGCTCCTCACCCTTTCTGTTCATTCATGTAAGCCCTCGGGCTCATTGACCCCCCACCGGGCCGCGGGCGGAGACTGGGACGCCGGACGACCCTCGAGACATCCCACCGTGCAGATGCCGGCAGGCAATCCGGGTTCGGGAGGCGGCCGCCGCCCGACGGAAGCTGGCCTCCCGGGCGAGATCCCGTTCGCGGGAGGGAGGGTGTAATGACCTGCAGAAGGCCGATACGTCTGGGGGTACTGACGCTGTTCGTT
>JAJDNV010000357.1 GCA_022340545.1 Acidobacteriota bacterium | reverse complement strand
GTGATGGACGGCATCTCGGTCTGTGGCCGGATCCGCACGCTCACCGACGTCGACCAGCCGCCCATCCTGATGGTGGGCCTGATCTCGGAGCGGGCGGTGGAGCTGGCCCTGTCCGCGGGCGCGGACGAGACGCTCTCGAAGCCGCTGAGCCCCACCCTCATCCGCAGCCGCACCCGCGCGCTGCTGACCCGACGCCGGGAGGAGAAGCGGCTGCACCTCATCCAGCGCGCCCTGGACGCGGCCCCGGTCGGGATCACGCTCCTGGACGCGCGGTCGTCGGAGTACTCGGTGACCCACGCGAACCCCGCCTTTCTCGAGCTCACCGGCCACGCCCCCGAGGAGATCCTGGGCCGCAACCTGCGGCTCCTGACCGGTCCCGAGACCGACGTGACCACGATGACGGAGCTGCGCGATGCCCTGGCCGAGGGGCGCAGGTCGCGGGTCCTCCTGAAGAACTACCGCAAGGACGGCCGGCCGTTCTGGAACGACCTGGCGACCGCCCCCGTCCTCGACGAGGCGGGACGGCTCACCCACTACGTCGCCGTCCAGCACGACGTCACGGACCAGGTGGAGGCCCCGAAGGACGCGGCGGCGCGGGCCATCGAGGAGACCGTCTTCGAGCGCACCCGCGACATCGAGGCCTCGCTGATGCGCGTCGAGCGGCGCCGACGCTTCGCCGAGACGATCCTCAACAGCATGGTCTCGGCCATCCTCACCACGGACTCCAGCGGCACCGTGACCTTCGCGAACCTCTCGGCGCTCCGAACCCTCGCCGCGAGCGCGGCCGACTGCGTGGGGCGGTCGGTGATCGAGATCTTCGGCCACAACGAAGGCGTAGCGGAGGTGGTCGAGGGGACGATCCCGGAGTACCCCGAGCACCGCCTCGACTTCCCGCTGACCACCCCCGGCGGCACCCGCATCTACGTTGGCGTCTCGATCGTCCACGCGCCCCCCGAGTTCCGCGACGAGGTCCGACTCATCTTCCTCTTCCGGAACCTCGCGGAGACCGTCCTCGACGAGGGCGATCCCCGGCTGGCCCGGCTGGAAGAGACCAACCCCACACCCGGACACGCACAGCGGGCGCCGTCGTCGCCGGCCGAAGAGGGCGGGCCGACCGGGCCCTCGGAGGGGACGACCGCTCCGCCGTCTCGCGACGCCGGGGAGGATGGCCGGGACGAGACGGGCGCGGACGACCCCCAGGCCGCGCGTCGGCGGACCCTGCTCAGCCTCCGCTACACCCGGCCTGCCGGCCTCGTGCGGGCGGTGGTCGAAGAGCTGGCGGCCGAGCGCGGCGAAGACGGCTCGTTCGTCCGGGTCGAGACGACGGACGAGGTGCCCGAGGCCCTGCTCGACCGCCAGCAGGCGAGCGAGGCCCTCCGCCTGCTCCTCGCCGGCACGCTCGATCGCTGCGACGATCCCACAGATGTCCGGGTGCGCATCTCTCGCACGGAGGCCGCGGAGGGGCGTCCGGAGCGCTCCGCCCCCGCCGTCCGGATCGAGATCCTCTATCGGCGGGCGCAGATCACTGACCGCGACCTGAGTACGGAGGGGGAGGCTCGTCCAGCCTACCGCCGCGCCGACCTCGCCGAGGCCGAGAAGCTCATCGAGGCAAACGGGGGGCGTCTCCATCGTCCCCGCCGTGACGCCGAGGAGCAGGTGCTGACGGTCCTGCTCCCCGCCGCCGGCTGACCCCGCCCGTCGCGGCGTCAGTGATCGCCCGTTCACTCAGCTCGTCGTCGAGAGCGCAGGGCGCGGGCGACCGGGTGCGCCACGATCAGGACGACGAGAGCGGCACCCAGCAGGAGCCAGCCCCCGGTCGGCGGGGTGAGGCCCGCGGCCGTGGCCACCGCCCGGGTGAGGTTGAGCGTCCCGAGAAGGACGGTCACCACGACCACGACGCACATCGTCGCGTTGGAAAGCACCCCGTTGAGGCCGGCTCGTCCCATCACGCGGGCATCGTTGACGAGCAACAGCAGGAACACGGCCACGAACGGCAGAAGGAGGCCGTTCAGTGCCTGGGCCAGGACGATCGCGGGGATCGGCTTCACCTGCGCGAGGCCGAATCCCATTCCCGTGACCAGGACGAGGAGCCACACGCCCCGGAAGCGCCAGGAGCGCTCCCGCCACGGCGGATCGTGCCCGAGGTCCTCGGCGCTCGCTGGTCGCGACAAGAGACTGCGCGCCGTCACCGCCGCCGCCAGCGGGGCGGTGATGGCCGACGAGAGCCCGGCGGCCAGCAAGCCGCCAGCGAAGAGCCCCTCGGCCCAGGCCCCCATTCGCTCGCGCAGCGCTCGGCCCAGCGCCTCGAAAACAAGCGGCGGATCCACCGCTGTCCCGACGACGAGCACGGCCATGGAGATCAGTCCTCCGAGAGCGATCGCGATACCCAGCCCGAAGCGAAGGTCGCCCAGCGTCTGGCCTCTCGCGATCCCGGACCCCAGGAAGAGGTTGTAGGGAACGACCGTCGTGCCGATGAGAGCCAACACCAGAAGCGGAGATCCCGGAGGCAGTCGCGGGAGCAGGGTGCCTCGGACCAGCTCCGAGGGGTCCGGGCCGAGCTTCACCGCGGTGACAAAGAAGGCAACGCCCATGAAGGCCACGACCCCGCCGAGAACCCGGGGTACCGTTCGGGTCGTTCCCAGCCACAGTAGCCCAAAGGCCACGCCGCCGCCGGCCAGGGTGAGCCAGACGCGCGGCAGGCCCGTTCCCAGCACCGCCCCCTCGACGCCGCCGAGGAGGTTGCCCGCCTCGTAGGCAGCACAGCCCAGCACGATCGCGCCGAGGACCGTGCCGGGGACGAGGACGCCGAGAGCCCCCTCACAAAAGCGCTCGCGAATCGCCTGTCCCAGATCGCGACCGGACACGATGGTGAGGCGCGCGGCCGCCTCCTGGAGCACCAGACAGGCCACCGTCGAGAACGCGAGGGCCCAGAGGAGCGCGACGCCGTGGCCGGCCCCCGCGGAGGCGGCGGTCGTGATGGTGCCGGGTCCGATGAAGGCGGCCGAGATGATCGACCAGAACAGGACGTGAATCACTCCTCGCATGTCGTCGCGCTCGGATGCGAGCGGTCGGCGCGGCCGTAGCCCCCACCGCCCGGCGTCTCGATGACGAGGCGGTCACCGGGGCCTACCTCGCGCCCATCGATGGCCCCGAGCTCCTCTCTCCCTCCCGTCGCGCGCTCCAGCCGCTGACGGCCAGGGCGGCCGGGTCCGCCGCCCTCCAGGCCGTAGGGGCCCTCCCGCCGGTGCTGGCTCAGGATCGAGAGGGACATCGGGGCGCCGAAGCGGATCTCGCGGACGACGCCGTCGCCGCCCCGAAACTCCCCCTCTCCCCCCGATCCCCGGCGGATGGCGAAGCGCTCGAGCCGCACGGGGTGGCGCTGCTCGATGATCTCGGGGTCCGTGATCCTGGTGTTGGTCATGTGGCTGTGGACGGCGCTCGCGCCGTGGAAGCCGGGGCCGGCGCCGCACCCGCCGCAGATCGTCTCGTAGTAGCCGAACTCGGAGGTCCCGAAGGCGACGTTGTTCATCGTTCCCTGGCTGCCGGCAGCCAGACCGAGCGCCTTCATGAGGGTGTCGACGATCCTCTGGGACGTCTCGACGTTTCCGCCCACGATCGCGGGAGCGCGGGAGGGGTCGTTGGGGAAAGGGGGATTGAGGAAGCCCTCCGGTATCGACACGGAGACCGCACGCATCAGTCCCTCGTTGAGAGGCAGGGGCTCCCTCACGAGCAGTCGCAGCACGTAGAGCACCACGCTGCGCACGATGGCCGGGGTTGCGTTCAGGTTGCCGGGGTGCACCCTGCCGGTTCCGTCGAAGTCGATGTCCGCGGTGCCGTCGGCGAGGTCGATGCGCACCCGGATCGGTGTCCCGTCGTCGAGCCGTTCCACCGCCTCGTATCGCCCGCGGGCGAATCGTCCGAGGGCTCGGGCCACGCAGCGCTCAGCCTGTGCCGCGAGGGCGTCCATGAACTGCCGAACGGTCGCCGCTCCGTGCTGCGCGCACAGCAGCCGGAGCGCGCTCGCCCCCCGGTGATTGGCGGCCACCGCCGCCCGGAGGTCGGCCAGGTTGTCCTCGGGACTGCGGCTGGGGTAAGGCGCTTCCACCAGTAGCCGGCGGATCTCCGCCCACCGGGCCGCACCTCCTTGCACCAGGTGCGTCGGGGGCAGCACGACGCCTTCCTCGACGAGGCGGGTGGCCGCGGGAGGCATCGAGCCGGGCCGTGCGCCCCCGATCTCGGCGTGGTGGGCACGGCTCGCCAGATACCCCAGGAGCTCACCGGACTCCGAGTGCGCGGGCGTCACGACGGTGACGTCGGGCAGGTGGGACCCGCCGAAGCGAGGGTGGTTGGTGGCGACGACGTCTCCCGGCGCCATCTCGACCGCCGCCCGGAGCTCTCGGACGCACAGGCCCAACGAGCCGAGGTGCACGGGAATGTGGGGGGCGTTCATGACGAGCTCGCCCGCGGGGTCGAGCAGCGCGCAGGAGAAGTCGTGGCGCTCCTTGATGTTCGTGGACACGGCGGTCCGGCGAAGCTGCTCTCCCATCTCGTCGACGATGGCGCCAAAGCGGTTCGTGAACAGCTCCAGCTCCACGGCATGCGACGCGCCCCGGTGGGCCACGGATCCGCGCCGCGCCTCGGCGGCTCTCTCATCCCGGCGGAGCACAATCGCCTCCTGACCGTCGAGCGTCGCCACCCATCCGGGCTCCACGGCGGTGGCGCTGTGCTCCTCGAAGATGAGGGCGGGCCCCGGCACCCGGGCCCCGGCGGGCAGCCGGTCGCGCTGGTACACCGGGGTGCTCACCCACGCCCCGGCGAAGCGGGCCCGCTGACGCCCTTCGGGGACGGCATCCGACGCGGCCGGCGTAGACGCGAGGTCCGGCGGCGTCGGGAGCGGAGATGACGCGACGACGCGGATCGACTCGAGCTCGATCGGGCGCCCTTCGGGCCGATGGCCGAACACTTCCTGGTAGCGCCTCCCGAACAGCTCGTGTAGCGACACACCCGGCACGGGCTCGACGGAGAGGGTGGAGTCCTGCCCGGTGAAACGGAGGTTCGCGATACGCCGGCGGACCCTGATCTCGCCTCGCCGAACCCCCTCGGCTTCAACCGCGGCGACGGCCCGCTGCCCGAGCTCCTCGAGCCAGTCCGGCACCCGGGCCTCGACGTCGGACAGGGGCTCGAGCACCTGCCGCTCCTCGAAGCGCTCCACGACGGCCGTAGACAGGCCTTCGGCGCTCAGCAGGCTTGCGCGCGGGGGAACGAGCGCGGTGTCGATCCCCAGCCGCTCGGCTACCGCGCAGGCGTGCTGCGCCCCCGCCCCGCCGAAGGCGACGAGGACGTATTCGGTGGGGTCGAATCCCCGACGGAGCGACACCGCTCGGATGGGGTCGGCCATGCGCTCGTTGGCGATCTCCAGGTACCCCTCGAGCAGCGCGTCCGGCTTCGCGGACTCGCCCGTCTCCCCGCTGAGCTTCTGGAGAACGGCTTCGAGGGCCTCGCGCGCGCGAGCGGCGTCGATCGGGAACGCGAACCGCTCCGGGGCCAGGCGCCCCAGGAGGAGGTTCACGTCGGTGATCGTGAGCGGTCCTCCGGCACCGTAGCAGGCGGGACCGGGCTGCGCCCCCGCGCTCCGGGGCCCCACGTGGAGGCCCCCCGCCGCGAAGCCACAGACGGATCCGCCGCCCGCGGCCACGCTCTCGATGGCGAGGGCGGGGGCGAAGAGGTGCGTCTCCCCGACGTGGTGCTCGAACTGGTACTCGTAGTCTCCGTCGAAGCGGGCGACGTCGGTGCTGGTCCCGCCCATGTCGAAGGCGAGGATCCGGGAGAAGCCCGAGCGGCGGGCGGCGGCGGCCGCCCCGACGACGCCCCCGGCGGGCCCGCTCAAGAGGCTGTCCTTGGCGCGGAACGAGTGGGCCCGGTAGAGCCCGCCCGCGCTCGTCATCGCGTGGAGGGTCCCGCTCG
>JAJDNV010000342.1 GCA_022340545.1 Acidobacteriota bacterium | reverse complement strand
GTGATGGGGGTGGCGGTCTTGAGCAGCCAGTGAGCGCTGAACTTCCCGAGGGCGACGATCACCCTGGGACGGATCGTCCGGATCTGCGCCTCCAGGAACGGCTGGCAGGCCAGGACCTCGTCGGTTTCGGGGTTGCGATTCTGCGGCGGCCGGCACTTGAGGATATTCCCAATCCAGACCTCCGACCTCTTCATCTTGAGGCCCTTCTCGATGATGTCGGTCAGGAGGCGGCCGGCCCGGCCCACGAAGGCCAGGCCCTGCTCGTCCTCTTCGGCCCCCGGGGCCTCGCCGATGAACATGAGCTCGGCCCGGGGATCGCCCTGCCCGAAGACAATCGTCTTGCGCCCGCCCGCGAGCCGGCAGCGCTGGCAGTCTCCCATCTCCTCGCGGATGGCCCGCAGCCCGGCCTCCGGATCTCCCGCTTCGGCAGGAGTTGCCTGAGCCGGCTCTTCGGCGCCCGCTCCCTCCGGCGGCCAGGGCACCCCGATCCCGGTCAGTGAGGACAGGAAGCGCGCGTGCTCGGCGACGTCCTGGCGGACGTCGTCGTCGTTCACCGTGGCCCCGCCTTCGCCTTCTCGGGCTCGGCCACCCGAGCCCGGAGCTCGACGATCTCGTCACAGATGCGGTCGGCCAGCTCGCGCTTGCTCACGAGAGGCACCTCGACCGGCGCGCCCGCCCGACGGACGAGAACTGCCGCGTTCGACTCCCCGCCGAAGCCGTCGGCGACGTCGTTGGCAACGATCAGGTCCAGCTTCTTGGCGCTCATCTTGGCCCGCGCCCGGTCCACCAGGTTCTCCGTCTCCGCCGCGAACCCCACCAGAAGCCGCTCGCCCTTCTTGTCTCCGAGGCTGCCCAGGATGTCCTCGGTCCGCACCAGCTCCAGGGTGCGTGGCCCGTCCCCCTTCTTGAGCTTGGCCGCGGAGACGGCGACGGGCCGGTAGTCGGCCACTGCGGCCGCGGCGACGACGACCGTGGCGTGGTCGAAGTGCTCCTGCACCGCCCGAGCCATCTCCTCGGCGGAGCGCACAGAGACGTACTCCAGGCCGCTGGGCGCGGGAAGCTCCGTCGGCCCGGACACGAGGATCACCTGCGCCCCCCGGTCACGGGCCGCTTCCGCCACCCGGTAGCCCATCCTCCCGGACGAGCGGTTCGAGACGAACCGGACCGGATCGATGTCCTCGACGGTGGGGCCGGCGGTGACCAGCACGGTCTCCCCGGAGAGGTCGCGCCGGCGGGCCAGCGCCGCCATCGTCGCCTCGACGATCTCGCCGACCTCCGCAAGGCGTCCCCGGCCGAGCCACCCGCAGGCCAGGTATCCGCTCCCCGGCTCGACGATGCGAACCCCGCGTGAGCGCAGGGTCGCGAGGTTCTCCTGCACCGCGGGGTGGTCGAACATGTTCGTGTTCATCGCGGGGGCGATCACCGTCGGCGCCACGGTGGCGGTGTACAGCGTGCTCAGGGGATCGTCGGCGATCCCCCGCGCGAACTTGCCGACGATGTTGGCAGTGGCCGGAGCGACCAACAGGAGGTCGGCAGCCTCGGCGAGGCTGATATGGCGGATGTCGCTGTTGGCGCCCAGTGCCCACTGGTCGTGGAAGACCGGATGGCGCGAGAGGGCCTCGAAGGTCATGGGCCCCACGAAACGAGTGGCGGCCGAGGTCATGACCACGTGCACGTCCACCTCGAACCGCTGAAGCTCCCGGAGAACCTCACACGCCTTGTACGCCGCGATGCACCCGGTGACGCCGAGCACCACCATCGGCATGTTCGCCTCCCGGCTAGACTTCTTCCTGCGCCGCCGCTTCCTCGACCTCCGGCAGCTCGTCCCTCACCTCCCAGGAGACGGTTCCCGCGATGGTCTCTTCGATGGCGACCCGCGTCGCCTTGCGGCTGGGGGTGTCCACGCGGGGCTTGGCGCCGCTCTGAAGCTGCTTGGCCCGCTGGGCGGCGACCGTGATGAAGCGGAACTTGGAATCCACGTCCCGGGGCAGAAACACCTGGCTTATGCTCAATTCGACTCCTTTGCTGATTTGAAGGTTCTCTCGACGGCGCGGGCCCGCTCGGCCACATGGCTCACGCGGCAGCGGGCGGCCCGCACGATGGACTTGAGGGCCTCGACGCACGCGCCGAGGTCGTCGTTGACGATCGCGTAATCGTAGCGCTCGAAGGCATGGAGCTCCCGGCCGGCGGCGGCGAGCCGCCGCTTGACGGTGGCCTCGTCGTCCTGCCCCCGCCCCCGCAGTCGGCGCTCCAGGACCTCGTAGGACGGTGGCAGGATGAAGACCGTTACCGCCTCCGGCATCTTCTCACGGACCTGGGCCGCACCCTGAACGTCCACGTCCAGCAGGAGGTCGACCCCCTCGGCCCGGGCCTGCCCGTGCTCCGCGAGGCCCGTCCCGTACAGGTTGCCGTGCACCTCCGCCCACTCGAGGAGCTTCCCGTCGTCGCGAAGCCCCTCGAACACGCTTCGCTCGACGAAGTGGTATTCCACGCCGTCGCGCTCGCCGGGGCGCGGTGGTCGGGTGGTGTGGGAGACCGAGAAGCGCAGGCCCGGCATGTCGTCGAGAACGCGGGCGAGCACGGTGCTCTTCCCCGCCCCGGAAGGGGCGGAGACGACGATCACGCTGGGAAGGCGCTCACTCAACGTTCTGCACCTGCTCGCGGAGCCGCTCGATCTCGGCCTTGAGGCCGACAACGGCCTGGACCTGGGCGGCGTCGGCCACCTTGCTCCCGATCGTGTTGGCCTCGCGCATGAGCTCCTGGGCGAGGAAGTCCAGCCGCTTGCCGGCCGGCCCCTCCTCGGCGGCGACGAGCTCCCGGGCCATCGCCGCGTGGCTCCGCAGCCTCTGGACCTCCTCCGCCACGTCGTGACGCTCCACCGAGCGGACGACCTCCTGGAAGAGTCGCCCCTCGTCCAGACCAAGCTCAGCCACCAGGCCCCGCACCCGCTCCATCAGCGTAGCTTGCCGGGCCTCGCGTGTCTCCGCCGCATGTTGCTCGATCCCGTCCGCCGCCGTCTCGATGGCTTCGAGCGCGCGCTCCAGCTCCGTGCGAAGGCGCTCCCCCTCGGCCCGCCGCATGACGTCGAGGCCCTCGAGGGCCCGCCCGACCAGGCCGAGGAGCGCCTCGTGGGGCTGCTCGGGCACGCTCGTCGGGGCCTCCGCCCGCTCGAGTGCCCCGGGGAAACGCACCAGATCGGACACCGCGACTCCCCCTTCGAGCCCGAACTCGTTCTGCATGTCTCGCAGGGCACGCACGAGCGAGGCGACGAGCGGCCGCGAGGGAACGATCTCCTCCGCCGGTCCCTCGGCGAGGCTCGCCTGCACCGAGAGCTCGACCCGCCCCCGCCGCACGGTGCGGCCGACCGCCTCCTTGATCTCCCCCTCGAGCAGCTGGAGCCGCCGAGGGAGGTGAACGGTCACGTCGAGGTAGCGGTGGTTCAGGCTGCGGGCAGTGACCGCCGCCCGCACCGCGTCGGTCTCGAGCCCGGCCGACCCGTATCCGGTCATCGAGCGGATCATGCGCTCTGCTCCTGCGCGGCAAACTGCAGCTCGTGGAGCCGGCAGTAGATGCCCCCCGCCCGCTTCAAGAGCTCGTCGTGGCGCCCGACCTCGCCCACCTCTCCCCCGTCCAGGACCACGATGCGGTCGGCGTTCCGGACGGTGGCGAGGCGATGCGCGATCACCAGGGTCGTCCGACCCCGCATCAGGTTGGCCAGCGCCGACTGCACGAGCCGCTCGGACTCCGCGTCCAGGGCCGAGGTGGCTTCGTCGAGGATGAGGATGGGGGGGTTCTTCAGGATGGCGCGCGCGATTGCGATGCGCTGCTTCTGCCCGCCGGAGAGCCGGCTGCCGCGTTCGCCGATCACGGTGTCGTAGCGCCGGGGGAGATCGAGGATGAAGTCGTGGGCGAAGGCGGCGCGGGCCGCTGACTCCACCCGGGCCTCGTCGACGTCGTCGAGGCCGTAGGCGATGTTGGCCCGCACGGTGTCGTTGAAGAGCACCGTCTCCTGCGTCACGAGTCCGATCTGTCGGCGCAGACTCCCGAGCGTCGCCTGCCGCACGTCGATTCCGTCGATGAAGACCGCTCCGTCCGTCACGTCGTAGAAGCGCGGCAGCAGGTTGACGAGCGTCGTCTTCCCCGCCCCGCTCGTGCCGACGATCGCCACGACCTCACCCGGGCGCGCTACGAAGCTGACGTTGCGGAGGATCTCGCCGTGCCCGTCCGCGTAGTGGAAGCCGACGCTGCGGTACTCGATCTCCCCCTTCATCCGGGGCAGGGGCACGGCCCTCTCCGCCTCGGGGACCTCGTCGTGGCGATCCAGCACCTCGAAGACCCGCGAGCCCGCGGCCAGGGCGGCCTGGAGCGTGGCGTTGACCCGGGAGAGCCGCTTGATGGGCGTGTACATCGCAAAGAGTGCGGTCAGGAACGCGACGAAGGCGCCCGTCGTCAGGTACCCGCTCCGGATGGCGAAGCTCCCGTAGATCAGGGCCCCCACCATCGCGACGCCGCCCACGAACTCCATCAAGGGGGGCAGGACCGCGGTCGTGCGCGTGATCCGCATGTTCACATTGAGCAGTCGCGACGCCGCCCGTTGGAAGCGCTGGATCTCGAACTTCTCCATGCGAAAGGCCTTGACGACCCGGAAACCCGAGATCGTCTCCTGGAGGATCTCCGAGATGTCGCGCCAGCGGCGGAGCGAGGTCTCGTTGGACGCACGGAGTCGCCGACCGAAACGGACCAGGGGGTACAGAGCCAGGGGCATGCCGATGAGGGAGAGAAAGGCAAGCCGCCAGTCCATGTAGAAGAGCACGACCAGGAGACCGACGACGGTCAGGCTCTCCTTCAGGATGTCCCCGGCGAGCTCCGAGACCGCGGCCTGGATCTTCTCGACGTCCGTGGTGATATGGCTCATCAGCGTCCCGGTGCTGCTCCGACCGAGGAAGGCGAAGGACTGACCCAGGACATGCTGATACAGGGCGTTCCTCAGGTCGGTCACCGCGTGCTGTCCGGCGTCGGCCACGAGGGTCGTGGAGAAGTAGGAGGAGAGGCCCTTGAGCGCGTACAGGAGCAATATGGCGGCCGACAGCCGCCCCACGTTGACCCCGCCAATCAGGGCCTCGTCGAAGATCGGCTTGACCAGGTAGACGAGGAGTGCGCCCGACGCCGCGTACACGCCCGTGGCCACCCAGGAGAGAAATAGCCGGCCCCGGTACGGCCTCGTGTGTCCGAACAACCGGCGGAAGAGAGCCGCTTCGAGGCGGACACCATCCAGCGCCGAGCGGAAACCCCGCCTCCATCGACGGCCCCGCGGCTTGGGCGCGACCGGGCGGATCATGCTCGCTGGAGGGGGGTGCGCGGGGAGGGCTATGGCCTCATCTCCTTGGCCGGCAGCCGTTTAGCCAGCGGCTCGAAATAGTAAGTATACCGGCGGTGTCCACCTTCCGGCAAACCGCTCCCGCTGGTCCGACTCTGGTGCCCTGTCACCGAAGCCGCGTGTCGCTTCTCCGGCGTTCGGCGCTCGGCGGCCACCCCGTCTGCGCGGGGTGCTCGAATCGCGCGGAGCCGCAGGCTCCGTGGGTACTCTTGGACTCGTCGGTTCTCGCGATTCGAGCACTCCGAAAGCGCGTGAGCTTCGAAGTACATCTGCGTCCTCGTCGGGGCCCCGGCCGCCTGCGCGCCACCACGCCCACCTGAAGAACACGGCTTCGGTGACTTCCAACTAGTCCGTGAAGCGGTACTTGATCAGCGTCCAGAGGGCGGGAAAGCCGTCTCTCCACGTGATCTTCTTCCCCTCGTTGTAGTCGCGTCCCTCGTAGGTGATCGGCACCTCGTAGACGCGCGCGCCGCGCTTGAAGAGCTTGGCCGTGATCTCCGGCTCGATGCCGAAGCGGTCGCTCTTCAGCTCGAGGTCCTTCAGGACCTCGGCGCGCACCGCTTTGAGGCAGGTCTCCATGTCGGTCATGGTCGTGTTGTAGAGGACGTTCGTGACCAGGTTGAGAAAAAGGTTGGCCAGGTAGTGGGTGAACAGGAAGCAGCGGTGCCGTCCGATGAAGCGACTCCCGAAGACCGCGTCCGCCTTGCCCTTCACGATGAGATCGAGGAGGTCCGGGTACTCCTCCGGGCTGTACTCGAGGTCGGCGTCCTGCACGACGATGACCTCTCCGGTGGCCGCCTCGATGCCCCGACGGACCGCCGCCCCCTTTCCCTGGTTCCGCTCCTGGCGCAGCAGCCGGAAGCCGCGCTCGCGCGACAGCTGCTCGAGCGTCTCGCCACTTCCGTCGGTCGAGGCATCGTCCACCGCGATGAGCTCGATACGCAGCGGGACGGCGAGGACCCGGTCCACGATCTCCTCCACCGTTGCCTTCTCGTTGTAGACCGGCATCACGACCGTCAGGAGCGGATCCTCGAGAGGCGTTCGCCGGGGCCGGATCCGCTCGGAGACGCTCATCGCCGCCCGACGCCCTCGTAGTGGAAGCCCATCTCCCGCACGGTCTGGGGATTGTAGATGTTCCGGCAGTCGAAGAGGGCCGGATGACGCATGCGCGCCTTGAGCTTGCGGAGGTCGGGCTCGCGAAACTCGTTCCACTCGGTCACGACGACCAGGGCGTCGGCCCCCGTCGCCGCCTCGTAGGCTCGACCGGTCAGGCGGATCCGGTCCCCGAACAGACGTCGGGCCCAGGCCTCCGCCTTCGGGTCGTAAGCCTGAACCGAGGCCCCCCCGGCGAGCAGGCCCTCGATGATCGCGATGGCCGGGGCCTCGCGCATGTCGTCGGTCCGGGGCTTGAACGCGAGACCCCAGACCGCCACGGCCTTTCCCTCGAGGCCGCCGAGATGTGCGGCCACCCGCGGGACGATGCTCGCCTTTTGCTCCTCGTTCGTGCGCTCGACCGCCTCGATCACGTGCAGCCTCACGTCCGCGTTCTGGCCCATCCGGATGAGAGCCCTCACGTCCTTCGGGAAGCAGGAGCCTCCGTAACCCGCCCCGGGGAAGAGAAACGAGGCCCCGAGGCGGCTGTCCGAGCCGATCCCCATCCGCACGCTGTTGACGTCCGCCCCCACCCGGTCGCAGTAGTTGGCGATCTCGTTCATGAACGAGATCCGGCTCGCGAGCATCGCATTCGCGGCATACTTCGTCAGCTCGGCCGAGGTGGGGTCCATGACGATGATGGGCTTGCCGGTGAGAACGAACGGTCGGTAGAGCCGACGCATCACCTTCTCGACCTCGGGGTCGTTGGTCCCGAGGATGACCCGGTCGGGCCTCAGGAAGTCGTCGACCGCGGTTCCCTCCTTGAGGAACTCGGGGTTCGACACCACCGCAGCCCGATGCGTCGTGAGGGAGGACACGACCTCGTGGACCTTCGTCGCCGTTCCCACCGGGACGGTGGACTTGTTCACGATGATCTTGTCTCCGTTCATCGCCTTCGCGATGTCCCGCGCGACCTCGAGCACGTGCCTCAGGTCGGCCGAGCCATCTTCGTCCTGGGGTGTCCCGACAGCGATGAAGATCACCTCGCTGGCCCGCACTGCCTCGTCGAGATCCGTGGTGAACGCCAGACGTTCCTCGGTCACGTTCCGGACGACCATCTCCTCCAGGCCCGGCTCGTAGATGGGGATTCGATTGTTCTGAAGGCTGGCGATCTTCTCCTCGTCGCTGTCCACGCACTGGACCGAGTTGCCGGTCTCGGCCAGGCAGGCCCCGACGACCAGCCCTACGTAGCCTGTTCCGACGACACCGATGTTCAAGCTCTCTGCCCCTCTGCCCCTCCGGGCGACCGCTCAGCCTAGCACAACTGCCATTCGTGGGAGGCCTGCTATCATTCAGCGTCTCATGAACTTCGGCCTCGACCTGCGCCCCTCACTGGCCCGACCGACCGGGGTGGGAACGTACGTGCTTGGTCTGATCGACCGGCTGCCGGCCCTCACGCCCGACGATGCCTTCTACTACTTCTCCGCCTCGCTCAAGGAGCGCTACCCGGCTCGCCGCTGGCCTTCGAACGTGCACCTCATCGACCGCCGCCTCCCGGTCGGCGGGCTCAACCTGGCGTGGAATCGGCTCGGCTGGCCGACCCTCGATCGCCTGGTCGGGGCTCCCCTGGATCTCGTCCACTCCCCCCACCCCCTCCTGATCCCCGCTCGTCACGCCCGACGCATCGTCACGATCCACGACCTCTTCTTCCTCAAGCACCCGGAGATGACGGGAGCCGAGATACGCCGCGACTACGTCGATCTCGTGCGGGACCACGCCCGCAAGGCCGACGGGGTCCTCTGCGTCTCCGACTACACCGCCCGGGAGGCCCAGGCGCTCCTCGGGATCCCACCGGAGAAGATCGGGGTGACCCCCCTCGGCGTGGATCCCTCCTTCCGGGAGGTCCCGCCCGAGCCGCAGGTCGCGGCCACGCTGAACCGCCTCCGGCTCCCCCGGGGGGCCATCCTCTACGTCGGTAGCAACGAGAAGCGGAAGAACCTGGTCTCCCTGGTGATGGCGTACCTCAACCTCGCCGGACGCCGACGCGAGGTTCCTCCCCTCGTCCTCGCCGGTCCCGGCTCCGCGTGGGCCCAGGGCGGGGATTGGGTCGGCCCCCAGATCCGCGCCACCGGCTATCTGCCCCGGGAGGGGATCCGCGCACTGATGGCCGCCTCGAGCCTTCTCGTCCTCCCCTCCCTCGAAGAGGGCTTCGGGCTCCCGGTCGCCGAGGCCATGGCCGCCGGGCTCCCCGTCGTCTGCTCTCGGGGGTCGGCACTGGAGGAGGTTGCGGGGGACGCGGCCACCCTCGTCGATCCCGGCGATGCGGGGGCCCTCACCCAGGCGATCGAGCATCTGCTCGACGACCCGGCCCACGCCGAGGCCTCGAGGACCCGCGGCCTCGAGCGCAGCCGCCGGTTCGACTGGCAGGACACCGCCCGGCGGACGATCGCCTTCTATCGCACGGTCCTTGGACGATAGGCCGCTCGTCGTCGGCATTGACGGCCGGGAGCTCCAGGGCCGGCCCACCGGCATTGGACGCTACCTCCGAAACCTGGTGACCCGCTGGCGCGAGACGGGCGACACCCTCATCGTGTACTTCAGCGGCGAGCCCCCCGCCGAGCCCGCACTCGACCACCCGGCGCTCGCCTGCCGAGTCGTCGGAGAGGGACGCACCCGCGGCCTCGTCTGGCAGCAGCGCCTGCTGCCGGCGGCGGCGGCCCTGGATCGTCTCGACGTCTTCTTCTCCCCTGCCTACGCGTGCCCCCTCCTTCTTCGTGTCCCGCGTGTCACCGCGGTTCACGACCTGTCCTTCTTCTCTCACCCCCAGGACTTCACCCCGCGTGACGCCCTGCGACGGCGGGTGCTCGCCGGGTTGAGCGTGCCTGCCTCTCGGGCGGTGCTGGCGTGCTCGGACTTCACCCGCCGCGAGCTGGTCGGCCGGTTCCCCGCGGCCGCCGAGCGCGTGATCCACGTACCTCTCGGACCCGACGACGACCTGCCGCCGCCCCCTCCCCGAGAGGAGGCGCGCCGGCGCCTGGGTGTCTCCGGCCCCTACCTCGTCACGGTCGGCGCCGTGCTCAACCGCCGCTGCCTGCCCGAGCTTTTCCGCGCCATCGCGCGTCTGGTCCCAAGGCACCCCGGTCTCCTGCTCGACGTGGTCGGGGAGAACCGGACGCACCCCCGCCTCGATCTGCCCGCCCTCGCCGGGTCCCTCGCCCTCGGCAGCCACGTGCGGCTCTCTGGATTCGTCGACGACGCGGCCCTGGCCGACCGGTACTCCGCCGCCGACGCCGCCGTGTTCCTCTCGGAGTACGAGGGCTTCGGGCTCCCCGCCCTCGAGGCGGCGGCGCGAGGCGTGCCGCTCGTCGTCGGACGTCCCCCGTCGCTGGGCGAGATCTTCGCTGAGGCCGCACTGGTGGTCTCTCCCCGCGACGAGTCCGATGTCGCCCACGCCCTCGACCGCGTGCTGGTCGAAGGCGGGCTCCGCAACCGTCTGATCTCCGCCGGGCGGGATCTCGCCGCCCACTACTCGTGGGACGACACCGCCGCCCTCACCCGCGCGGCGTGCCTCCGGGCGGCGCGGCCGTGAGCCCCGCGTCCCCGTCCGTGGCCGTCGTCCTCGTGTCCTTCAACGCAAAAGACGCCCTCGCCGCCTGCCTCGACTCCCTCACTCGCTACGTCGGCGTGTCAGTCGAGACCGTAGTCGTCGACAACGCCAGCGCGGACGGCTCGGCCGACCAGGTCGAGGCCAGGAACCCCGGGGTGCAGGTCATCGCCAACCCCGTGAACGTGGGCTTCGCCCGGGCATGCAACCAGGGCGTGCGGGCCACGACCGCCCCCCGCATCCTCTTCCTCAACCCCGACGCCACGGTGAGAGCGGGTACGGTCGAGGTCCTCGCCGCCCGACTGGACGCCGCCCCCGACGTCGGGGCGGTAGGACCGCTGACGCGCGATCCGGACGGCACGATCCAGGTCTCCACCGGCCCCGACCTCAACCCGTCGACCGAGCGGAAACAGCGCCGGCTCGTTCGCGGCGTGCGGCGGCGCACCCCCGAGGCGCTGCGCACCGCCGAGGCCCGTCACGCCCGCGAGCACGAGCCGGCGTGGGTCTCCGGTGCGTGCCTGATGGCCCGTCGCGAGGCCCTCGACGCGGTGGGAGGTTTCGACGAGGCCTTCTTCCTCTACGAGGAGGACGCCGACCTGTGCCGTCGGCTGCGGGGCGCCGGCTGGCGGGTGGTCTTCACCCCGGCCGCCGAGATCCGTCACCGGCTGGGCGAGAGCATGGCCCGCCTCCCGGAGCGGGCCCGGTTGGAGTATCACCGGAGCCACCTGAGGTACTACCGGAAGCACAACGGTCTACTGGCTCGCGGGGCGCTCCGTTTGTTCCTCCTCGGGCAGGCCGTCTCCGGGCTGGCGCGAGGCGCGCTGTTCGCCGACGACGCCGCGTGGCGAGAAGCCCGCGGGCTCGCCCGGCTCGTTCTTGGTCGGGGCTGAGGCCGCGCCCCCTCCCCGCGGCCACGGCCGCTTGGGTCCGCCGCTCTCCTCATGTTATTGTCACGCGGGGGTTTGTCGGAACAGGCTCGACGGCAGTGAAGATCGCGATCGACGTGCGCAAGTGGCGGGATTTCGGGATCGGCACGTACGTCCGAAACCTGGTGCGGCACCTCGCCCGCCTCGACAACGAGACCACGTACTTCCTCTTCTGTCACGACACGGACGAGGCCACGCTGCGCGACCTCGCGGAGAACTTCGTCCCCGTCGTGGACCGCTCGGCCGGCTACGGGGTGCGCGAGCACTTGTCGATTCCGCTCAAGCTGAGGCGGCTGGGGGCGGAGCTGCTGCATTCGCCGCACTACGTGCGTCCCCTCCTTTGCACGATCCCTTCGGTGGTCACGATCCACGACTGCATCCACCTCCTGTTTCCTCAGTACCTGCCGAACCGGATGGCCTGGCGCTACGCCCGGTACATGATGGGGAGCGCCATCCGCCACAGCGCGGTGGTCTTCACCGTCTCGGACGCCTCGCGGGCCGACATCCTCCGCTTCTATCCGTGGGCCGATCCCGCCAAGGTGCACGTGGTCCCGAACGCGATCGACACCGAGCTTCTCGAGAGCCCGGGCGAGGAAGAGATGGCGCGCGTGCGGGAGCGCTACCAGGTCCACGGGCGCTTCGTGCTGTTCGCGGGCAACGTCAAGCCACACAAGAACCTCGAGCGCCTCATCCGTGCCTTCGCCCTGGTGCGTGACCAGGCCGGCCACGAGGACCTGCAGCTCCTGCTCATCGGCGACGACGTGAGCAGGTACGGCGCCCTGCGCCGCGCCGTCGAGTCCGTCGGCCTTCGACAGGATGTGCGCTTCTTCGGGTTCGTTCCTCCCCGCACTCTCGCCGCCCTCTACCGCATGGCGTCCGTCTTCGCGTTCCCGTCGCTATACGAGGGCTTCGGCCTCCCTCCCCTCGAGGCCATGTCGTGCGGCACGCCCGTCGTCACGTCCCGGATGTCGGCGCTGCCGGAGGTCGTGGGCGAGGCCGCCCTGCTCGTGGATCCCTACAAGGTCGAAGCCATCGCGACCGGGATCACCGCCGTCCTCGACGACGACGGGCTCCGGGAGCGGCTGGTCGAGAAGGGGCGCGCTCGGGCCGCGGCCTTCAGCTGGGAGCGCTCGGTGCGCGCGATCCATGCCGGCTACCTGAAGGCGCTGGGTCGACCCGCACCCGCCTTCGCCGAGGTCACGCACTGAGGGTCGCGCTCGTCCACGACTGGCTCACCGGGATGCGAGGAGGGGAGAAGGTCCTTCTCTCGCTCGCCCGGCTCTTCCCCGACGCGCCGATCTTCACTCTCCTCCACATCGGAGGCTCGGTGGACCCGGAGCTGGAGGCACGGGAGATCCGGACCTCCTTCGTGCAGCGCCTCCCGGCGTCGGCCCGCCGCTATCGCCACTACCTCCCCCTGTTCCCGATCGCCGCCGAGCGCTTCGACCTGAGCGGATTCGATCTCGTCCTCTCGAGCTCCCACTGCGTGGCAAAGGGGGTCCGGCCGACCCCGGGGGCCCTCCACCTCTGCTACTGCCACACGCCGATGCGCTACGTCTGGGACCGCTATGACGACTACTTCGGCCCGGGCCGGCTGGGCCTTCTCGGCCGCCTGGTGATCCCCGCAGCCGCCGCCGGGCTGCGCGGCTGGGACGCGGCTTCGGCCGGACGTGTCGACCGCTTCGCCGCCAACAGCGCGTACGTCGCCGACCGAATCCGGCGCTACTACGGGCGCGACGCCGAGGTCATCCCCCCTCCGGTCGACACGGACCGCTTCACCCCAGGCCCGGACCGGCCCGGGACCTACGATCTCGTGGTGTCGGCCCTCGCCCCGTACAAGCGGCTCGAGCTCGCCCTGGAGGCCTATCGCGACACCGGCTGGCCGCTCCGGATCGTGGGCACCGGTCCCGAAGAGGCCCGCCTTCGTGCCCTCGCCCCCCCCGAGGTCTCCTTCCTCGGCTGGGTCGAGGACTCCGAGCTCCGCGAGCTGTACCAGGGCTGCCGGGCCGTTCTCATGCCCGGCGTCGAGGACTTCGGCATCGTCCCCCTCGAGGCGATGGCCTGCGGCCGGCCCGCCATCGTGTACGGGAAGGGCGGCGGCCCGGAGAGCGTGCAGGCGGGTCGGACCGGGGTCGTGTTCTCCGAGCCCAGCGTCGCCGCGGTCCGCGCCGCGCTCTCTACCCTCTCTTCGACACCCTTTGATAGACTGACTCTCCGAGCCCGGGCCGAGGCGCACCGCCGAGAGGTCTTCGAGACGCGCATCCGGCGCTTCGTGGAGCGCGCCCTGAGCGGCCGGGATTTCTGAATGCTGAGATTCCAGACCCGGCTGATGATGCTGCTCTTCATCGCCGTCGACGTGACGGTGACCGCTCTGGCCTGGATCCTGGCCTATGTCCTGCGCTTCGAGGTGGAGGCCGTCCAGCTTTTCATCCCCGTCACCAAGGGAGTTCCCCCTTTCTCACGCTATCTGCTCCTGATCCCCTTCATGGCCCTCGTGTGGCCGGCGGTCCTCTACTTCCACGGGCTCTACCAGATCAAGCGGGGCCGGAGTCGCATCGACGAGTTCTTCGCCATCCTCTTCAGCGTCCTCATCGGCTCCGCCCTCACGCTGAGCGCCACCCTGTACGTGCGCGTCTACTACCGCTACCAGCCCGAGGTCGCCCCGAGCTGGGAGTACAGCCAGGCCGTCTTCGCTCTCTTCGTCGTCCTCGACGTGCTCCTCCTCAACGCCGGCCGCTGGACGATCCGGGCCTGGCTCCAGCGTCAATGGGCGGCCGGGTACAACGTCACCCGGGCCCTCGTGGCGGGCACGGGGGAGCTCGGTCGAACGGTGGCGGAGGCCCTCCTCGGGCACCGCGAGCTCGGATATCGGGTGGCCGGTTTCCTCGCTGACTCCCGCGAGGACTCCGGCCACGCCGGGATCCCCGTGGTCGGAACCCTCGACGAGACGCGCGAGGCCGTCGAGCGGTACGGCGTGGACCAGCTCTACGTGGCCCTTCCCCTCGAGGACCACGCCCGGATCGTGCCCCTGGTGCGTAGCCTCAGGAACGAGTGCGTCGACATCAAGGTCGTCCCGGACGTCGTGCAGTACGCGACGATCAAGGCCGCCCTGGAGGACCTCGACGGCATCCCAATCATCAGCCTCAACGAGGTCCCGCTGCAGGGCTGGAACAGCATGGTGAAGCGACTCATGGACGTCGCCGCCTCCGCGCTGCTGCTCTTCGCGCTCACCGTCGTTCCCGTGTTCCCGATCATTGCCGCGCTGATCAAGCTCTTCGGCGGCCCGGGTCCGGTCTTCCTCCGTCAGGAGCGGATGACCCTCGACGGGAAGACGTTCCAGATCTTCAAGTTTCGCACCATGGTCGACGAGGCCGAGAAGGACACAGGACCCGTCTTCGCCACGTCCGACGATCCGCGGCGCACCACCGTCGGGATCTGGCTGCGCCGATTCAATCTGGACGAGCTGCCCCAGCTGATCAACGTCTTCCTCGGGGACATGAGCCTGGTCGGGCCCCGTCCGGAGCGGCCACCCTTCGTGGCCCAGTTCCGCGAGCGCATCCCCGAATACATGCGCCGGCACCGGGTCAAGAGCGGCATCACCGGCTGGGCCCAGGTGAACGGCTGGCGCGGCAACACCTCGATCGAGAAGAGGATCGAGCACGACCTCTACTACATCGAAAACTGGTCCCTGCTGCTGGACCTCAAGATCCTGATCCTCACCCTCTTCCGCGGCTTCGGCCAGAAGCACGCCTACTGAGCCCGATGCCACGAGCCCTCGTAACCGGAGCCGCGGGCTTCATCGGCTCGCACCTCTGCGAGGCACTGCTCGAGCGTGACCTCTCGGTCGTCGGAATGGACAACCTCGTCACCGGGGACGTGAACAACATCGCGCACCTCACCGGGCGCGACTTCGTCTTCGTCAAGCACAACGTCACCGACTACGTGACGGTCGAGGGCCCGCTCGACTACGTCTTCCACTTCGCGAGCCCGGCCTCCCCGATCGACTACCTGAAGCTCCCCATCCAGACCCTCAAGGTCGGCAGCCTCGGCACACACAACAGCCTGGGGCTGGCCAAGGCCAAGCGGGCCCGCTTCCTCCTCGCCTCGACCTCCGAGGTCTACGGCGATCCCCTCATCCACCCGCAGCGGGAGGACTACTGGGGCAACGTCAACCCGGTCGGCCCGCGGGGTGTCTACGACGAGGCCAAGCGCTTCGCCGAGGCCCTCACCATGGCCTATCACCGCGTCCACCAGGTCCAGACCCGGATCGTGCGGATCTTCAACACGTACGGCCCGCGGATGCGGGTGGACGACGGCCGCGCCATCCCCGCGTTCATGAGCCAGGCCCTGCAGGGACAGGACGTCACGGTCTTTGGCGACGGGAGCCAGACCCGCAGCCACTGCTACGTGTCCGATCTCGTCGAGGGCGTCGTGCGCCTCATGATGTCGGACACCGCGGAGCCCGTGAACCTCGGGAACCCGGAGGAGATGTCGATCCGGGCCCTCGCCGAGAAGGTCATCGAGCTCACGGGCTCGCCGTCGCGGATCGTGGAGCGGCCGCTGCCGGTCGACGACCCGAGGGTCCGCCAGCCCGACATCGGCCTTGCGCGCGCCGCCCTCGACTGGGGGCCACAGGTGACGCTCGACGAGGGCCTGCAGCGCACCGTCGCCTACTTTCGGGAGAAGCTGGGGATCCC
>JAJDNV010000302.1 GCA_022340545.1 Acidobacteriota bacterium | reverse complement strand
TCCGAGTGGATCATGCAGCGGGCCAAGATCCCCCGCGCCGAGTACGCGGCCCTCGCCGAAGAGTTCAACCCGGTGAAGTTCGATGCCGACGAGTGGGCCGGCATCGCCCGGGACGCCGGCATGCGCTACGTGGTCATCACGTCCAAGCACCACGACGGCTTCGCCATGTACGACTCCGACGTCAGCGACTACAACGTGGTGGACGCCACGCCGTTCGGACGGGACGTCGTCGGCGAGCTGCTCGCCGCCTGCGAACGCGTAGGAATCCGATTCGGCGTGTACTACTCGCACTCCATCGACTGGTACGACGGCGGGGACGGGGGCTTCGCGCTCTCCGGGAGCGAGGGACGATCCTGGCCGGTCAACTTGCACGACCCGAGCCCCACGTCCTTCCCCGACTACATCGAGGGGAAGGCGAAGCCGCAGGTTCGGGAGATCCTGACCCGCTACCCGAACATGTGGGTGGTCTGGTACGACGTTCCCTTCCGGATGCAGCCGGAGACGAGCTTCGAGTTCTATCGGATGACCTACGAGCTCCAGCCCGAGACGATCGTGGGCCATCGTGTGGGAAACGACTTTGGCGACTACGTCGTTCCCGGGGACAACCGAATCCCCGAGGCGGACATCAGCTACGACCGTCCGTGGGAGACGGTGGGCACGCTCAACAACTCCTGGGGCTACAAGTACTTCGACGACGACTGGAAATCGGTCGACGAGCTGCTCTTCTGGATCGTCGAGATCGCGAGCATGGGCGGCAACTACATGCTCAACGTCGGGCCCACCGCCGCGGGGGAGATCCCCGGCCCGAGCGTGGACCGTCTGCAAGAGGTCGGGCAGTGGATGGCGCTCAACGGGGAGGCGATCTACGGCACCGCCCGCTGGCGGACGACCCACGAGGGCCCGACCCGTGTCGCGATGGAGGGCACCCAGGAGCGGGAGGAGAAAGGGTTCGAGGCGCGATTCACCGCGCGGGACATCTGGTACACCGAGAAGGCCGGGACGGTCTACGCCATCGCGCTGGTGGCTCCGGATGACCGGACGGTCGTCCTGTCCGCCCTGGGTGAGAGCGCGCCGGAGGGGGTTCACGCTGTGCGGCTTCTGGGCTCCGAGCGGGCTGTCGAGTGGAAGCAGGCGTCGGAAGGGTTGACCGTCGTGCTCCCGGAAGAGGGCGCGGGCGAGCACGGCTATGCTCTCGCCGTCGAGCTCACGCCGGGAGACCCGGGGCCGGGCGAGTAGCCGAGCCGATCACGCCTCTTTGTCTCGCCGGGCGCCGGCCCCCAGGACGGCTGTCACCTGTGGAGGACAGTCGGCCCGGTGGTGTCTGGCGTTAAATAGCTCAAAAACAGGGGATTGCGTGGATGCCTGACGTGGCATCCCTCCTGCAATCCGCACGGGCAGCGTTGAGCCTGGTCCAAGGGGGGCCGGGCGCGAAAGGAGAGACCCGTGCGGCGAGCAATCCTGAGCTTCACCCTGATGCCCCTGCTGCTGGTGGGGGCCGCGAGCCCGGCCCGCGCGAGCGGGCTCGACGTTCGTCTCGGCGCCTTCATCCCGAAGGCGACCTCCAACCTTTTCCTCGACGACGAGAGCCTCTACTTCGTCTCGAAGAGCGACTGGGTCGGCTTTACCGGAGGCGCCGAGTACAACCACGTCCTGGCCAAGAACATCGAGATGGCGGTCTTCGTGGACGGCTACTCGCGGACGATCGACACGTCGTACCGCGACTGGACGAGACCGGACGGAAGCGACATCTTCCAGACCCTCAAGCTTCAGATCGTCCCCTTCGGCCTCACCCTGCAGGTCGTGCCCACCTCCAAGCGGACGAAGGTCGCACCCTTCGTCGGCGGTGGCGTGGACCTCTTCTACTGGAAGTACGAGGAGTGGGGCGATTTCATCGACTTCTGGGACCCGGATCTACCTGTCTACGAGGACTACTTCATCTCGGACGGGGTCGCCTTCGGCTTCCACGCCACCGGGGGCGTGCGCTTCTACCTGAATCGCGACTTCGCCATCGTGGTCCGCGGCAACTACCAGTGGGCGGAGGCCGACATGGGGGGCGACTTCAGCCCGAACGAGCCCGGCCAGCTCAATCGACTGGACCTCGGCGGGGCCAGCGTCACCTTCGGGGTGCACATCCGCTTCTGATTCCCGGCTCCGTGCCGGCGGAGGGGGGCCTCCTGGTCCCGTCCTCCGCCGGCTGCTATCATCGATTCATGAAGCTGTCACGTCTGGGTGTCCTGTCGGGGGCGGTCCTGATCGGGTCCACGTTCGCCGGCGGGCTCATGGGGAACCGTGTGCTCGCCGGGGGTGGGGAGCTCAGCGAGGAGCTTCGCCTGTACACGGCCATGCTCGCCGCGATCGAGAGCGACTACGTCGAGGAGGTTCCCAGCGACCGCCTCGTGTCGACGTCGATCCGTCAGATGCTCCACACGCTGGACCCGCACTCGAGCTTCTTCGAGCAGCGGGACTACCAGTCGATGCAGGAGCGGCAGAAGGGCCAGTACTACGGGCTCGGCATCAGCGTCCAGTCGATCGACGGGAACATCACCGTGGTGGCTCCGTTTGAGGGGACGCCGGCGCACCGGTTGGGGATCCGGGCCGGCGACATCATCAGCCGAATCGAGGGCGAGGACGCCCGGGGGATGAGCATCGACGACGCGGTCAAGCGCCTTCGGGGCCCCAAGGGCACTCCGGTGAGGATCACGATCGTACGCGAGGGCTACGAGACGCCGCTCGAGTTCACGGTCATCCGCGACGCCATCCCCCTTCACTCCGTACCGTACTCGTTCATGGTGAGCCCGAGCGTCGGCTACATACGGCTGACCGACTTCAACGAGACGACGGCATGTCGTCCGGGCGAGGGTGAGGATTGCGAGCGGGAGCTGGAGCAGGCGCTGAAGAAGCTTCAGAAGCAGGGGGCGCGGGCCTTCGTCCTCGACATCCGGGACAACCCCGGAGGACTCCTGGACCAGGCCTTCGCGGTCTCGAACCTCTTCCTGAAGAAGGGGCAGCTGGTCGTTTTCACCCGCGGACGGTCGCGGCGCGACGAGTCGAACTACATCACCGAGAGCGAGAGCCCGTGGGTGGACGTGCCGCTCGTCGTGCTGACCTCGCGTCACAGCGCCAGCGCGTCGGAGATCGTGGCCGGGGCCCTGCAGGACCACGACCGGGCCCTGATCGTGGGCGAGACCACGTTCGGAAAGGGGCTGGTCCAGACCATCCTCCCTCTGCGCAATGTGAGAGGGTACGCGCTCGCCCTCACGACCGCCCGGTACTACACCCCGTCCGGCCGTTCCATTCAGCGTGAGTACGCCACGACCGCCCTGGAGGACTACTACGCTCCGCGCGATCGGAAGGCCTGCACGGAGGCCCAGGGCGAGGCGAAGCTGACCGACGCGGGGCGGACGGTCTACGGTGGTGATGGCATCACCCCCGACTACTGCGTGGAGCCGGACAAGCCGAGCAAGTTCGTCTCCTACCTCATCGGTCGGCAGGCCTTCACGGGGTTCAGTCGCGGCTTCGCCGCCGCCGGCGGGCAGGGAGATGCCAACATCGTGGGCACCGGGACGCGCTCGCAGGTCGAATCAGACGACGTGACGCTCGTCGCCCGTGACTTCGAGGTGAACGACGAGCTCCGCGAGGACTTCCGGGAGTACATCGAGTCGCGAAAGCTCCGCTTCACTCCGGAGGACCTCGAAGAGAACCGAGTGGTGATCGACCGGCTGATCGAGGAGCAGATCCGGCGACAGGTGTTCGGTGAAGGTGCGGCCCGTCGGGCCAGCATCGCCTGGGATCCGCAGGTTCAGCGCGCCCTGGAGCTGATCCCGCGGGCCGAGCTCCTCATCAAGGACCCGGACGGCTTCGTGGCCCAGCGCGAGCAGGAGCGCCGTCTCGCCGACGCCTCCGGGGCCGAGGCGACAGCGCTCCCCTAGCCGCCGTCCTCGGCGAGCCTCCGCCTCGCCCGGATGGGCGCCGCCGGCCCGGATCCCGTGGTAGCATGCGGGTTTGGCATGCCTGCCGACATCGTTCTGAGAGGAGTCCGCGTTCACAACCTGAGGGGAATCGACGTGACGATTCCCACGCGTCGGCTCGTGGTGATCACCGGGGTGTCGGGTTCCGGCAAGAGCAGCCTCGCCTTCGATACGCTCTATGCGGAAGGCCAGCGGCGCTACGTTGAGAGCCTCTCCTCGTACGCGAGGCAGTTCCTCGAGCGGATGGAGAAGCCCCGGGTGGACGAGGTCGAGGGCATCTGCCCCGCGATCGCCATCCGCCAGCGGAGCCTCTCCCGGAGCCCGCGATCGACGGTGGGGACCGCCACCGAGGTGCACGACCACCTGCGGCTCCTCTTTGCCCGCGTCGGGCACACGGTCTGCGATGGCTGCGGCGGCGAGGCCCGCCGCGACACGGCGGCCAGCGCCGCCGACACCCTGCTCGCGGACGCGGGGGACGAGCGCGTCCTGGTCGGCTTCGATCTGAGCGAGATCGACGCGGACACCCTCGACGGGCTGCGCAAGCGCGGATACCGGCGACTCCTCCGGGGGCCGGATGTGCTCGACATCGAGGACGAGGCGGTGGGGGCCACGGAGGCGGAGGCCGGCTTGGCGGTGGTCGTCGACCGGATCAAGGTCGGGGACGACGCCCGTGGGCGCATCGTGGACGCCTTCGAGGTCGCCTTTCGCGAGGGCGGAGGCCACGCCATCGCCGAGGTCCCGGGGCAGCCGAGGCGTCGCTTCTCGGAGCGGTTCGAGTGCGAGGGTTGCGGCCAGGGGTTCCTGGAGCCGCAGCCGCGGCTGTTCTCCTTCAACAACCCGTTCGGGGCGTGCCCCTCGTGCCACGGCTTCGGCAACCTCATCGAGGTGGACGTCGACCTCGTCGTGCCCGACAAGAGGCGAAGCCTCGCCGAGGGGGCGATCGAGCCGTGGAACAAGCCTCACTACCGGAAGCTGCAGGCGCAGCTGCGGCGGTTCGCCCGACGCCACGGGATCCCACTCGACGTGCCATGGTCCTTCCTCGATGAGGGCCAGCGCCGGCTCGTCCTCGGGGGGGACGACGACTTCCCCGGGGTGCTCGGGTTCTTCCGTTGGCTCGAGGGGCGCAAGTATCGCGTCCAGGTCCGTGCCTTCCTCGCGCGCTACCGGGGCTACCAGGAATGCCCCGACTGCAAGGGGAGCCGGCTGAGGGGCGAGGCCCTTCGCGTGCGCGTGGGCGGTCTCTCCATCCGGGATGTAGCGGGGATGACCGTGGAGGAGGCCCGCCGCTTCGTGCGAGGGCTCTCCCTGACACCGTCCGAAAGGGTGGTCGCCGAGCGCGTGGTCGGGGAGATCGACCGGCGGCTGTCGTTCCTCGAGGACGTGGGCCTCGACTACCTGACCCTCGACCGGCCTTCGGCGACCCTGGCCGGGGGCGAGTCACAGCGGATCGCCCTGGCCGCGGCCCTGGGAACCGGCCTGGTGGGGACGCTGTTCGTTCTGGACGAGCCCTCCGTTGGCCTGCACCCCCGTGACACCGAGCGGCTCGTGAGGATCCTCCGGGCACTGCGCGAGCAGGGCAACACCGTCATCGTCGTCGAGCACGACCCCGACATCATCGCTGCCGCCGACCACGTGGTCGATCTCGGCCCCGGTGCCGGGGACCAGGGCGGGCGCGTGGTCTTCCAGGGAGGCTGGGGGGAGCTGAAGAAGGAGACGCGAAGCCTCACCGCGAAGTACCTGCGCGGCGACCTCCGCATCTCCGTGCCCGCGCGCCGACGCCGGGGCAACGGGCTGTTCCTGAACATCAAGGGGGCGCGGGTCCACAACCTGAAGGGACTCGACGCGAAGATCCCGCTCGGGGCCTTCACCGTGGTGACCGGCGTCTCCGGCTCGGGAAAGTCGACCCTGGTGAACGACGTGCTGGGCGGTCAACTTCGCCGACGGCGGGGGGGCGGCGACCACCGGGTTGAGTCGGTGATCGAGGGGCTCGAGTACGTCGAGCAGCTTGAGATCGTCGACCAGGCACCGCTGGGACGGAGCCCTCGCTCGAACCCCGTGACCTACATGAAGGCCTTCGACGCGATCCGGGAGACCTTCGCGCGGACTCCCGAGGCGAAGAAGGCCGGGTTCGAGGCGGCCCACTTCTCCTTCAACATGCCGGGCGGACGGTGCGAGGGCTGTGGGGGGGACGGACGCGTGCGCGTGGATCTGCAGTTCCTGGCGGACGCATACCTCGTCTGCGAGAGCTGTGGCGGCCGACGC
>JAJDNV010000298.1 GCA_022340545.1 Acidobacteriota bacterium | reverse complement strand
AGCGATGACGTCGTGCCCATGGACGTCCTTTGCGATCTGATCGACGCCATGCCCATGCGCCAGGAAGAGATGCGCCGCCGACAATCCGGACCGCGGCAACCCGCCTCCAGATGACGAGCCGCTTTCGACAGGTGTTGACGTGTCGGCCCCTCCGCTGCTTCAGAGAAGGGCGTTCCTTCATGATCGAGGGCACGCGAGGGGGGCCACCTAGTACACTCGCCGGATCAGGCTTGCCCACCGGCGTCTGAGGGCCGACCCCCTTCGACTGGCGCCCGATGCTCTGATCCCCGCTTGCAGAGGGGCGGGCTTCGGCGTAGAAGCTTGGGAGCCGTGCGCGAACGAGCGCGCCACGAGGAGGGCTCATGCCGAGGAGGCGTCCGCCGAACATCCGGAGAGTCGCGATCAACACCGGCGGGGGCGACGCGCCCGGCCTGAACGCGGTGATCCGCGCTGTCGTTCTCTCCGGCCTGAACCACGGGTGGGAGATCGTCGGGATCCGGGACGGCTACAACGGCATCTTCAGACCCCAGGAGTATCCCGACGGGGGCCTCGTGCCCCTCACCCGGACCCGGGTCCGGGGGATCACCCACCTCGGTGGGACGATCATCGGCACCACGAACCGTGGCAACCCCCTTCACTACCCCACCGCGATGCCGGACGGGACGATGAAGGAGGTCGACCGCACGGACGATCTCGTCGAGGGGCTGAAGGAGCACGAGATCGACGCGGTGGTGGCGATCGGGGGCGATGGCTCGCTGACCATCGCCAACGCCCTCGCGAAGAAGGGCGTGCGGATCGTGGGGGTCCCCAAGACGATCGACAACGATCTCTCGAAGACGGTCGTCACGTTCGGCTTCGACACCGCGGTCTCCTTTGCCACGGAGTGTCTCGACCGCCTGCACTCCACCGCCGAGGCCCACCGGCGGGTCATGGTGGTGGAGGTGATGGGGCGCTACGCGGGGTGGATCGCCCTGAACGCCGGCGTCTCCGGTACCGCCGACGCGATCCTGATCCCGGAGATCCCTTTCGACCTGCACGCGGTGGCCACAAAGGTCCGCCGGCGCGCGGGCGCGGGGCGCAACTTTGCCATCGTGGTCGTGGCGGAGGGGGCGAAGCCCAGGGGCGGCAGACGCTCGGTGCTCGAGAAGCGGCTCGGCGCGGCGGAGCGGCTGGGCGGTATCGGCGAGAGGGTTTCGGTGGCGCTCGGCCAGATGACCGGGCGCGAGACCCGCCATGTCGTCCTCGGCCACCTGCTGCGGGGCGGTACCCCCACCGCCTTCGATCGGCTTCTGTCGCTCCGCTTTGGATCGGCGGCGGTCCGTGCCCTCGCCGAGGGACGGACCGGGGTCATGGTGGCCCTGGACCCACCGACCGTCCGCTACGTTCCCCTCGCCCAGGCGACCGAGCGGATGAAGACCGTTCCCCTCGACTGCGACACCATCCTCACCGCCCGCGAGCTGGGCATCTGCCTGGGGGACTGAGCCGCATGTCCGTCCTGGAGTCCCACCTGGACCCCGCCTCGGCCGAGTTCGAGGAGAACCGAGCGCACATGAAGGGGCTCGTGACCGAGCTGCGCGGGCGCCTGGCCGACGCGCGGGCCGGGGGTGGAGAGGCCTCGGTCCGGCGGCACCGCGAGCAGGGCAAGCTCATGGTGCGGGAACGCCTCGAGCGCCTTCTCGATCCGGGCACGCCCTTCCTCGAGATCGGGGCCCTGGCCGGGTTCGGCATGCACGACGGCCAGGCCCCGGCGGCCGGCATCGTCTGCGGGGTCGGGCGGGTCCGGGGGCGCGAGGTGATGGTGGTGGCCAACGACGCGACGGTCAAGGGCGGCACCTACTTCCCGATCACGGTCAAGAAGCACCTCCGGGCGCAGGAGATCGCACTCGAGAACCGTCTGCCGTCCCTGTACCTCGTCGACTCCGGTGGAGCATTCCTGCCGCTGCAGGCCGAGGTGTTCCCCGATCGGGACCACTTCGGGCGCATCTTCTACAACGAAGCGCGGATGAGCGCGGCCGGACTCGCGCAGGTCAGCGTGGTGCTCGGCTCCTGCACGGCCGGCGGGGCCTATGTCCCGGCCATGAGCGACGAGACGATCATCGTGAAGGGCCGGGGCACGATCTTCCTCGGGGGGCCGCCGCTCGTGAAGGCGGCGACCGGCGAGGAGGTGAGCGCGGAAGAGCTCGGCGGGGCCGACGTCCACACCCGCACGAGCGGGGTGGCCGATCACTACGCGGTCGACGAGGAGGAGGCCCTCGCCCGGACCCGTGACGTCGTGGGTACGCTCACCACGCGCAAGGAGCCACCCTGGGAGGTGGAGGAGCCGGAAGACCCGCTCCACGACCCGGAGGAGCTGGGCGGCGTCGTGCCGGTGAGCACCAGGAAGGCCTACGACGTGCACGAGGTGATTGCCCGGATCGTCGACGGCAGTCGGCTCTCGGAGTTCAAGGCTCTCTACGGGACGACACTCGTCTGCGGGTTCGCCCGCATCATGGGGTACCCGGTCGGGATCCTGGCCAATGGCGGCGTGCTGTTCTCGGAGAGCGCGCTCAAGGCGACGCACTTCATCACGATGTGCTGCCAGCGCCGGATACCGCTCGTCTTCCTGCAGAACATCACCGGCTTCATCGTCGGGAAGGAGTACGAGCAGCGGGGGATCGCGAAGGACGGGGCCAAGATGGTGCACGCGGTGGCCAACGCCCTGGTGCCGAAGTTCACGGTGATCATCGGCGGCAGCTTCGGTGCCGGCAACTACGGCATGTGCGGACGGGCCTACCAGCCGCGGCAGCTCTGGATGTGGCCGAACGCCCGCATCAGCGTGATGGGAGGCGAGCAGGCGGCCTCGGTCCTGGCCCAGGTGAAGCAGGAGCAACGCGAGCGGCGCGGCAAGCCGATGAGCGACGGGGAGGTTCAGGCCCTCAAGGCTCCCATCCTCGCAAAGTACGAGGAGGAGGGGAGCCCCTACTACTCCACCGCGCGGCTCTGGGACGACGGGATCATCCCCCCCGCCGACACGAGGGCGGTGCTGGGTCTCGGGCTCTCCACCGCCCTCAACGCCCCCATCCCCGAGACGCGCTTCGGGGTCTTCCGGATGTGATCGGACAGGTGAGGCCCCACGGACGAGACCGGCCGGGCCGGCGCCGCTCGGTGCCGAGGCGGTGGCGGCGAGGTGGTTTCCGGTGTCCGGGCAAGGCCGAGGCCTGATCCGCCGGGCCCTCGACGCGCTGCCCACGTTCCTGCGGCGCGGTCGGACGCCGAACGAGCTGGCCCAGGCCTGGAGCGAAGCCGCGCGCCGTGTCGGCCTCACGGAGGTCCTGGTCCTGTCGAGCGCCTTCGACCTCGACATGGCCCTTTCCGCACGGTCCGGTGGGCTCCGGGTGGAGATCCAGTCGAGTCGCACCTCCCGGCAGACCCAGCTCGCGATCGTGATCGAGGGGCTTGGTCACCACCCGGGCGAGCTCGACCTCCAGGCTGAAAGCTTCGAGACGAGGGTGGTGAAGGCGATCGGCGCGCGCGAGCGGACGATCGGCGACCCTGCCTTCGACGATGCCGTCTACGTGCGGGGATCGCCGCCGCTCCTCCACGCGCTGTTCGACGAGGAGACGCGCCGCATCGTCCTCCGGTTCCTGCAGGACCGCATCGACGTCCCGGGCTCGGCGATCGGCCGCTCGCTCGGGGGCCGGGCCTCGGTGGCGGACGGCCGGCTACGGGTGGAGATGCCGGAGCCGGCCTCCGTTCACCCCGCGCGCCTGGCGGACACGCTCTCCGGGCTCCTGGCCGTCGCCCAGCGGCTGGTCCGACCCGCGGACGTCGCTGGCCGCCTCGCCTTCAATCTCGGACG
>JAJDNV010000253.1 GCA_022340545.1 Acidobacteriota bacterium | reverse complement strand
CGGAACCACGAGTACACGGCCACGCTGGGCGAGGCGGCGGTGGCGGCGGTCAAGGCAGGGACGGACCTCCTACTCCATGAAGAACCGCACCTACCGATACCTCGACGGCGAGCCACTCTTCCCCTTCGGCTTCGGGTTGAGCTACTCGACCTTCGAGTACTCGGACCTGAGGACGGAGCGGACGCCGAAGGGCGCCGAGATCCGCGTAGCGGTCAGGAACGCGTCCGCCCGCGACGGCGACGAGGTGGTCCAGCTCTACGTGGCAGGTGGCTCCGGTGCGGGAGCCCCGATACGAAGCCTTCGTGGGTTCCAGCGGATCCACCTGCGAGCCGGCGAACGCAGGGAGGTGAGCTTCTCCCTCGGCCCAGACGATCTCCCGGCGCCCAGGGTGGAGATCAGCGTGGGCGGCGGGCAGCCCCCTGGGGAGCACGCCGTACGTCAAGAGCACTTTCTAGCCGCCCCTGCCATGTGCGGAAGCGACGAACGGCAGGACGGGCATCTTTCACAGGAGGACCGATGAGAGCACTCGCTATCCTGCTTCTGGGCTGCACCGTGTGCTGGGGGCAGACGACGGACGAATGCCGGCCGTCCCCGCTGAACATCCCGGGTGCCCAGTACCCTTGCGTCCATCCCGACCAGCGAGCGACCTTTCGCCTCGAGGCCCCCGACGCGGAAAAGGTCCAGGTGCGAGTCGGGGAGGAGTTCGACATGCTCAAGGGAGACGACGGGGTCTGGACCGTGACGACCACGCCCCTCGTCGAGGGGTTCCACTACTACTCTGTGGTCGTGGACGGTGTCACGATGGCCGACCCCGCCACTCGAACCTTCTTCGGCTCCGGCTGGGAGAACAGCGCGATCGAGATCCCCGAGCCGCCGGACGTGGACTACTACCGTCCGAAGGACGTGCCCCACGGCCAGGTGAGCCAGCGCCGGTACTACTCGACGATCACCGAGAGCTGGCGGCGCTGCTACGTCTACACGCCCCCGGACTACGACGCGGGCACGAAGCGCTACCCCGTCCTCTATCTGCTGCACGGCTGGGGCGAGGACGAGACCGGCTGGCACCGCCAGGGCCACGTGGACCTCATCCTGGACAACCTGATCGCGGCGAAGAGGGCCACGCCGATGATCATCGTCATGGACAACCTGAACGCCGTGAAGCCAGGTGAGGAAGGGTGGGTCTTCTTCTCACGTCGGCTCTGGCCCCCGCCGAAGCCGGGTGCCCCTGCGGGCCGTGGCCGCGGCCTGGCCGGCTTCACCGGGGCGACCTTCACGGAGATGATGCTCACCGACCTGATTCCCATGATCGAGCGCACGTACCGGGCCCTTCCCGGGCGGGAGAACCGGGCCATGGCCGGCCTGTCCATGGGAGGCATGCAGACGTTCCTGACAGCCCTGGCGAACCTGGACAAGTTCGCGTACATCGGAGGCTTCAGCGGGAGCACGGGCATTCGCGGTGGCTTCGACCCGAAGACGTCGAATGGCGGCGTCTTCGCGGACGCCGAGGCGTTCAACGAGAAGGTCGAGGTCCTGTTTCTGGGCATCGGATCCACGGAAGGCCCGCGCGCCAGGGAGTTCAGCGAGGCGCTGACCCGCGCCGGAATCGAGAACGTCTACTTCGAGTCTCCCGGCACCGCCCACGAATGGCTGACGTGGCGGCGTTGCCTGAACGATTTCGCCCCCCGGCTCTTCAAGTAGAGGAGCGCTTCGCCACGGTCAGGATGCGACGCCGCGGCCGCGGATGCGAACCGGGTCGCCTCGATGGCGAGAACGGTCACTGCGTAGGGGTCCAGGTCGAGCACCAGGTCGCGAGCGTAGGCGAGCGGCCGCTCCACGAGCGGGATCGCGTCGGGGCTCTCGAGCGATGGCGCATCTTCGAGACCGGCGCTCAGCTGGTACACGCGGGCCTCGGCCGTCTCCGGTACGCCCGAGCCCTGCAGCCGTACGAGCAGGGTGTTCCGGTGCCCCGCGTAGTTGACCGCCTTGACCACGATCCGGTTCCCATCGGCACTCGCGGTGGCAATCGCGTCGATTGTCCCCGGAGTCCAGTCCTCCGGCTTCATCGTCGAGATCTCGGTGAAGAAAGAGCCTCGGTCGGGTAGACCCCGGAAGGTTCCGCTCGTGGAGGCCAGATAACGCTCGGCGTAGTGCTCGCGGAACAGCCTCTCGACGACGTAGGCCGCGCCCGGGAACCAGGAGACGTGGTCGTGGTAGATGAGCGCCGTCCAGGTCGGGTCGTCGGTGGTGTTCCTCATCAGCAGCGCGGGGCAGCTCATCGTCACGTCGGGACTCAGTGTCTCGTAGAGAATCAGGCTCCCCGCGGCGTGGAGGCCCGCCCGCCAGTCGTAGCTGCGGGACAGGTTCCACTCCAGGACGCCGATCTCGATCTGCGGGTGCGTCGAGCGGCGCACGTAGCGGCCTAGCTTCACCAGATAATCGCGGACGCGCCGCACCCCCGTCTCGAAGTTCTCGGGCTCGTACTCGTAGTTGTGGACGCCGAGGATGTCGAAGCTCTGGCCGGCCATATCGATCACCTTCTGACTCCAGACCATGTCGTTGGAGCGCTTCTGGCCGCAGGCTACGATCCGGGCTTCGGGCGCGATCGCACGAAGGCGGGCGCCGTAGACGTTCACGATCTCCGCGTACTGCTCCGGCGTGAGACCGTGGTTCATTGGCTCGTTGTCGATCTGGAAGTACCGCACGCCGTAGGGGTCCGGGTGGCCGTTCGCGGCTCGTTGCGCTCCCCACGCCGTCGTGGGCAGGTCATTCAGGTACCGCACCCAGTCCATCGCGTTCTGGACCTCCTCGGGATCGGTGCCCGTCGCCTTCAGGACAATCAACGGCTCGGTGCCCAGCTGCCGCGCCAGCTCCATGAACTCGTCGGTGCCGAAACCGTAGTAGTCCGAGTAGTCGCCCCAGATCGCGTTGGGGTGATAGCGGCGCGACACCTGGGGACCGATCCCGTCCTTCCACGCGTAGATGGAGGCGAAGGAGCCCCCGGGCCAGCGAAGGAAGGGCGGAGCGAGGTCCCGCAAGGCTTCTACGAGGTCAGGGCGCAACATGCCGTTCTGGCGCACATCCGCACGCATCAGCGACACGTGGTCGAGCAGCAGCGTCCCCCTGCCGGAGGCCACCACCTCGAGAGTGGAATGAGTGTCCCGGACCGGGCTGGAGAACGAGTAGCCCACCTCCTGCCATTCAGAGCCCGCGTATTCCAGCGGCACCGAGGCGATCGGCTCGCCACTCGACCGTACGACCCGGAGCGTCAACTGCGGCGCTTCCCGCTCCGGCTTCACCCAAAGCGAGCCGTCGTACTGGCGTGCGTTCTCGATGTACATGCGCCGCTGCCGGATTCCGGCGGTGCCGCCGCCCGGGAGCAGGCGCGCGCTGCGGCGTCCCTGCTCGAATGCGACCTCGGCGACCTCGACGGCGCCGTTTTCGTCCCCGAAAGCCTCCCAGTAGGCCGCGAAATCCCCGGCCTCGAAACCCTGGCCCCGGACCTGTTCGGCGTAGAGGCCGTCCACTACGGAATGATTGATGTGCTCCAGGAAATGGCCGTAGATGCGCTCGTCGATGCGGCCCATCACCCGGTCCGTGTCCACGAGCAGCACCGCGACACCGGGCTCGCTCCCGCCGGGGCGAGTCTGGGCCGGGAGCGAGACCGACGAGACCGCGAAGATCGAGACGGCGACGATACTTCTCCTCAAGCGGCCCTCCTTGTCTCCGAGCATGCGCCTCCCCGAAGGACCGCAAGCCAGGACATCGTCGCGACCCGGGGGGGCATTCTCAAGGCGCTGGCACGAGGAGGCACTCGAACAGGTTGGCGGAGGTCGCGTCCCACTCGTCGCGGGCCTGGAAGCGTACGGTGATCGCCGCCCTGTCCCGGGTGACCTCCGCCGGAATCGGCAGGGTGAAGGTGCGCACCAGTCCAGGCGACTGGCCGTCGAGCTCGGGCGGCTCGATCTTCGTCTCCTCGACCCAGACGTCGAAGCGGCGGTGGCGGTCCCGCGCGCCCACGACGCAGAGGAGCGACAGATCGTCCCGGCCCCCGGTGGCGAGGGTGTAGCCGAAGGACGCGCCGCGGGGAGCCTGGCGCCAGTTGTGCCCGGAGAGGGTCCCGGTGTGCAGACCGTCACCGGTCAGGACGAGGGCGTGCGCGGTCTCGCTGTCGAGGTTTCCAATGTCCACGCCGTCGACGGCGAGATCCCGGGCCGTGGCGATCTGCCCTTCCACGTCGGCAATGGCCTGCTGTCGCGCGGCCCAGGCGGCGGAGCTCATGAGCGACCAGTAGACGGCCATGCGCTCGTGGTGCACGGCATGGAACGGCTCGAGTGTGACGTCGTGGGGTCGGGCGAGGCCACGGGTGCGGAAGAGCAGGGGGGCGTCGCCGACCTTCTCAACGCGACCGAGCCAGTCGGCGGCGTCGGTGACGAAGACCGGGACGTCCGGCGCCGGGAAGCGCGCCTGGGTGGTCTGGGACGTGGCGTAGGGCGATGGCAGGTCGTCGGTGCCCAGCCGGGCGGCGAGGGCGATGGGACCGTAGAACAGGGCGACGGTATCGTCGCTGCCCGGAAGCGGCTCGACGCGAAGCGACATCGGCAGCGTGACCGTGACGCTGTCGCCCGGCTGCCAGGTGCGACCGAGCGTCGCGTAGGACCCGGAGCCGGCGGCGAGGGGCGCCGGGGGGCCGCCGTTGATCGACACCTGCAGCGGGCCCTGCGTCCACGCCGGCTGACGGACTCGCAGCGAGAACGTCGTCGGGGCTGCGCCGTCGACGGTGAGCGTCGTCGTGTCGGCCTCGGGGAAGGCGGTCGCCTGGGTGACGGTGATGCCGCGCTCCCGCCAGCGGATGCGGGCGGGGATGAAGAGGTTGACGAACAGTGCATCGTCGCTGTGCGAGAAGATGGTATCGCCGTACTTGGCGTGGTTCTCCATGCCGGTGCCGACGCAGCACCAGAAGGAATCCTCGGGGGTGGAGTAGACCTTGGAGTAGCCGGGCGCCAGGGGCATGAGGTAGGTGAACATGCCCCGAGCCGGGTCCTGCGAGGCCAGGATGTGGTTGTAGAGACCCCGCTCGTAGAAGTCCAGGTAGCGAGAGTCGGGCTCCCGGGCGAAGAGGGAACGGGTCAGCTTGAGCATGTTGTGCGTGTTGCATGTCTCGGCGGTCTCGGCGCTGAGGTGGCGCTCGAACTCCGCCGTAGGAAAGAAGTGCTCCCGGTCGCTGTTGCCGCCGATCGCGTAGGAACGATCCTCGGCCACCCGATCCCAGAAGAAGCGGGCGATCCGGTCGTAGCGGTCGTCGCCGGTGAGGGCGAACTCACGGGACGCGCCGATGACCTTGGGGATCTGGGTGTTGGCGTGGAGCCCGTCCAGCGGGTCCTCGCCCCGCGCGAGGGGCTCGAAAACGGCCGCGTGATCGAAGGCGCGGGCCAGCCGCAGGTGCCGTGGATCCCCCGTGAGGGCGTAGAGGCCGGCGAGCACGTCGTTCATGCCGCCGAACTCCATGTCGAGGGAGGCCTGCATCTGCTCGGTGGTGAGCCGGTCGACGCGGAACTCGATCCAGTCGGCCATGGCGACGAGGACGTCGCGGGCCCGGGCGTTGCCCGCGAGGCGATGGGCGTCGAGCAGTCCGGCCATGATCTTGTGCAGCGTGTACCACGGGGCCCACACCCATTCCCCGGCCTCGACGCGATCGATGAACGACTCCGGGAAGGCGGACAGGTAGCCTGCGTGATACCCGGCGTCCTCGGCGGCGGCCTGGCAGGTAGCGAAGCCGTCCACCATGGCGTCGACTCGCTCCTTGAAGGCGTCGTCTCCGGTGCTTCGATACATGAGCGCGCAGGCGGACAGGTAGTGGCCGGCCGAGTGGCCGCGCAGCTCCACGTCCGGCGACTCCCAGCCGCCGTAGGGCTGGGACGTGGAGGCCAGACCGACGTTGAGGCGGAAGGTGTGCAGGAAGCGGTCGGGATCGAGACGCAGCAGGTAGGCGCGGTCGCGCTCCATGGCCTCGCGGAAGGGTCCGGGACCCAGGGTGACGTCGGCGAGGTCGAAGGGACGGACGACGGCCGGCGCCAGGGGTCTCACGGCGTCCGTGGGGACGGGCGGCAGCTCGTTGGCCTCAGCGGCAACGGCCAGGGCGAGGGCGCACAGCAGCCCGAGCATGCGCAGGCCGCCGGGCAGCGTCATGTGCATGCGGAAGGGCGTGGATGGAAGCCCACGCCTCCATTCACGTAGACCCGTGGCGTGCGGTCGGATACCCTTGACCCGCCGGGCGCCCCGCCGCCTCGCACCGAGATCGGAGAAGAGAGCCTGTTGATGAGCCACAAGCCCGTCCTCCTGTGCTGCATCTTCGCGCCCACGATCCGGTTCCACGAAGGCAGATACTACCTGATCACGACCCTGGTGGGCGGGGCGGCAACTTCTACGTGCTGGCCAGCGGTGAGCTGACGAGCGAACCGCACCTGGTGTGGCGGGGAACGGGAGGACGCTACCCGGCGACGCCCCCGGCGGCCTTCGAACTGGTTCGACTACAAGTTCCACCTCGAAGAGCGAGGGATCGGGCTGACCGCGGGTGGTCGGCGGATGGGAGGTTCGTGTCATGACGATAGTGCTTCTCGGAGCCCTCGCCGTGTCGTCTCTCCTCAACCCCGGACCGGGATCGAGCGCCGCAGCCCTCGAGAGGCCCGGCCTCGACGGGAGGCTCCAGGCCCTCGTCGACGAGGGTGCGATCCCGGGCGCCGTGGCCCTGCTCGCCCGGGACGGGGAGGTCGTGGAGACGAGCGTCGTGGGCTGGCGCGACGTCGCCGAGGGGAAGCCCATGACCGAGGACACGATCTTCCGCCTCTACTCGATGTCCAAGCCGATCACCAGCGTCGCGATCCTGATGCTGGCCGAAGAGGGTGCGCTCGGGCTCGACGATCCGGTCGAGACGTTCCTGCCCGAGCTGGCGGACCTGCGGGTCTACGTCAGCGGCGACGTCGAGAACATGGTGACGGAGCCGGCGGCGCACAGCCCGACCATCGCCGAGCTCCTGACCCACACCTCCGGGATCACCTACCACTTCACGGGGACCACGCCGGTCCACGCCTGGTACCGCAAACACGGCGTCCTGCGCGACACCCCCGTAGGGCGCACGCCCGAGGACGGGCCGCCGGCCCGCTCCCTCGACGAGCTGGTCCGACGGATCGGAAAAGCCCCGCTGCTGCACCAGCCGGGCGAGCAATTCGCCTACAGCTACTCGACGACGGTGCTGGGTGCCGTGATCGAGCGGGTCAGTGGCCAGTCGTTGGACGTCTTCCTCGACGAACGGATCTTCGCCCCTCTGGGCATGACCGACACGGGCTTCTTCGTCTCGGACGCGGACCTGGACCGCTTCGTCACCAACTACATGATGGGCGAAGATGGTCTGCGGGAGATCGAGTCCCCCGAGAGCTCCGACTACCGCGACCGTTCACGGCTGCTCGACGGTGGCGGCGCGATTGCGGGCACGGCCCGTGACTACCTGCGCTTCGCCCTGATGCTCGCCAACGGCGGGGAGCTGGAGGGTGTTCGCCTCCTCTCCGCGGGCAGCGTGGAGGCGCTCTTCGAACCCCGTGTGCGCATCGGCGGCCCGGACTCGGACAACTGGTTCGCCTACGGCTTCGCCGTGGGCGACGAGGCGACGGAGGCCGCCGGCCAGCTGCCGGCGGGTGCCCGGGGCTGGTCCGGCTCCGGGAACACCTTCTTCTGGCTCTGGCCTGGGACCGGCGACGTCGTGGTGATCATGACCCAGGTCATCGCGCCATCCAACTCCGGAGTGGGTGCCCGGCTGCGTCGGATCGTCCTGGAGAGCTGGCGAGGCCTTGCCGGGGGTGCCGAGCGTCGGACCGCCGCCGTCGCTCACTGCGAGAGCCTGGCGTCCCTTCATCTGCAGAACGCGGCTCTCGAGAACGTCCAGGTCATGGACGGCGGCTCGTTCGAGGCTCCTCCGCGCTGGCCCGGAGCTCCGCCGCGGACGCTGGACGATCTGCCGCCCTTCTGCCGCGTCGAGGGCATCGCCTCGCCGGTCGAGGGCTCGCGGATCGGCTTCGAGCTGTGGCTTCCCCGGGAGGGCTGGACCGGCCGCCTGCAGATGGTCGGGAACGGCGGCTACAGCTCGGCCATCTCCTACGAGGCCCTCGCCGAGCTGCTGCGACGCGGGGACGCGGCAGTGGCCACCGACACTGGCCACTCGGGCGGCGACCCCTCCTTCGGCGCCGGCCGCCCCGAGGCCATCGTCGACTGGGGCCACCGCGCCGTCCACGTCGCCGTCGCCCATGCGAAGGCCGTCGTCGCCGCCCACTACGGTGAGCCCGTCCGCTACGCCTACTTCAGCGGCTGCTCCACCGGGGGGCAGCAGGCGCTCATGGAGGCCCAGCGCTACCCCGAGGACTTCGACGGCATCCTGGCCGGCGCCCCCGGACACAACCGCACCCACCTGAACGCCGGCTTTCTCTGGATGTTCCTCCAGAACCACGAGCGGGGCGGCGAAGCTCCCATCCTGCCGGCCTCCAAGCTCTCCCTGGTCACCGACGCGGTGCTGCGGGCGTGCCGCGGCGCGAACGGTGGGGAGGCCGGCGGCCTGGCCTCGGATCCGTATCTGAACGACCCGCTCCGCTGCGACTTCGACCCGGGCGCGCTGCGCTGCAAGGGCGATTCGGTGGACGAGGGCTGCCTCAGCGAGGCCCAGGTCGAGGTGGTCCGGCGAATCTACGACGGACCGCGCAACCCCCGGACCGGCGAGCGGATCTACTTCGGCCTCCTTCCTGGCAGTGAGAGTGGTCCCGGCTTTGTCCTCGGCCTCCCCGGCTGGAGCCTGTACTGGGCCGACCCGCGCGAGCCCGGCGCGCCGGCGCGCGCGGCCTTCTGGCGCGACTGGGCCTTCGACGCCTCGGACTGGGATTGGTGGACGTTCGACTTCGACCGCGACATGGAGACGGCCGACGAGCGCCTGGCGCCCCTCATCAACGCGATGAGCCCCGATCTCGACGCCTTCCGGGCGCGCGGGGGCAAGCTGATCCACTTCCACGGCCTCGAAGACCCCGTGGTCCCCGTCACCGACTCGATCGCCTACCACGAGCGCGTGGTCGCTCGTGCCGGGGACGCCGGGGAGGTGGCGGACTTCTACCGCCTCTTCCTGGCCCCGGGGGTCGCGCACTGCGGAGGCGGGTCCGGGCCGAACGTCCTCGAGCTACGGGACAGCCTGGAGGCCTGGGTCGAGCACGGCCGGGCGCCCGAACGTGTCATGGCGTCCCGCTACGCGGGGGACGAGGGCTCGGGCCAGATCGCGTACTCGCGTCCTCTCTGCCCGTTCCCGAAGACCGCTCGGTACGATGGTTCGGGCGACCTGAACGCGGCGGAGAGCTTCGAATGCGTGGACGCGGAGCGACCACCGTCGCCGGAGATCGGGGCGCCATACCTGCGGTGAATCCCGTCAGGGCTCCACCGAGATCACGGTCGCCGACTTCGGCGTCGAAGCCCGAGAAAAGCCGAACCGATCCTCGTCCCCGACCGTATACTTGTCAGGCTCGCGAGGTGCTCCGTGATCGAAGCCACTGACGCCCGCTACACGCTCCGCCTGTGGAAGCGCTACCCCGGCCTCGTCGTCGTGGCCGGCCTGTCCCTGGGTCTCGGCGTCGGGGCCACCACCACCATGTACAGCGTGGTGAACAACGTCGCCCACTACGAGCTCCAGTTCAACGACGTGGATCGGCTCGTGGTGCTGTGGAAGACGGACACGAAGCGCGGCCCCGGAAACCAGCTGACCGACTGGGAGACCGCTCAGGCGATCCTCGAGCACGGACAGTCGTTCGAGGGGTTCGGCTTCTTCCAGGGCGGCGGAGCGCCGGTCACCCTCTCCGGCGACGAGGTGAGCCGGGTCTCCCAGATGCCGGTGAACGTGAACGGCCTCTCGATCACGGGCATTCCCCCTCTGCTCGGGCGGACCTACCGCGTCGAGGACTTCGAGGACGTCGTCAAGCAGAAGGAGGCCCGCTCCATCGTCGTCAGCTACGAGACCTGGCAGCGGCTCCTGGGCGGCACGACGGACGTCGTCGGCAGGACCATCCGCGTCGACGGCGAGCCACGCACGATCATCGGGGTCATGCCCGCCGGCTTCAGCCTCCTCCCGTTTGTCGACAACATCGCCTTCTGGGCCGCCAACGACCTGCGCCGCATCCCGACGGCGGATTGGATGATCGCGGTGGGCCGTCTCAAGGCGGGGGTGACGCCGGCGGCGGCGGAGGCGGAGGCCTCCGTGATCATCCGCCAGGTCCTGGAGAGCCGAGGCGAGAAGGCCGAGGGGGTCGCCGCCCACGTGGAGCCCATCCACGAGGCCTACTTCGGCGGGGTGCGCGACGCCCTCACGTTCCTGCTCGGAGCGGTCAGCTTCGTCCTCCTGATCGCCTGCGCGAACGTGGCCAACCTCCTGCTCGCCGCGGGAGCGGCGCGGCAGAAGGAGCTGGCGGTGCGGGCGGCAGCGGGAGCCGGTCGCTGGCGCCTGGTGCAGCAGCTCCTGACCGAGAACCTGCTGCTCTCCCTCGTCGGGTGTGCGTTCGGGCTGCTCCTGACGTTTGCCGGGATCCGCCTCTTCGCCTGGACCATCCCCGCCGAGTTCCCGGAGCTCCTGCGCCACAACCCGATCGACCTCCGCGTGCTCGCCTTCGCCCTCGGCGTCTCCGTCTTCTCCAGCCTGCTCTTCGGCCTCGTCCCGGCGATCTCGGCCTCGAGAGTCGACATCAACGACGTGCTGAAGGAGGGCGGCCGGGGTGGGGGAGGCCGCCGCCACCGCGGTCGCAACGCTCTCCTCGTGGCCGAGGTGGGGCTGGCGATGGTGCTGCTGGTCGGTGCCGGGCTGATGGTGCGCGGCTTCCTGCAGGAGCAGAGCGACCTCCCCGGCTTCGACACCGACCGGCTGCTGACGGCGGAGATCCTCCTTGGCGGCACCAAGTACTTCGACAAGACGCCGCAGGACATGAACCTCGTCACTCCGCAGTGCGAGGTGTTCTACGATCAGGTGCTGGAGCGGGTGCGGGCGCTGCCCGGGGTGAAGCAGGCCGGCATCATCAGCCGCCTCCCCATGAACCTGCGGACGTTCCCCTTTACCATCGTCGGCGAGCCCGCCCCCGAGCCGGGACAGGCCCCCCGCGCCGACATCAACGAGGTGGACGCCCAGGCCCTCGACACGCTCGACATCCCGGTGCTCCGGGGCCGCGGCCTCCAGGAGAGCGACGTGGCGGCCGCCGCCTGGGTGGCCGTCGTCAACAAGACCTTCGCCGATCGGCACTTCGCCGGCGAGGACCCGATCGGGCACGCGATCCGTCTGTCGATGGGCGACCCCTACCCCGGGGGGCCTAACCTCGAAGAGCCCCAGCCGCGGGAGATCGTCGGCGTTGTGGCCGACGTCACCTACCCCAGCTTCCTCAACGAAGCGCCCGACGCCGTCTACATCCCGTTCCGCCAGCACGTCTGGGAATACGCGCGGGAGGACGAGTGGCTCCACACCCGCAAGTTCCTGGTGGTGAGGACCCATGTCGCCCCCCTGAGCCTGGTACCGGGGGTGCGGGAGGCGGTGACCCAGGTGGACCGGGACCAGGCCGCCCACGACTTCAAGACGATGGACGAGCGCGTCCGAACCTCGGGCTCCGTCACGAACAGCCGCTTCTTCGCCTCCATCTTCACCATCTTCGGCTCGCTGGCCGTCCTCCTGGCCATGGTCGGCGTCTACGGGGTCATGTCGTGGGTGGTCGGCCAGAGGACCGGCGAGTTCGGCATCCGCATGGCCCTGGGCGCGCGCGCCGGCAACGTCATCACGATGCTGCTCCGCCAGTCGCTCCGGCCCATCCTGCTGGGTCTGGGCCTGGGGGCGCTCGGCGGCTTCGGGCTGAGCCGTGCCCTCAATGCCGTCTTCTTCCGCATGACCGAGGCCGATCCGGTGGTCTTCGGAGCAATCGCCGTTCTCATGATGCTGGCGGCCCTGGGGGCGGCCTGGGTCCCGGTGCAGCGGGTCACCCAGATCGACCCCCAGCAGTGCCTGCGCTACGAGTAGCACGCGCCGCCGAGAGACGCGTCGGAGCGAGGGCGCTTGCTCCTGCTTTCTTCTGGAGGGCTGGAGGGTGAATCGGCATCTCGGTCTCGTCGTCGCCACGCTTCTGGGGATCACGACGATGCCACCGTCCCCCGCCGCCGAGCGGCGCGAGGACCCACCGCGGAGCCAGGTCCGGCAGCAGGTGCTGCGGGAGCGAATCTCCGTCAACGACGGGTGGCGCTTCATGAAGTACGCATCGCCCGAGGCGGCCGACGATCTGATCTACGAGGCGCGTCCCGAGGTCGTCGACGGTCGAGATGGCAGGCCAGCCGACGCCGAGCCGACGGAGGCGGAGGAGCTCGAAGCATCCCGGACGGCGCTCAAGCCCTGGATCCTCCCCACCGGCAACGACTTCCTGCAGGACCCCGAGACAGCCCATGTTCGGCCGGAGGGCGATCCCCGCAGCGACTTTCCGTTCGTTCAGGGGACCTTCGACGACCGTTCGTGGGACGCCGTGGATCTCCCCCACGACTGGGCCATCAAGGGGCCCTTCTACGAGGGCCCGAACGCCGAGGTCGGCGGGGGTATGGGGCGACTGCCCAGTCCCGGGGTGGCCTGGTATCGCAGGAAGCTGGACATCCCTACCTCTGACGCCGGCCGATCGATCTTCCTCGACGTGGACGGCGCCATGTCCTACGCGATGGTGTGGCTGAACGGGCATCTGGTCGGCGGCTGGCCCTATGGCTATGCCTCGTGGCGCGTGGACCTCACCCCCTTCGTGCAGCCGGGCGGCGAGAACCAGCTCGCGATCCGTCTGGACAATCCGCCGAGCTCCTCGCGCTGGTATCCCGGCGGCGGCATCTACCGCAATGTCTGGCTGACCAGGACGAATCCCGTCCATGTCGGTCACTGGGGCACCTTCGTGACGACGCCAAAGGTGTCGGCGACCGCCGCCAGGGTCGATCTGGAGATCACCGTCGAGAACGACTCCGCCGAAGACGCCACTGTCCGTCTGGACACTCGCATCTACGCCCTGGATTCGGCCGGGAATCGGACCGGCGAGCTTGCCGCCGTTCTCGAGCCCCTGGAGACGTCAGTGGCGGCGGGCGGGAGCACCATCGTCGACGGCACCGTCACTCTCGAGAATCCCCGCCTGTGGGGACCGCCGCCCACTCAGACCCCCCATCGCTACGTGGCCGTGACCACGGTGTCGCAGAGGGGCAGGGCGGTCGACCGGTACGAGACGCGCTTCGGCATCCGCGAGCTCCGCTTCGATCCGGATGAAGGATTGCTCGTCAACGGCGAACGCGTCTACCTCAAGGGCGTCAACCAGCACCACGACCTGGGCCCCCTCGGCGCCGCATTCAACACCCGCGCGGCCGAGCGCCAGCTGGAGACGCTCCGTGATCTGGGCTGCAACGCGATCCGCACGGCACACAACCCACCCGCGCCCGAGCTGCTCGAGCTCGCGGATCGGATGGGCTTCCTCGTCGTGGACGAGATCTTCGATGCCTGGGAGCGGAAGAAGCCGCCGCTCGACTTCCACCTCATCTTCACGGATTGGCACGAGCAGGACCTGCGGGCCTTCATACGCCGAGACCGGAACCACCCCTCCGTGATCATGTGGAGCATCGGCAACGAGGTTGGCGAGCAGTACACCGGGGACGCAGGGGCAGCGGTGGCGCGGCGACTCCACGACATCACGAAGGACGAGGATCCGACCCGTCCCACGACCACCGCCATCAACTATGCCAAGCCGCACATGCCCCTGCCCGGAGTCATGGACGTCATCAGCCTGAACTACCAGGGCGAAGGGATCCGTGACGCCCCGGCCTACGCCGACCTCGAAGGGATCCGCACGGGTCCGCTGTACCCCGGGTTCCACGAGCGATTCCCGGACAAGCTCATCGTCAGCACCGAGAACGCCGCAGCGCTGAGCTCCCGCGGCGAGTATCTACTCCCCGTCATCGACGGAATCAGCGCCCCGGTGAGGAACGGCGCGGGCGGGGATCCGGACACCGGCCACGTCAGTGCCTACGAGTTGTATACAGCGCCGTTTGGCTCCTCCGCGGACAAGGTCTTCTCCTCCCTGGACCGGCATCCCTATGTGGCCGGAGGATTCGTCTGGAGTGGCTGGGATTATCTCGGCGAGCCGACGCCCTACTACTCGTCGCGCAGCTCCTACTTCGGGATCATCGACCTGGCGGGGTTCAAGAAGGATCGCTTCTACCTTTACCAGTCGCGCTGGCGCCCGGAGCTGCCCCTGGCCCACATCCTGCCGCACTGGAACTGGCCGGAGCGTGTCGGCAAGGTCACGCCGGTACACGTCTTCACCTCCGGCGACGCGGCCGAGCTGTTCCTCAACGGCCGGTCGCTGGGCCGAAAGAAGAAGGG
>JAJDNV010000218.1 GCA_022340545.1 Acidobacteriota bacterium | reverse complement strand
AACGAGACGCACGGAAGCGCCTTCTTCTATGGTCGCAACGAGGCGCTGACCGGCGACCTGTCCGACGGGACGAGGCTCGAGGATTTCCACCGCGAGCAGTGGGGGGGCACCCTCGGCGGCCCCATCAGGAAGGACCGGCTGTTCTACTTCTTCGCCGTCGAGGGCATCACCGGGGACTTCACGCGACCAAACCTCTCGGTCCCGATCGGCGAGCCCTGCCCCGTCTCCAACCCGACGGTTCCTGCGAACGAGGACCTCATCAACTCCAGCGCCGACTGCCAGCGTGTGGCGCTGCTCAACTTCCTCCAGACGAGCCTGGGGGTGGACGACGGGCGACCCATCGCTCATCCCGTCGAGACCCTCGCCACCCTGCTCAAGGTCGACTGGAACATCAACGACAGCAACACCCTTGCCGTCTCGTGGAACTTCAACCACTCCCGCAAGGAGAACGAGACCTTCGACGTGTCGACCTTCGGCAACTCCGCCAACGGCATCGAGGGGGATCCGGCGCGAATCAATGTCCTCAACGCCAACCTCTTCAGCACGATCTCTCCCACCAAGCTGAACGAGTTCCACTTCACCTACTCACGGGAGGTCCGGCCCCGCACCGCCGCCGGCTCCGGCCTGACCGCCGACACCGGGATCGGGTTCAGTCCCTCCTTCCGCTTCGGCGACCCCTTCTTCCTGCAGCCCAACGTCGACGAGACCTTCTGGCGCGCCCAGCTGCGAGACACCTTCACGGTCGTGAAGGGCGAGCACACGATCAAGCTGGGCGGGGAGTGGATCCACAGCCTGAACGACCAGGTCTTCCGAGGCTTCTTCACCGGGCGCTACCTCTTCGCTTCCGCAACCGGCTTCCTACGCTATGCCTCGCCGGCCGCGCCGGGAGGGTTCGGGCCCAACACGATCAGCTGTACGGACGGAAGCTATGTCACCGCCCCCGCCACGTGTCCCCCCGGCTCTGCCTTCAGCGGCGGTCCCCTCCTGCTCTATCTGCAGGACGTCGGGACCGGGTTCGCGAACGTGCCACCACCGGGGGCCTCGGTCATCAGCAACAACGAGTTCGGGTTCTTCGTCCAGGACACCTGGAAGGTGCGGCCGAACTTGACCCTGAACTTCGGGCTGCGCTGGGACGCCCAGACGATGCCCGAGACCGTGGATCCCCAGACCACGGCCTACGCGCAGTTCATCGGCGACCCCGACTTCCCGTCCGACGGAACCATCCCGGACCAGTGGGACATGTGGCAGCCACGCCTCGGCTTCGCCTGGGACGTGACCAACGACGCGAAGACCGTCGTTCGCGGGAACTTCGGCATCTACAACCCGCGGCAGAACATGCTCAGCCAGGTCGGATCCGTCACCACGAACGGCCTGCAGCAGAGGACCGAGTTCCGCTCCTCCGAGCTGGCGACGTTCGGCGTGCCCATGCCCACATGGCCAGGGGTCTTCGAGGCCACGCCCAACCCGCCGGGTGTGTTCCCGGACTTCACCGGCATCCGTGCCTTCGACAAGGACTACAAGAACCCCCGGATCACCACGTGGAACGTGGCCGTCGAGCGGGAGATCATCGCCGACGTGGCCGCCTACGCCGACTTCACCTGGTCGAAGGGGGAGAACCTGACCCGCTTCCTCCAGATCAACCGGGAGCCGGGCGAGTGCTGTGATCTCGGCCCCGGGACCGGCAACACCGTGGCCTACGGGCCGGGGCCCTTCGGGCCCGCTCTGGGCGACGTCTTCATCACGAACAGCCTTGGCCGGTCCGAGTATCGTGGTCTGACGCTGGGTGTCCGCAAGCGCTTTTCGAACGGGTTCCAGTTCGACGCCAACTACGTCTACTCCACCGACAAGGACACCGACTCCAACGAGCGGGATCCGTTCACCGACCGCAGCTACGACATCTCCGATCTCGAGAAGGACTTCGGCTACTCCGATCGCGACATCCGGCACCGCTTCAACCTGTTCGCCTTCGCAAACGTGGGTCCGCTCAACCTGAACGTCCGGTGGCAGGTCCGCTCGGCCCAGCCCATCACCGCGGTGCCCCGCGTTCTCAACGGCGTGGATCGCGGTCGCAACGGCGAGCGCAAGGACAACGAGTACAACTCGTTCGACTGGCGCCTTTCCTGGCCCATCCGCCTGGGATCTGACAAACAGCTCCGACTCGTCCCGATCATCGAGATGTTCAACACCTTCAACAGCAAGAACCGTATCAACCCGCTGAGCACGGACCTGCTGTTCAACTTCGACGGCTTCTTGCGGACGGGGGTGGGGGACCCACGCCAGCTGCAGTACGCGCTGAGATTCGAGTTCTAGATCGCGACGGGGCCCGAGGCCCCGTCGCTCGCTATCGGCCCCAACATCCCGACGCGGCACGCCGCACAACGCGGCGATCCGGTCGGATATGCTAGGTCCCCATGGCTTCTGCGGACGCGCCAATCTCGCCCCGCCGAGAGAAGAACGCCTTCGAGCGGTTCCTCTCCCTCTTCAGCGACGTGAGCGCCGGCGAAGGCGGCACGGTAGCATTGCTCTTCCTGAACGCGTTCATCATGATGGGCCTCTACTACATCCTGAAGCCCGTCCGCGAAGGCCTCATCCTCTCCGGCTTCGGAGCCGTCATCAAGAGCTACTCGAGCGCGGCCCAGGCGCTGCTCTTCATCGTCGTCGTGCCGGCCTACGGGGCCTTCGCAGCCCGGGTCAACCGGGTCTGGCTGCTCTCGGGGATGACCCTCTTCTTCATCTCCAACCTCGTGCTGTTCATCCTGGCCCTCGGGGTCGGGATGAACATCGGGGTCGTCTACTTCATCTGGCTCGGGATCTTCAACTTCATGGTCGTGAGCCAGTTCTGGGCCTTTGCCAACGACGTCTACACCGAGGAACAGGGCAAGCGGCTCTTCCCGGTGGTGGGGATCGGCGCCTCGGCCGGGGCACTGCTGGGCACCGTGCTCACCGCGAGCGTCTTCGACCGGATGAGCAACGCCGCCCTGATGACGCTCGCCTGCATCCTCCTGGTGGTCTTCATCATCCTGATCGTGTGGGTGAACGGGCGGGAGACCTCGGGCGGGGGCGCGGAGGCCCAGAAGGCGCAGCAGACGCTCAGCAAGGAGGGCGGGTTCCAGCTCGTGCTCAGGAACCGCTACCTCCTCCTGATCGCCATGCACATCCTCATCCTGAACCTCGTGAACACCGTCGGAGAGTTCATCCTGGGCAGCCTCTTCGCGCAACACGCCATCGACGAGATCGGGGCCGGGGAGGCCTTCCGCGAGGCACGGGGCGTGTACATCCGAACGATGTACGGCGCCTTCTTCGCCTGGGTGAACTTCATCGGGCTGTTGATCCAGGCCTTCCTGGTCTCCCGGTTCATGAAGTACCTCGGCGTCCGCGGGTCGCTGTTCATCGGGCCGATCATGTCGTTGCTGACCTACGGCGCCACCGCGGTCCAGCCGGTCCTGAGCATCGTCCGCGAGGTGAAGATCGGCGAGAACGCCAACGACTACTCGACGAACAACACGGTGCGCGCGGCCCTCTTCCTGCCGACGTCGCGGGAGGTGAAGTACAAGGCCAAGGCCGCCATCGACACCTTCTTCGCCCGCACCGGGGACGCCCTCCAGGCGGTCGTGGTGTTCCTGGGCACGCATCTCGCCTTCGCCATCCCCGCCTTCGCGGTGGTGAACGTCATCTTCGTCGGCGTGTGGCTGGCCGTGGTCACCGGCATCGCCCGCCAGCACAGGCGCCTCACGACGGAGGCCTAGCGAGTCGTAGCGGGAGTAGGTCCCGGTGCCGTACGTGTGGCTCGTCGGCGCCGCGCGGGACAGTTCGCCGGCGAGCGGATCACGATCGCACACTCCGACCCCGAGGGCGAGCTGGCCAGAGTACCCGGCCACCGCCGCCACCTGCAGGAAACCGGGGTGAAGGGGTGAGAGAGTGTCAGGTCACCGGATCGTAGATCATCAGGATGGTCGCGCCCCTCCTCGTCGAGATCTCGGGAACGTCGGTGCGTGGGTGGAAGAGGCGATAGGTTCCGACGCCGTATATCTCCCCTTCCGCCTCGTATTCCCCCTGGAGGACGTAGTGCTGTACCGTGCCGATGTGAGAGTGAGGCGTCATCCGCCCTCCGGGGCTCAGCCGGATGAGCAGGGTCTTCGCCTTGCGCTCTCCCTCCTGACGCAGAACCTTGGCGTCTGCGCTGCCGGGGAAACGGCCGTTCGCCTCCCAGGCCATGTCTGGCGTGTGGACGGTCTGCGTTTCCATCGTCTTCCCTCTTTCCGGGACGTCACACAGAGGCTGATCTTCGCCGAGACCTCGGCTCGCCCTGCGGGTCCGATACGCCCTACGAGGACCCGCCATAGGCTTCGATGAGGTACTCGGAGATGTCCCTGACGGTCACACCCCTCCCTTCGGCCGCGTTTCTCAGGTTGGCCAGACAGATGGGGCACATGGCCGCGACGTCGTCACCGGTGCGGGCCAGCTGCTCCATTCTCTTGCCGGCTATCTCGCGGGCTCTCTGCGGGAAGAGCGATTCCGCGGGCCCGCCACAGCAGAAGGTCAGCCTGCCCGAGTATTCCGGTTCGCGCACGGTGGCGCCAGCTCGTTCGAGCAGCCACCGGGGCTCGTCGACCATGCCAAGATAGCGGGCGTAGATGCACGAGTCGTGGATGACGATGTCCGATTCGAGCTTCTTCCTCGGCTCAGGCTTCTGCTCCGCCAGCACCTCCAGATAGCTCTTGACCTCGACAGCGAACTCCGGGACGAGCCTCGGATAGACGTTTCTCAGCATGTCGGTGGTGTGGGGATCCACGGTGATGACCCGCTTGACGCCGCGCTTCCGGAGCATCTCGTGGAGCCGGTGGGCCTGGTGCTCGAACACGTCGTCGACGCCCAGATCATGGATGAGCGCCCCAGCGTAGAGCTCCCGTCCGTAGAGGTAGCCGAGGTCGTTCACGCCAGCCGCCCGGAGCAACCTCACGATGTGGCCCAGACGCGCATCGTAGGCGCGCTGCTCCATCGAATCGCCACGGCGAGCAAACCAGGATAGGTTGACGTACTTGTTCGTCATCCGGCCCACGCCGAAGAACTTCGCCATCCAGTGGTCTTCGAACACCGACGTGACCTTCTCGAGGCTCATCAGCGCCGGCATGATCTGGTACATGTGGCCGGTGTATATGACGGTCTCGCCTCCCTTCGGGAGGCCCAGGCCTGCGGCCCACCCCGTCGCGCTACGCCGCGACAGCGGCAGGACGCTCTTCCTTCTCTCCAGGTTGTCGGCCAGGACGCCCAGAACGGGTTCTATCGGCAGGGGCATAGCGCACTTCCTTTGCCAGTCCGTGGACCTTCCGGTTGACGTAGTTCCTCAGGAACCTGACGTTCTCCGCAATATGCACCTCCCGTGGGCAGTTCTCCTCGCACAGCTTGCAGAGCAGACACGAGAAGATGGTCTCTACGTTCTCCAGGACCTTGCCTTCCAACCCGGCCCCGACGTACCGAAAAAGCTGCCGGGGAAGGAGGTCGAGGCCCAAGGGACACATGGCCGTGCACTGGCCACAATGCATGCACGCGGTGGCATCAAAGCTCTCTGAGAGCCTGATCTCGTCGATGAACTCAGGGTTGACCTTGGCCATGGCTCGCTTCCACCTGTTCCGTCGGCACCGGATGCTCTTCGCTCAGCCGGTACCGGTAGTACCCATCCGCTCCCGCCTTCCCGGTCGGAACCAGGGTCCCGTATCTCCACATCGCCATCACCCAGAACACAACTTCCGGGCTGGGATACCCGAGGGCCTCAGCCAGCTCGGGGATCGTCCTGGGGCCGTTCCGAATTAGGGCGGTGATTCTGTCTCTCACCACCATCTCGTCTCTCATCACCTCGGCGACGTCACGCGTGCTCGGCTCTGCCATGGCACGACCTCCTGCCCCCTCCTCGAGCGAGGCCGACCCTTCGAGGCACCCGCTTGGGGGTCGGCGACCTATGTCACCGGCACGGCCACCTCCTCGACCACCACTTCCCGGACCAGCGCGTCGATCATCACCTCGACCTGGGCGTCGGTGTAGCCGGCGATCTCGATCGCGTTCTCCGGACACACCGGAATGCAGGCCCCGGCCCCTTTGCAGAGAGATGGGAGAATGCGCGCGACCTCCTTGCCCTGGACGGAAGTCTTCTCGACCGCACCGTACGGGCAGGCGTCCAGGCACTCTCCGCACCACACACACCGGCTGGTGTCGACCTCGGCAATGAAGGGCTCGAGATCGACGTACCCCTTCTTCAGCAGCGCCGCCGCCTTCGCCGCCGCGGACAGGCCGGAGGCCACGCTTTCCGGCAGGGTCTTGGGCCCTTGGGCGGTACCGGCGATCAGCTCTCCGTCGACCACCGTCTCGACCGGCCTGAGCTTCGGGTGGATCTCGTTGAAGAACCCATCCACTCCGACCGGAAGCTTCAAGACGTCGACCAGGGCGGCGTTTTCCCGGGGCACCATGCCGGTGACCAGCACCACCAGGTCCGCGTCGATCTCCACCTCTTCCCCGCCCAGGTACTGGTCGTTCACTCTCACCCGCAGCCTGCCGTCCACGCGATCGACCTTCGGGGGGTCGTCGTCGCCGTACTTCATGAACACGCATCCCTTTCGGCACGCGTCTTCGTAGGGGATCTCGTGCTTTCCGTACGTCCGCATGTCGCGGAACAGGTGGAACTGGTGAAAGCCGATGCAGTCCTTTGCCGGACCCAGCCCGCAGCTCACCTCCCGGGCGCAGATCGCGGTGTGGACCGCGGTCGCGCAGCAGTAGCGCGAGCAGTAGCTGTGGGCATCGTCTCCGCCTCCGCTCTGCCGGCTCCCGACGCAGTAGATGTAGACGATGTCCTTGATCCCCCGCCCGCCGCGGCTGAGGTCTTCCGGCGAGCGGTCCACGAGCTCCTTGAACTCGGCCAGCGTCATCACGCCGTCCTGTCCGTACCCGAACTCGCCGGGAGAGGGGCGATACACGTCGAAGCCCGTGGCCACGATGATGGCACCCACCACGAGCGGGATGGTGTGGAATCCGTCCACCCGAATCTGAAGCGTGAACTTTCCGACGCTGCCGCTCTTTTCCACTACCTCGGCGTTGGTGAAGAGGGTGATGTTCTCCCGATGCCTCACTCGGGCGGACAGCGCGGCGACGATGTCGGAGCCCTGCTGCTGGTGGGGGAACATCTTGCCCCATCGTCTGGTCCAACCGCCGACGTCGGAAGACCTCTCGACGATGAAGACGGAGAGGCCGAGCTCAGAGAGGGCCAGGGCCGCTCGCAATCCGGCCACCCCGGCACCGATCACGAGCACCTTGGGTGTGGTCTCGATCCTCATGGTGGCAAGCGGCTCGGTGAGACGGGCCTTGGCAATGCCGGCGCGGACGAGACGAATCGCCTTCTCGGTGGCCAGCGCGGTGTCGTCTCGGTGGGCCCAAGAGCACTGCTCCCGGAGGTTCACCTGCACGTACTGGTACCGGTTGAGGCCGGCCCGGTCCGCCATGGCCCGGAACGTGAAGAGATGGAGCTTCGGGGAGCAGGAGGCGACGACCAGTCCGTCGAGGCTCTCGTTCCGGATGTCTTCGATGATCTCCTGCTGGGAGGCATCGGAGCAGGTGAACATGTGGGTCCTGGCCGCCGCCACCCCGGGCTCGTGCTCGACCACGTCCCGGACCCTCGCCACGTCGACATAGTCCGAGATGTTCCCGCCGCACGAGCAGACGTACACTCCGATCCTTCTGTCTGTCATCTTCCGTTTCTCATGCTCTCTACGTAGCCCGCCGCCTGGACCGAGGCGGCACCTGAGTGAAGGATGCTGTCGGGGATATCGCGGGCGGCAGAGGCGGTTCCGGCGACGAACACCCCGTCGATGCTCGTTCGGCCCGGGTCGATGGACTCGTTGGGCTCCCGGACATACCCGAAGGGGTCCGCCGCGAGTGCCTCTCCCTCGAACAGCTTCAGGGCATCGGCATTGGGCAGAATGCCGATCGACAGGACCACGAGGTCGTGCTCGGCCTGATTCGCCCCACCTCTCTCAGTAGTGTCTTCGTAGTGCAGCATGAGGCTGCCGCCGTCGACCTGGTCGATCTTGGCCACCCGGCCCTTGACGTAATTGACGCCCATCGCCTTGGCCTGCTCGAAGAACTCCTCGTATCCTTTCCCGAAGGCCCGGATGTCGATGTAGTAGATGGTGACGTCGGCCAGGGGGAGCGCCCCCATGATGAGCTGGGCCTGTTTGGTCGAATACATGCAGCACACCGTGGAGCACAACCGGTTGCCGACCTTGTAATCCCGGGATCCGGTACAAAGGACGAAGGCGATGTTGTCGGGAACCTTGCCGTCGGAAGGCCGCACGAGATGGTGGTAGGGACGGGTGGGCGAAAGGAGACGGTCCATCTGCATCGCGGTGATCACGTTCGGATACCGTCCGTATCCGTAGGTGGGTTTCAGGTGGGCGTCGAACAGCTTGAAGCCGGTCGCCACGATGACCGATCCCACGCTCAGTACCTCCTCCTCGGGATGCATGTTGAGTGAGATCGCATTCGCCGGGCAGGCGCGGACACACTCGCGACACTCCGAGCACCCTCCACAATCCAGGCACCGGCTGGCGCAGTAGCGCACTTCCGTCTCGGCCAACGGGGCCTCGATCTCGGCAAAGCTCCGAGCCCGGCCCTCGGCGGCCAGCTCTCGCTTCTCTCGCGGCGATCGGACGGCAAGGGATGGGGAGCGGGCCAGGACGGCCTGCTTGTCCACCACCGGGAGCCTTTCGTCAAAGCCTGCCTCGCCAAGGACCTCGCCGTTCAGGTAGCGGTCGAGGGAGAACGCCGCACGCCTGGCCTGTCCTATCGCGTCGACGATGGAGGAGGGCCCGCTGACCGCGTCACCCGCCGCGAAGACCCAGGGGATGGAGGTCTGGAGGGTCGCGCTGTTCACGTGGACCCTCCCGTTCTTCTCGAGCTCCAGCTCCGGCGCGAAGGGCGTGGTCCCGGGCCGGAGCCCGATGGACAGGACCACCAGATCGACGGGTATGGTCTGCTTGGAGCCGTCCACGGGAATGGGCCTCCGTCGCCCGCTGGAATCGGGCTCACCGAGACGCATCGAGAGGGACTCCGTCGCCACGACCCTCCCGTCGATCCCCAGGAAGCGTTGGGGGGCCTTCAGGAACTGGAACTCCACACCCTCGGCCCGCGCGGCCTCGACCTCCCAGTCGTGGGCCGGCATCTCGGCCCGGCTTCGGCGGTACTGGATGAGCACCTTTCGTGCGCCGAGGCGAAGCGCAGCCCGGGCGGGGTCGATGGCCGCGTTCCCTCCCCCCACCACCATGACCGTCTTTCCATCGAGATCGATCTGTCGGCCAAGATTGACCTCCCGGAGGAATGTCAGGCAGTCCACGACCCCTTCCAGCTCCTCGCCAGGCGCTCCCATGCGGCCTGGATCCATGGCGCCCCCGGCCAGGAGAACGGCATCGAACCCTTGCTCCTTCAGCTCATTGATGGAGCGCACCCGAGAGTTCGTGCGGATCTCCACGCCGAGGGCGGTGACGTTCTTGATGTCCCGGTCGAGAACGTCCTTGGGCAGCCGGTAGGAGGGTATGCCCAGCCTCAGCACCCCGCCCGCCTCGGACGCCGCCTCGAAGACCGTCACCCCGTACCCCTCTCGAGCCAGGAAAAACGCCGCGGTGAGCCCACCGGGACCCGACCCGACGACGGCCACGGTCTCGCCCCGGCGTTTCTCCGGAGGTCCGTACTCCGGCTCGGGATGCTCCTGGTAGTAGCGATCCACCATGAAGCGCTTGATCAGGCGGATGGGAACCGGGCCCTCGAGCTGGCCTCTCGTGCACTCCGCTTCACATGGGGCGTAGCAGGCTCGACTGAGACAGCCCGGCAGCGGGGCGTCCTCCATGTGCAGATGGAAGGCCTCCGCGTACTTGCCGCACCGCACCAGGGAGACGATCCCGTGAGCCTTGACGCCGGCCGGACAGGCGAACGAGCAGGGGGACGATCCGTGCCGCTCGATGAGCGCCTTCTTCGGCACCGCCTGGGGGTAGGGGATGTACGCGGCCCGGCGGGCAACCATCTCATAGTGGAACTGGTCGGGGAGGGCCACCGTACACGCGGTCTCGCACTGACCGCACCCGGTGCAGGCCACTGGATCGACAAAGGTAGGCTTCCGGTGCAGCCGAACGAGGAAGTCACCCCCGTCTCTCTTGATGATCTCGTCGATCTCGGTGTGGGTGAGTGCGTTGACCCCGGGATGGTTGGCGGTCGCGGCCATCTTGGGTGTGGAGATGCAGCTGGCGCAGTCCAGCGTGGGAAACACCTTGCTGAGCAGAACCATCTTTCCCCCGATGCTCGGCTCCTTCTCCACCAGGAGGACCGTGTACCCCATGTCCCCCAACGTCAGCGCGGACTCCATCCCGGCGATCCCGCCCCCGACGACCAGCACGTCGTAGTGCGAACCTCCGTTGCCCATGCGATCCAGCCTCCTCACCCGGAGCCGATCTCGGTCAACGCCTCGCGAAAACCCTCCATGTGCGACACGAACGACTCGGCACAGACCGAGCAGATGGCCGCCATCCGCAACCGCCTCGGATCCTGCTGGTGCCGCTTGAGCAGCGCCTGCGCCTTCTGCACCACCTGGCCCGTCCGGGTCGTGCAGTCGGCGAGGTAGGCGCAGTCGGATCCGTCCGCGGCGATGAAGACCCCGTCGAACCCCGCCTCCAGGGCGTGAAGGATCCAACTCGGCTTGATCCCACTGGAACAGGGCACGGGAAGAACGACGACCGACGCGGAATAGTGCATGTGGGAGCCGCCGGCCAGGTCGACCCCCGGATCGGAGATGTTGTTGGTGGAGAACACGAGAATCTTCGGATCGCCCCCTCCGCCCGCGTCGGCCGAAGCGCTCACTTGCCCCTCCGCACGAAGATCCGCCAGAAGCCGGCGTCCTCGATGCTACCCAGGTAGCTGTGACCCACCTTCTCGGCCCACAGCGGGATGTCGCTCTTCGTGCTCGCGTCGGACGACAGCACCTCCATCAGCCCCTGGATGGGCACTTTTGACATCGACCGCTTCGCTTCGAGCAGCGGGCCTGGGCAGGCGGTCCCCCGCGCGTCGACCACCGCGTCGGCGGTCAGGTTCTTGAGCTCTTGTGCGTCCATGACGGCCCCTCCGTGCATTTCAAAGGCGTCACCTTCAAGAGAATGTCAGTACGACATCGGCGTCCTGGGCGGCGGTCACGAACGCCGCCACGCCACCACACTCGACGCCGTCGTTCAGGTCCTCCTCCTTGATCCCCACGATCGGAAAGGCGGCCGAGCACGCGATCATCCTCGTGCCGGCCTCCCTCATGATCTGGAGGAATTCCGGCATCGTCTTGGGTGCTCCGGGAAGGACGATCTTCTCCGCACCTCCCTTGCGGACGATGTTCAGGCCGCTCAGCGTGAAGAACAGGGTGAGCTCCATGTCCATCGCCAGCGCGCCCGAGCCCATGATGAAGGGAGGAAACGCCTTGTGGGGATCGTCCGAACCGCAGAAGATCAGCATCTTTCCGTTGTCTGCCATCGCGTTCTCCTTTCGTCCTTCCCGGACAGCCCGTGAGTGTTCTTCCTATCGTTCGGCTTCGATCGGGATGTTCATGACGATGGCCTGGAGCTTCTTCATCGTCTCCATGTATCGCTCGAAGTAGACCCGCGATATGTGGGACTGGATCGCGTACCCCATGCGGGGGTCGTCATCCAGGAGGTTCTTCAGGACGTCCGCGCGGATCCTGAGGAGCTCGGACTCCCTCGTACACTGCGCGCCGCACATGTAGCAATCGATCGTCAGAGACACGCAGGTTCCGAAGAGGCCCCCCTCGGTCACCTCGTCGATCAGGATGCTCACTCCGCCCCTCCCCGGGAGACGGAGCGCGACCTCCCCTTTCAAGACGATGTAGAAGTCCCGTGCCTTCTCCCCCTTTCGATACACCTCCTCGCCCGCACTGAACTTCGCCACCTGGCTCGCCTCACTGAGAGCATTGACCTGTTCCGCCCTCAGGAAATCGAAGACGTGCTGCTTTTCGAGTCTCGCGACAGGCATGACCCCTCCTTCACTTCAGATCCACCCTTCAGATGAGACGGAGACCTGCGCGAAGGCATCGACCTTCCCGCGACCCGCTTGCTTTCATCATCGGCCCCCGGTCGGAAAGGCCATCTCGTCACACCGCCAGCAGCCCTGGTTCCTCAGGTCCCGCATGGGATCGACACCCTTGTCGCAGAGCCAGCCATACCCTTCCCGGTCCTTCACGTACTTCAATGGGCGGGCGGGAAGGTGGTGGTAGAGATAGGTGTAGTCCTCTTCCTTCACCTTCTTTCTCTTCCTCATCACAACCTCCCTTGATCGACAGCTGCTCTTCCGTTGGGCACAACGTGTGCCAAGAAAGATCCGGGGGCACTTGGGGCGACGTCCGTCTATCTCTTTGATGCTCAGTGGTTAAGCTGGGGCTCGTTTCCGAGGAGCAAGCCTGCACGGGCCCTTGCGCCCCGCAGCCTTAACGCTCGATAATTAACACATGTCAAGGGAGAGAACGGCGGTGCTGGGTTCCGACCTGAGCCTCCATTGGGAGACGGTCCTCGACACCATCCAGGACGGGCTGATGATCGTGGACCGGAAGGGGATCATCGTCTCCGTCAATAGCGCCCTGGCCGCCATCACCGGCTATCCGAAGGCGGAGCTGGTGGGCAGCCCCTGCTCCGCCCTGCGCTGCGACATCTGCCAGATCGCCCGTGACGGAGAAGGAGAGCACTGGTGCGTTCTGTTCAGGACGGGCAGCCTGAACATGCGACGTTGCATGCTCCAGAAGAAGGACGGAACCTACATCTACATTCTCAAGAACGCAGCGCTCCTCTCGGACTCGAAGGGCGACGTCATTGGGGCCGTCGAAACGCTCACCGACATCACGGAGGTCGTTCAAAAGGACCATCAGATCGAGGCCTTTCAGCGCGAGCTTCGCTCGGAGGATGGCTTTCACGGGATCATCGGTGTGTCTGTCGCCATGCAGAAGGTCTTCAATCTCATCGTCAATGCCACCGAGTCCGATGCGCCCGTGATCATCTTCGGTGAGAGTGGGACGGGAAAGGACATGGTGGCCCGAGCCATTCACGAGACGGGACCCCGCAAGGCAAAACCCTTCCTTAACGTGAACTGTGCTGCGCTGAACGAGTCCCTTCTGGAGACCGAGCTCTTCGGACACGCCAAGGGGGCCTTCACCGGCGCCTATCGGACCCGGAAGGGGAGGTTCGAGGCGGCACGCGGAGGCGACATCTTCATCGACGAGATCGGCGATCTGCCGCTCTCCACGCAAGTCAAGCTCCTCAGGGTCCTGGAAGAAAAGGTCATCGTTCGTGTCGGCGAGAACGAGCCCATCGATGTCAACGTCCGTGTGATCTCCGCCACCAACAGAGATCTGAGTCAGCTCACACAGGCAGGCCTCTTCAGGGAGGATCTCTTCTACCGGATCAACGTGATACCGATCTCGCTTCCCCCGCTGAGAGATCGGATGGAGGACATTCCTCTTCTTGCTGGATTCTTCTTCCGCAGGATCCGGATGAAGAGCGGCAAGGAAATCCAAGGCATCTCCAACGAGGCGATGACGAAGTTGATGGAGTACCACTGGCCCGGGAATGTGCGGGAGCTGAAGAGCGCGTTCGAGTACGCGTTCATCTCCTGCCACGAGGCCATGATCCGGCCCCATCACCTCCCCCCGGGCATCCTCCAGGGACGAGGGACCCAGGAGAACTCCAGGGCCACCTCGGTCAGGAACGATGAGCTCAAGAAGAGGAAGCTCCTCGATGCCCTGGGGAAGACCGGCGGGAACCAGACCGAGGCCGCTCGGATGCTCGGCGTGTCGAGAGTGACCGTGTGGAATCAGATGAAGAAGTACAACATCAGCCTCAAGCGGGGGGTGGCGGCCGAGATCACCTAGTAGAGAAGCCTGGATGCCATCGGGCCCGCCAGCACCGGCGCCTCACCACGGAGGCCTAGGCCGCGCGCCGGTCAGGCCGGACCGGCCTCGCTTCTCTTCGCCCGGATCGTGGCGTTCGTGATGAGGGGCCGCGCCCAGATGCCGATCGAGAGGATGTAGCCGAGCGTCAGGTAGAGGATCGTCATCCCGAAGCGGAGTCCGAAGAGGTCTCCGAGCTTGCCGACGACCGGTGGGAGAAGGGCGCCGCCCACGATGCCGGTCACGAGGATTCCCGAGAATGCCCCGTGGTGCCGGTCCATGGAGTTGAGGGCCAGCGAGAAGATGATCGGCCACATCACCGAGGCGCAGAAGCCGATCAACGGGAAGGCCCAGAGCGAGACCCGGGCCGGGCCGAAGAGGGCGAGCGTGAGTGCCAGCATAGCGGCCGTGGTGAATCCGACGAGGACGCGCCGGCTGTCGAAGAGCTTGAGGAAAAGGAGGCCGAGGAAGCAGCCGGCGGTCATGAGGCCCCAGAAGTAGGACACGGCCGACTTCCCTTCCACCAGCGGGTCGAAGCCGTGGTAGGTCTTGAGGAACTGCGAGATCCAGTTGGCGACGCCCTGCTCCGTCCCCACGTAAACGAAGATGCCGAAAAAGAAGAGCCAGACGATGGGCTTGCGGAGGAGCTCCCGGTAGGTGGCCATCGCCCCCGCGCGCTCGTCCTCCTTGAGGACGACCTCCGGAAGGCGGGCCAGGGCCACCACCAGGATCATCACGAGCGTGACGACCGCGAACACCCAGTAGAGCGACACCCAGGGGAGCGACGACGGTACGACCCGCGAGAGGGCCGAAAGCAGAGCGTTGGAGGGCTGGTCGGCCTGCAGGCCCTGCACCAGGTAGGCGTAGAGCCAGGGGCTGAGGAACGAGGCCAGCCCGAAGACGAGCTGGGCCGCCGCCGAGTTGAAGGCGAAGTGCTCCTCGCCGCCGGCCACGCGCAAGAGGGGGTTGATGGAGACCTGGAGCATGGCGAAGGCGGCGCCGATCAGGAAGAGAGAGGGCAGCATCACCCCGAAGCGTGGCATGGTCGCGAAGGCGATCGACCCGACGAAGGCGAGAACGAACGAGGCGATCAGGACTGGCCTCTCGTGGAATCGCTCGAGGAGCACGCCGGCGGGGATCGACATCACGCCGTAGGCGACGAAGAAGAAGAACGTGACCAGGCTCGCCACGAAGAGGCTGAGGTGGAAGTCCTCGATGAGGTTGGGGATGATCGAATTGAGGATGTTCGTCACCAGCGAGATGACGAAGAAGATGAGGAATACCAGCCCGACGGCAAAGGCGCTGCGCTTCATCCTGAGATTTCCTGTTCCCCGGCGATCGGCCACGCTCGCCGTCGCGGCCGGGACCAGCTCCGCGGAGCCGCCTCTGGCCGGTCAGATCGGAGTCTAACCCACTTCGTTCCGAGAGCATTGGGCGGGCGTAGCTCTCGGAACCTATGCACTTCCGAGGGCGGTGAATGGACGTCGCCCTCGGTATCTCTGTTCGTTCCAGGAGCGGTGGAGGAATGTCGCTCCTGGAACCTATGGCCGTTCCGAGAGCGCTGGCTAGCCAGCGCTCTCGGAACTTTCGCGGTACGAATCCCAGTACACGTACACCCCGAGCAGCAGGAACACGGCCAGCCCGAGCCAGTTCCCCCAGGCCCCGAGCCAGGTGCCGATCCCGAGGAACGCCGCCTCCGTCAGGTCGGGGACGATCACGATCCCGGCCGAGTCCTCCACGAAGCGGAGCAGCGCCGCGAAGACACCCACGAGCGCCCCGCCAGCGATGAAGCCGGACGCGATGAGGGTCCCCTTGTCGTGCCGGGCCTTGGCGAGGGCGGCGTCGGGAGAGGACCGTTTCAGCAGCCAGGCGACGAGAGCCCCGATCACGAGGGGGGAGTTGAGCTCCATCGGCAGGTACATGCCCAGCGCAAAAGCGAGGGCGGATATGCCACAGAACTCGGCCGACACCGCGAAGACCGCGCCCAGGCCGTACAGGAACCACGGCGCCCCTGCCTCTCCCATGACCCCGCGCAGGACGGCGGCCATGGCGTTGGGCTGGGGCGCGGCCAGCGGGTTCGGGTGCTCGGGGCCGGGCGAGAAGCCGTAGACCTGCGCCAGGAGCAGGATGACGGCGGTCGTGGCCGCCGAGGCGATGACGGAGGCCAGGAGGTTCGAGACCTCGATCCGCCGGGGTGTGGCCCCCAGCCAGTATCCGATCTTGTACTGCGTCACGAGGGAGCCGCTCATCGAAAGCGCGGTGCACACGACGCCGCCGATCAGAAGGACCTGGAGCATCCCCTCCTCGCCCGCGAGCCCCATCGCGGAGAGGGCGACCGCTGTCACGATCAGCGTGGTGAGCGTCATCCCGGAGATCGGCGTGATGGAGATCATCGCGATGGCCCAGGCCGAGACCGCGGCGAAGAGGAACGCGATCACGAGGGCCAGCACCGTGGCCGCGAGGGCAACCGCGGTCGCCCTCTCGTTGGCGGCGAGCACCGAGAAGCGAAAGTAGAGGAAGACGGCGAGGCCCGTCGCCGCGATCCCAATGAGGTTGGCCGACATGGGGAGGGCATGGTCCGTCCGCACCGGGCTCTCCTGCTGGACCCCTCCCCGTACGAGCCGGGCGATCTCGCCCAGCGCCTGGCGGGAGGCCTGGACGATCACCGGCGACATCTTCACGATCGAGATGATGCCGGCGGCGAAGATGCCACCGATGCCGATCGGTCGGACGTACTCGAAGAAGATGTCCTCGGCCGGCATGGCGGCCAATGCCGGCATCCCCGCGGTGATCGGTCCTTCGATGTACTGCCCCAGGAAGGCGAACAGCGGCACCAGAACGAAGAACGAGACCATCGAGCCCGCGAAGATGATCGACGCGTAGTCGAGTCCCATGATGTAGCCCAGGCCCAGCACCGCGGCCGAGGTGTTCAGGGTGAAGACGGCCTTGTACTTGTCCGTGAACCCCTGGAGGGCGCCGATCGCCCCGGTCGAGAAGTTCTCGGCCCAGCCCTTCATCGACGGCCCGACGAAGTCGAACACCGCGGCCAGGAAGGCCGAGTAGGTCAGCACGAACGCGCTGCGGCCACCCCTCTTCCCCGCCATCAGGATCTCTGTCGTCGCCCGTGCCTCGGGATAGGGCAGCTTCCCGTGTAGATCGCGGACGAAGTAGCGCCGGAAAGGGGCGAGGAAGAAGACGCCCAGGAGCGCCCCCAGCAGGGGCACGAGGAAGATCTGGAAGTAGGAGGATCGCCCCTCCAGACCGAGGATGAAGATGGCGGGCATCGTGAAGACCGACCCGCCGGCGACGATGCCCGAGGTTGCTCCGATGGCGAGGACGTTCACGTTCTCGATGAGGGTTGAGGCCCGCGCGTGGAGCGTGTGGACGATCAGGGCCGAGAAGCCAACGGCGAGGATCGAGATCGGGATCGCGGACTCGATGCCCTGTCCCAGCTTGAGGGCAAGATACGTCGCCGCGGCCGAGAAGACGATCGACCAGAGGATGCCCTGGACGATCGAGCGGAGCGTCACCTCGGGAACGACCCTCTCGGGAGGAATGACGGGGACGTAGTCCTCGCCGGTCCGCAGCTCTCGGAAGGCGTTCTCGGGCAGGCGGGTGTCGTCCAGGGGCGTCTGCGGTTCGGTCTCAGTCATGGAGCCACTCCAGGTTTCGCCGGGCCGGTCGCATCTCTGCGAGCAGTTGCGGAATCAGGGCGCGCGAGGGCTCCTGAAGCGCCCCCGCCGCGTGGTCCAAGGACTGATGGTCCTTGGCGGGAGCCGTCCCGCGCGTGCAATGAATCCACAGCTCCGAGCTCACGCGGGATACTGGTCCATCACCGCTTCGGACGCGCGGCGCGACAGCTCGTGATAGCCGGGCGAGGCGGCGGCGTAGACCTCGCGGGCCAGGGCCCGGGTGCGCGGGTGCCCGCCCAGGGCCTTGTAGAGGGGGCGCAGGTACTTCATGCGCCCGACCCGGAGAAGCACCTCCCGCAGGCGGGGGAACGCGGGTTCGTAGTCGGATGCGGCGGCGATGGCCAGCCACTCGACGAGGATCTCGTAATTGCCCCGGGAGGTCAGCTCCAGGTTCCGGTCGAGCCAGCGGCAGGCCGCCTCTTCGACCGGTCGCGGCAGGTGCTGCAGGTACACGAGCATCTCCGCCGGCGACCACGACGCGACGTCCTCCGGACCGGGCCGGGTGCCGGCCGCGAAGTCGGCGGCCAGGGCGGTCAGGGCCTCGAGCCGATCCGACCTGAAGACCGGCGCATTGGGCGGCATCCCCGTCTCGTAGAGCCATCTCTGCGCGTCGACCTCGGCCGCGACACCGGGCAGCTCTTCTTCGACGAACTCCATGAACTCCTCGGTGGTGATGGAGGTGAACCGGAAGTGCTCGATGTAGCGACGGATGAAGGCGTCGAAGCGCTCCCGGCCCGCCGTCCGTTCGAGGAGAATCATGAAGCGAGAGCCCTTCTCATAGGGAATCGAGGAGAACACGTCGTCGGGATCCGTGCCCCGCAGATCGTTGCGCAGGCGCGTCACCGTGGCCTCGGCGCCGAACCGCTCGAACTCCGCCTGCAACGCCTTCTCCCCGATGGCCCAGCCGAGGACGGCCGCATCCTCGCCGTGCAGGGCCTCGACGATGCGGCGCTCGGCCCAGACCGTGGACCCTTCGTTCAGCCAGAAGTGGTCGACGTTGGCGTTGGTGACGAGGTTCCCGGTCCAGGAGTGGGCCAGCTCGTGGGCCACGACGTCGACCAGTGAGCGATCTCCCGCGAGCAGGGTCGGGGTCAGGAAGGTCAGCCGGGGGTTCTCCATGCCCCCGTACGGGAACGACGGCGGCAGGACGATCATGTCGTAGCGATCCCACTCGTAGGGACCGAACAGCCCCTCCGCCGTCTCGATCATGTCCTCGATCTCGGCAAACTCGTGGGCCGCGGCCTCGACGGTGCGCGGCTCCGCCCAGACCCGCGAGCGGGGCGAGAGGTCGCGCGAGTCCAGGTCCCCCACCGCTAGCGCGATGAGGTAGGTCGGGATGGGCTGGGGCATGTCGAAGAGGAAGGTCCGGGCGCCGGGGCGGTCCCCGGGCTGCTCTCCGACCGATCCCGCCGACATCACCGCGGTCAGGGCCTTGGGCACGGTGATCGCCGCCCGGTAGGTCACCCGCGCCCGCGGCGAGTCCTGGACGGGTATGCAGGTCCGGGCATGGATGGGCTGGAAGTGACTGAAGAGAAAGGGTTGGCGTTTCCCCTCGGTCTGCGCCGGATCCAGCCACTGGAGGCCGATGGCGTCCGGAGAAGACGAGTACTCGATCGTCACTCGCCGTGTCCCGGGGGGCAGGTCGAGCCTCAGGCGCCGCCCCAGGACCGGCTCCTCGTCGGCCAGCTCGAAGGGGATCTCTGCCTCCTCCTCCCCCTCGACGGAGAAGATGTCGAGACCCTTGGTGTCGAGGTCCAGCGGACCGGAGGACGGCTCGCCCAGGTCGAGCATGGCCCAGCCGTGGAGGCAGCGCCCCTCGAAGTCCACCTCCAGCTCCAGGCCGAGATGCCGCGTCCGCGGCTGAGCGTCGTCGTAGTACGAGTGCGGGTCGGTGCGGGCCATGGGCGGTCTCCTTTCGCGCGCCTGAGGATACTACCCGGCCCGGGGCCGTCGAGCACTCCCCCGAGGAAGAAAGGACGTCTGGAACGCGGCTCAGGGCACGGGTTGTTCGGTGGCCGCCGTCGACGCCCGTGTCGGCAATGCCGAGCCCCCCGGCCCGAGGAGGATCTCGATGCGACGGTTCTGGCGTCGACCCTCCTCGGTGTCGTTGGAGGCCCGCGGCTGATACTCCGAGCGAGCCGCGGCAGAGAGCACGCTCGGGTCGATGTCGACTTCATCCTGAAGGAACCGCACCACGTTGGTGGCGCGGGCGGCCGAGAGCTCCCAGTTCGTCGGGTACTTCTGGGCAAGCGCGCCCCGGATGGGGACGTTGTCCGTGTGGCCCTGGACCTCGATCGTGCGGCCCTCGGCCTTCTTCAGGACGCTCCCGACCTTCCTCAGGATGGCGATGCCCTCAGGCTTGAGGGCCGATTCCCCCGAGTCGAACAGCACCTCGTCGACCATCTCGACGCGCAGCTGGTCACGGATCTGCTCGACCTGGACCTGCTTGTCCGCGATCTCCTGCTCCAGCTCACTCAGAAGCTCGTCCTGCGCAGAGTGGAGCCGGGCCAGCTCGTTCTCCTTCTTCGCGACCTCCTCCTGCAGCTCAGCGCTCGACCGCTCGAGCCGCGCACGGATCGCGTCGAGATCGGCCGCCCTCCGGCGGTACTCCGCGGCGTCCTGGCGCGCCTCCATCAGCTGCTCGTGCGTGGCTTCGAGCTCCTGCTTCTGGCTGCCGAACAGCCAGTAGCCGAGAGCTCCGCCCGCCACAAGCAGGAGCAGCAGGAGCCCGATGATCCACTTGACCATGATTGCCTCCCTCTCTCAAGCGGCCTTATTGTCGCAGAGAAACCGGCCTCGCTTCCGGTGACATCCGCCCTCCGTTCGGGTGTCTCACGACAGGAAGCGAAGGACGCATCCAATGAAGTGGACAGTCGAGCGCCAACGTTCACTTCGTCGTTGTTTGCTGACGACGTCGCAGCATAGAATCGATTGGCATCAGTCCTTCGGCACCGTGGCGAAGACGTTCCTGTCGGCACCAGCGAAGGATTCCTGGCGTGCCGCCCTCTAGTCTGGTGAGGGCTTCATGGGCGACGGTGGACCCCCAGGCGATGATCGGCGCCTCGTGGCCGGACGCTCTCCGGTGAAGAGGCGGCCTTCGACGAGCCCTGCGGCGGGTTCTTCCCGCGGTTGTTCCGGTTTGCGCCCTGAAGGAGCCTGACCGCGGAGGACCACATGAACCGAATGCTCCGTCCGCCGCCCATCGTCGTCATCTCGACGCTTCTCCTTGCCCTGCTCCATTCGAGCGCCGCGGAGGCTCCAGCGCTCCAGAACGAAGCGGGCTTCATCGCCATGGAGCCGGTGGTCCACTCCCTCCACATGGGAAGCCCCGCGACCCGCCTCGAGCTCATCTCCTCCGAGGCTCGGATCTGGTACAGCTTCCACGCCGCCGACCGCGACCCCGAGGCACGCCCCCTCTTCGTCCTCTTCAACGGCGGACCCGGAGCCGCGTCGAGCTCGGGTCTGATGAGCATGTACACGTCCCGCTACACGCTGGATAACCGCATCGAGAGTGGCGGAGGCGAACAATATGTCCCGAACCCATTCTCCTGGACACGTCTCGGGAACCTGCTCTACGTCGATCCCCGGCAGACGGGATTCTCATACGGGATCCTAGACCACGTCGAGGACCGGGACCTCCGCTTTCGGGAGTTCAACGCCCAGAACTTCAGCACCTTCTTCGACGGAGCCGAGGTGGTCCGTCTGCTGCTGCGGTTCCTCGCGCGGCACCCGGAGCTCCGCGACAACCCGGTCGTCATCGTGGGCGAGAGCTACGGAGGTGTGCGCGCGACGGTCATGCTCCACCTCCTGCTGAACTACGCCTCCTACGGCGATGGGACGGAGATGTATCAGGACCCGGCCCTCGTGTCCGAGATACGGGCGCATCTCGAGGCGGTCTTTCCGGAGTACCAAGGACGAATCGTCCCTCCCGAGGTCATCGCTCGACAGTTTGGCAACCAGATCCTCATCCAGCCGGCCCTCACCATGGACTATCAGGGGGAGATCTCGCGGCAGCTGTGGAGCCAGCCCGATTCCGTGCTGTACCAGCTCGGCCGCGAAGTCGGCGTTCCCTACGATCCACAGCGGTTCCCCAGCCCCCTTCGGTTCGTCGAGGAGACTGCGGGACGCGACCCGTACGCCTACACCAAGCCCACCGGATGGCTGACCAGTTTCTTCGCCAATGCGGGGCGGCTCCTCCACTTCATCCCGCAGCTCTCGCTCGTCACCGGGACCGATGCCACCCGGATCCCGGAGCTGTACGCCGCGAATCGTCTGGTGGCCTACCGTGTGGCCAACCCGGATTACGAGACCGACTGGCCGGTGGCAGGGGACCACTCCGTCGACGAGTTGCTGTTTCTGAGGATGGGCAGAATGGAGGAGTGGCTCGCCCTGGTCGAACCCGGTGATGTCGGGTCGGTGTTCGGCCTGCTACAGCCGTGGGATCGGTACTTCCTCGGCTTGAACGAGGAGGCCGGCTGGGCCTTCCACTTCTACAACGTGGCTCAGGTCCGCGGGTACGAGGTTCACTACCGCCTGCCCCGCTTCGGTCGCATGTTCCTGGGAAACGTGGCGTACGTGCGCACGTTCGTCACCAATGCCGCCTACGACCTGGTGCTCTACGCCGAAGCCATCCCCCCGGCTCTCGCCCGACACACCGAGATCCTCACGAGTGTCCGCCACGAGCGGGATCTGCCGGCGGGCACGGCACGGCCGGGACGAATCATTCTCGAGTACCGGCCGGATGGAACCGCGAACCTCGCGACCATCGGCGCGAGGACGATCCGTTTCCCGATCTATGCCAGGAGTGGCCACTCCGTCTCTCTGTTGCAGCCCGCAGAACTGCTCCACGACGTTGCCGCCTGGCTGGCGGAGGCGGGCCAGGCCGCGGAGTGAAGCGAGGAGATCGACATGAAGACATCTCGTCTTGGCCTCGTCCTCCTCTCGATGGGTGCGCTTGGAGCGAGCCCCGGTGTGTGGGCGCAGGAAGCGATCCCGGCTGAGACCGTTCCCGAGCGATCGGGGGACGAACGACGGTGGGTGGTCGAGGGGTACGGAGGCCTGGCCAGCGCGGCGGCCACGGATCTGAACCTCGTACGGGACCACGACCAGCGGGTCCAACAGCACCTCTTCGACGCTCAGCTGGAGGCCCTGCAGAACAACGGGGAGATCGTGTCGTGGGAGCGGGAGCAATCGGGCGAGAGGCCCACGATCGGTGCCTCGTGGTCGATGGGGGTGAGGGTGAAGCGGAGGCAGAATGAATCCCTCGCGTTCTCCGTCGGCCTCCAGTTCCTCACGGCCGGAGGGTCGAACGACGTACGCGCCCAATACACACGCGAGGACTACTACGGCGACGTGAGGATTGAGGATCTGACCTACACGCCCTACACGCTCTCGGCCAAGGCCTGGGCTCCGCTCGTCGGGATTCATGTCGGTCGGCCCCTTGGAGACAAGTCGAGACTGGAGGGATTCCTCGTCGGTGGGCCCCTCTTCGCCGACTTCGAGCACGTGTCCGACTGGAGCTATGCCTTCTCGATGCGAGGACCGAGCATGAACGGGCTCGTCTTCGAGACGGCGGGCGGGCTCGATGGGCGCGGCGAGGGAACCGGCCTCGCCGCGGAGGTCGGGCTCAGGTTCCAATACGCAGTTGGAGGGAGGTTGGCCTTTTTCGCGGAGGGCAGCTACGCGTATCAGAGAGTGACGAGCCCCTCCGGCCCGGGAGGTCAGGTCCGCGGCGGCGAGAGAGTCGAGTGGGAAGGAGAGTGGGCGATCGCGGAGGACAGTATCACCGCGCCCTGGGGGAGACTGGATCTCGAGCGGCCCACCAACGACTGGCCCGAGGGCTCAACGGACGGCCGGCGCGGGGACTTCGCCCTGGATCTCTCCGGCTTTCGGCTGACCCTCGGGGTTTCGTTCGGCATCTGACCGACGACGACTCGCGTTGAAGCGCGTCGGTGGGAGCGAGTCGCTCGGCCACGGAGGACGACATGAAGCGATTGGCCCGCTTGCTCGACATTTTCGTTCTCGCGGCGGCCCTCCTTGTCACGCTCCACTGGAGCACGGAAGAGGCCTGGGCACTCCAGAACGAAGCCGGATTCATCGCCATGGAGCCGGTGTCCTTCTACTTCCACTACGGCAGCCGCGCGTCCTGGATGGAGCTCAGGTCCTCCGAGGCCCGGCTCTGGTACAGCTTCCACGCCGCCGACCGCGACTCCACGGCACGGCCTCTCTTCGTGTTCTTCAACGGCGGGCCGGGATCCGCATCGAGCTCGGGCCTGATGAGCATGTACACGTCTCGCTACACGCTGGACAATCGTATCGAGAGTGGAGGAGGCGACCAGTACATCCCAAATCCCCGCTCCTGGACGCGCCTCGGGAACCTGCTGTATATCGACGCCCGGCAGACCGGTTTCTCCTACAGCCTGCTGGCCAACGTGGCGGACTGGGACATCCGGTTTCGCGAGTTCAACGCCCAGAACTTCAACTCCTTCCTCGACGGGGCCGACTTCGTCCGTCTGCTGCTGCGGTTCCTCGCCCGTCACCCCGAGCTTCGCAGTAACCCCGTCGTGATCGTGGGTGAGAGCTACGGAGGCGCGCGCGCCACGGTTATGCTGCACCTCCTGCTGAACTACGCGTCCTATGGCGACGGGACGGAGATGTACCAGGACCCGGCCCTCGCCACGGAGATACAGGCCCACCTTGAAGCGGTCTTCCCGGAGTACCAGGGGCAGATCGTCCCACCCGAGGTCGTGGCCCGGCAGTTCGGCCACCAGATTCTCGTCCAGCCGACCCTGAGCATGGGATATCAGTGGGAGGTCACGGAGCGGCTGTGGAGCCAGCCCGAATCCGTGCTGTACCAGATCGGCCGCGAGGTGGGGATCCCCTACGATCCACGGCGGTACCCTGACCCCTTCGTCTTCATCGAAGAGGCGGCGGGGCGCGACCCCTACATCTACACCAGGCCGGCCGGGTGGTTGAACAGCTTCTTCGCGAACGCGGGACGGCTCCTCCGCTTCACTTCGCAGCTCTCACTCGTCACCGGGACCGATGTCACGCGGATTCCGGAACTCTACGCCTCGAATCGCCTCTCGGCCTACCGGCTGTACGACCCGGACTACGACAGCGAAGGCCGGACGGCGGCGGGAGGCGACTCACTCGACGAATTGCTGTTCCTGAGGCTGAGCCGCCTGGAGGAGTGGCTCGCACTGGTCGAACCCGGTGACGTGGAGTCGGTGTTCGGCCCCCTGCAGCCGTGGGACCGGTACTTCCTCGGCTTGAACCAGGAGGCCAACTGGGCCTTCCACTTCTTCAACGTCGCCTGGGTCCGCGGGTACGAGGTGAACTACCGGGTGCCTCGTTTCGGGCGCATGTTCCTGAAGAACGTGGCGCACGTGCGCACCTTCGTCACCAATGCCGCCCTGGACCTGGTGGTCTACTCCGAGGCCATCCCTCCGGCGCTGGCCCGGCACACGGAGATCCTGGCGGGCGTCCGGTACGAGCGGGAGCAGCCGGCGGGTGCGGAGCGGACAGGACAGATCGTCCTGGAGTACCGGCCAGACGCCTACGCGAACCTCCCCGCCATCGGCACGAGGACGATTCGCTTCCCGGTCTATGCCACGAGCTGCCACGCAGTCTCGTTGACCCAGCCCGACGACTTCAACCGTGACGTCGTCGCCTGGCTCGCGGAGGCGGGTCTCCCGGACTGGTAGGGCTGTGAGGGTGCTCCCCCGTACCGCGCTCGGTCTTCTGGCCGGGCTTCTTTTTCTGGGCCTTTCGGGGTGTCGGGCCGAAGGGGAGTTCCCCGACCGGCCGATCTTCATCCTGTGCCCCTGGGGGGCGGGGGGCGGAACCGACCGGTGCTCGAGGCAGATCGCCGTCCTCCTCGAGCAGGACCTGGGGGTCAACGTCAACGTCATCAACGCCACCGGCGGCCAGGGGGTCACCGGCCACAGCCGCGGGGCGCGGGCCCGGCCCGACGGCTACACGATGACGATGATGACGGTGGAGCTCAACATGCTCCACTGGCGGGGGCTGACCGACGTGACCCACGAGAGCTTCGTGCCCCTCGCTCTCTTCAACCGCGATGCCGCCGCGCTGTTCGTCAGGGCCGATGCCCCATGGCAGACCCTGCAGGAGCTCGAAGGGCACATCAAGACCTCTCCCGACACGCTCAAGGCCTCGGGGACCTCACAGGGCGGCATCTGGCACCTGGCCCTCGCCGGCTGGTACGCGGCGATCGGGGAGGACCCGGCGCGCCTGAGCTGGCTCTCCAGCCAGGGTGCCGCTCCATCGATGACCGAGCTATTGGCCGGGACCGTCGATGTCGTCGCCTGCAGCCTGCCCGAGGCGGCGGTCCAGATGGCGGCGGGCAAGGTCCGGTGCCTGGGCGTCATGTCCCCGGAGCGGGTCACGCCGAGGTTCCCGGACGTCCCGACCTTCGAGGAGCAGGGGTACGACTGGTCGCTCGGGGGGTGGCGGGCCCTCGGCGTCCCGAGAGACACGCCGGAGGAGATCCTGGACGTTCTCGTCCCCGCGCTGAAGCGGGTGGTGCACACGGCGGAGTTTAGGGAGTTCATGGCCCGCCAGGGATTCGACTGGCGGTACGAAGACCCGAAAACGGCCCGCGCGACCCTGGTCCACGCAGACCGGGCCCTCGGAGAGCTGATCCGAAGTGACGCCTTCGCGTCCATTCGGCGAGCCCGCTTCGGGGCGATGGTCTATCCGAGCGTCCTCGCCCTCGCCTTCGGCGGTGTGCTCGCGGCACTGGTGGCCAAACGGGGCCTGAAGAGAACGGGAAGCGACCGCCCGACCGTGAAGGGTTGGGTGCACTTCGCCGAGGGGATCGGCTTCGTCGTCCTCTTCATCCTCCTCGTGAGGCCCGTGGGCTTCTTGCTGACGGGGGGCGTTCTGCTGGGGCTGCTCTTCTGGAGGCTGGGAGTCAGCCACGCACGTGCGACGGTGCTGGCCGCCCTCGTCGTTCTCCCGGTCTATGTCGTGTTCCACATCCTCCTTCGCGTCGACCTGCCCCGGGGACTGCTGGGGTGGTGACGTGACCGGGGCGGTGCACGCCGTCCTCGACCCCGGCGTGCTGATGATCATCGTCCTGGCCGCGGTCTATGGGGTCTTCATCGGTGCGATACCCGGGCTGACCGCCACCATGGCGGTCGCACTGCTCGTGCCGGTCACCTTCCACCTCGACCCCGTTCACGCGATCGCCGCGGTGGTGACGCTGGTGGCCTGCGCGATCTTCGCGGGAGACATCCCGAACACCCTTCTGCGGATCCCGGGAACACCCTCGTCCGCCGCCTACACGGACGACGTCCACGCCCTGGTGAAACGAGGGCTCCAGGAGCGGGCCCTGGGGACCTGCCTGGTGTTCAGCGTGGCCGGCGGCCTGGTCGGCGCGGTCGTGCTCATGCTGTTTGCCCAATCACTGGCCCGGCTGGCCGCCCTGTTCGGGACCGTCGAGTACTTCTGGCTCTACCTCCTGGGACTGGGGTCCGCGGTCGCCGCCTCACGGGGATCGCCGTTGCGGGCGGCGCTGGGCCTGATCCTGGGGCTCGCCCTCTCCACCGTGGGCTTGAGCACCGCCCACGGGAGCGAGCGGTTCACCTTCGGGATCGCGGAGCTTTACCGGGGGATCAACTTCATCCCGGCGATGATCGGACTCTTCGGCCTCTCCGAGGTCCTGCGGAACCTCCTGGTGCTCGACCGCCACCCGGACGGGGCGACAGCACGCGGCTCCCCGGACCAGGATGGCGGCAAGCTGGGAAAGGGTCTCGGGTCGGTCTTCGGTCTCGCCCTCTCCGAGCTGTGGCGGCGGAAGCGGGCGGCGCTCCGTTCGGCGGGAATCGGGGCATCGGTGGGCATGCTGCCGGGGGCGGGCGCCGACATCGCGGCGTGGGTGTCGCTGGGCGTCTCCCGAAGGCTCTCACGGGACACGCACGCAGGGGGAGGGAAATGCCTGAGTCCCGAGATCGCTGCCCCTCTCAGCGCGTCGAGGGGCACTGATCCAAGCCAGCCCCCACCCGATCCCTTGTTAGAGGGCGTCGCCGACGCGACGGCCGCGAACAACAGCGCGCTCGCGGGGGCGTGGGTGCCGACCCTCGTCTTCGGGATCCCGGGCGACTCGGTGACGGCCCTGGTCATCGGCATCCTGATGATGAAAGACGTCATGCCGGGCCCCGACATCTTCGAGCGGGAAGGCGGGGTGCTCGTGTACAGCGTCTACCTCATCTTCCTTCTGGCCAACCTCGTGCTCCTTCCCGTGGGCTTCCTCGCGATCAAGGCCGGCGCCGCCCTCGTCCGTGTCCCCCACCGCATCCTGCTCCCGATCATCCTCCTCTTCTGCGTGATGGGCGCGTACGCGGTGAACAGCAGCTACTTTGACATCGGGGTGATGCTGGCGATGGGTCTCCTTGGCTTCGTCCTCGACCAGTGGCGTATCCCCCTGGGTCCCGTGGTTCTGGGCATCGTCCTCGGCGCTCCACTGGAGGAGCGGTTCATCGGGACTCTCAATGCATCGGAAGGCTCGCTCCTCGCGTTCTTCGAGCGCCCGCAGTCGCTCGCCCTGGGAGTGCTCTGCCTGGCCCTCTGGCTCTCCCCTGTGGCGACGGCCGGCTGGCGGAGGTGGAGACGGGCCTGACGACGAAAGCTCAGGCGATCTCGGCGTCGAAGTCGATGACGTAGCGCCCGTCGCGGATGAGCTTGAGCTTCCGCCCGTCCGCGCGGTGGAGGTCGACGCGGGCGGCCAGGACCCGCGGCTGGATCGCCGGCACGTAGACGCGGTCCTGGTGGACGACCGCCTCGGGGCGGCTGAACTGCGGCGGGCCGACCTGGCCGCCGAAGTGATCGCTCCGTCCGAAGGCGATGTGCAGGCCCAGCTTCTCGTCGAGCAGCACCTCGCCGATCGGCAGGATGCCGAAGTCGCCGAGGACGCCGAGGCCCAGCTCGGCCACGTTCCCGTAGGCCGGCTCCCGGCTCAGGTGCTGGGCCTCACGTCGCGACTCGGGGCCCGTGGAGACGACCCCGACGGCGCGGTTCTTCTCGATCCGGTACTCGACGACCTCCTCCCCGAGCTGCACCGGCAGCAGTCCCGCGCTCCTGCTGGGCTCGGCCGGCCTCTCTCCCTCGTAGGGCACGATGTAGGCCTCACCCGACGGCAGGTTGCCGGCCGTGCCGGGCTCCGGGAACAGGCCGCCGGATGCGTGGGCCGTGCGGTGCCTCAAATCGAGCCGCAGCGATCGGGTCATCGAGCCGTCGACCGTGAAGGCAAGATCCGCGAAGGCCGCGCGGTCGAGGAGCGCCTTGAGGAGCCGGACGCGCCGGTTGATCTCGGTGTAGTCGAGACGCAGCGCGGGGATCATCGGCGGACCGAACCCCGGCATCGTCGCGGCTCGGAAACCCAGCTCCCGCGACAGGACCTTGAGGGGCGCGGTGGCGGAGAACTCCGTCGGGGCCATCACCAGCGTGTGCGACGAGAGCACCTGTCGGAGGGGGACCGCCCGCGCGTCGTCCAGATCGTCGGCCGTCTCGGGTGCGCGGCCCCCGTCCTGCCGCCACGCTCCCTGGGGAAGATCGGCGTTGTTGCTGCGGGCGTTGCGGTACCAGTAGAGGTGGACGTCCAGGCCGTGGGCGTCTCTGGCCGAGGCGAGGGCCTCGGCCCAGGCCGTGGCGAGCTGTCGCCGAGTCCGCCACCGCTCGTTGTCGGGCGCTACCCGATCCGGAAGGTCGACGATCATTGCCAGGGCACGGTCACCCGAGCGAGGCTGGAAGACCCTCCGAACGAGCGCGGTCAGCTCCTCGGCGGTCAACGCGGACGGGTCCATGGACCACCTCCTCCCACCGATTCTGACATCCCTCAGTCCCGACCGTGCTCCAGGTCGGCGCGGATCTCGCCCCCGTCGAGGCTCCAGCCCGTCAGCCCCTCGCCGAGACCGAGAGGGGTCGCGGGCCATCTCAAGACGCCAACCAACCTTCGGAGGAACGGACGTTGACGCGCCGCGGCGCCGCGGGTTTGGAGCTCAAGCGCGTGAGCGGCATGGTCGCTGGCACGACCGATCGGTCGCATCTGTCAAGGCCGGAAGGGGTGCGAGCACTCGGAGCCCGCCGGCCATAGTGCGGAGGGCTCGCCCGGAGGAAGTGCCTTGGCCAATCGGACTGGCGAGCAGTACCGGTCGCGCCTCGGCGCCCACCTCCCGGTGGCTCAACGCGGTTTCAGGCTTCGGGCATCAAGCCCGGCGACCAGGAGCGGGGTTCAGCACCCCAACCTGCCGTTCTCCAACTATGATGGCCATGCGAGGGATCCGGCTTGGCCGGATCTGGGCCCCTTTCAGTGGATGAATACCATGCGCAATCTCTTCGTTTCCGTCGTACTACTAGCCAGCCCCGCACTATGCAGCAATTGCGGTGGGGATAGAGAGCCGGCAAGACCCAACGTCCTCTTCATCGCGGTGGACGATCTTCGTCCGGAGCTGAATTCCTATGGTTCAACGCAAGTCCAATCACCCAACATCGACCGGCTCGCTGCCACGGGCGTGACCTTTACGAGGGCCTACTGCAATGTCCCGGTTTGCGGCGCCTCCAGAGCCAGCCTACTGACCGGCACCCGGCCCACCTACAATCGATTCCTGCAGTACTACGCCCAAGCCGATGTAGAAGCGCCCGATGCGGTCACCATTCCGGAGCATTTCAGGAATAACGGTTACCGGACCATTTCGGTGGGCAAGGTATTTCACACCCCGGCGGACAATGAGGCCAAGGCCTGGAGTGAAACGCCCTTTCGGCTTGATCATCACAGACGACCGGATGAATCGTGGTCCGATCAAGGCTGGCAGAACTACATCACCGACGACAACCTCGCCATTGCGAAGAGCAGGACATCGGGCGCCGCCCTGCCGTGGGAAAAGGCAGACGTGCCCGACACGGCCTACTTTGATGGCCAATACGCCCGGAAGGCCATCGAGTACTTGAGAACGTTCAAGAGCAGCGACCAGCCTTTCTTTCTTGCATTGGGTTTCCTGAAGCCCCACTTGCCGTTCAATGCGCCTCAGAAGTACTGGGACCTCTATGAGCGGGAAGAGATCGAACTGGCTGACAACCCCTTCTTCCCGGAGAACGCACCGGACCAGGCTAGATCCAACTGGGGCGAGCTCAGAGCCTACTATGGCATCCCGGGAGAAGGCCCGGTCAGCGACAGTGTCGCCAGAACGCTGGTGCACGGCTACTACGCCTGTGTGTCGTTTACGGATGCGTTGATCGGGCAGGTGCTGGAAGAACTGGACAGGCTGGGATTGAGAGAGAATACGATCATAGTGCTCTGGGGCGACCATGGCTGGAATCTGGGCGAGCACGGCATGTGGTGCAAGCATGTAAACTTTGAGACTTCCCTGAGAACGACCCTGCTGATGTCGGCGCCTGAAGCCACGACGGGTAAGGCCGATGGCATTGTGGAATTGGTCGACCTGTATCCCACCCTCAATGAGTTGTGCGATCTACCCAATCCCAGTCAGGAACTCGAAGGAGCGAGCCTGGCGTCGATGCTGCGCGATCCGAATGCACGAGTGAAGGACTTCGCAATCAGCAAATGGATGAACGGCGTTACGCTGGTCGGGGAGAGGTACTTCTATACTGAATGGCATGATCCCGAGAGAAGAGAGACGGGCCGGATGCTATATGACCATCAAAGGGATCCTGAGGAGAATCTCAATATTGCCGAATCCGAAGGAATGGCGGCTTTGGTGAAGGAGTTGAGCGAGCAGCTACATCAGAACCTGGCCGACGACTACTGGGCGCCTTCAACCGGGGTTTATGACCGATAGTCTCTGTTGGCTGCCGACGGCTGGAAACGACATCACTACCCCGGATAGCCGGACGCGAAGGCGGGGACTGGCTGTTCCGGATACCGGCCGGCGCCTGGCATTGGACCTTCTCCTGGGGCCACTCGGCCCCAACGAGCTGCCTCTTCTTGTCACATGAGGGCAGAAGTTCCTCCCGCGGCCCGAGCACGGACACAGCGCGCTCGTCCGGCACGTCGGGCAGCGGATCCTGGCGAAGCCATGTGAAGTGACTCCACACTTGATTTCCCCATCCGGACCGGGTACGAGCACACGGAACGCGCCCGTCGCGACGCCGGCGGGATTGCCCAGAGGAGGCGTCTTTGGCCAATCGGATCGGAATCCGCCTCGAGGACAAGAACACCTGGGAGCGCCGCGCGCCACTGACGCCGGATGCGGTGCGCCAGCTGTCGTCACAGGGTGTCGAGGTGCTCGTGGAGCGATTCGCGGGACGCGTGTTTCCCGATGCCGCCTATGCCGAGGCCGGGGCAGCGCTGGACGGCGACGTCAGAGACTGTGAGGTCGTGCTGGGCATCAAGGAGATGCCGACCCGCTGCTTCCGCCCTGGGGGCGCGTACTTCTTCTTCTCGCACACGATCAAGGGACAGCCCTACAACATGGACATGCTCCGAAGCCTCGTGGAGCGCGGCTGTACCCTGTTGGACTACGAGCTCGTCACGGACGCGGAGGGGCGACGTCTCATCTTCTTCGGGCGCTTCGCGGGCATCGCCGGCATGATCGATACGCTCTGGGCCCTCGGCCGTCGCCTCGACGCCCTGGGCCACCGCACGCCCTTCCAGGAGCTGAAGCCCACTCACGAGTACCCGGACCTGGGTACGGCGAAAGCAGCGGTCTCGCGAATCGGCCAGCGCATCGCCACCGAGGGGTTGCCCGAGTTCCTGCGGCCGATGGTGGTCGGGTTCACCGGATACGGTCACGTCTCGCGGGGCGCCCAGGAGGTTTTCGACCTGCTGCCCCACATCGGGGTGACCCCCGATCGGCTCGAGGACTTCATGGAGCAGGGCGGCGCGCCCGGCGAAGTCCTGGCCAAGGTGGTCTACAAGGAGGAGCATCTGGTGGAGCCGGTCGACGCCGCCCGACCTTTCGACCTGCAGCACTACTACGACCACGGCGAGCAGTACCGGTCACGTTTTGGCCCTCACCTCCGGTGGCTCACGGTGCTCGTGAACGGGATCTTCTGGGCCCCAGAGTACCCGAAGCTGGCCGACGCGGAACAGCTGCGGTCCCTCTTCTCCGGCGTCGAGGCGCCCCGGCTTTTCGTCGTGGGCGACATCACCTGCGACGTGGACGGCTCCCTCGCCTGCACGGTGAGAGACACCGGGCCCGGCGATCCGGTGTACGTCTACGATCCGGCGACTCGCACGGCGACTTCGGGCTTCGAAGGCCCGGGACTGGCGGTCATGGCGGTCGGCAACCTGCCCTGCGAGCTGCCCCGCGAGGCCTCCGAGACCTTCTCGGAGGCCCTCCTTCCGTTCATTCCCGCGCTGGCGGGCGCCAATCTGGCCGGTGATCTGGAGGACGCGGGGCTCCCCGACCCGATCCGGCGCTCGGTCATCCTGTGGCGCGGTGAGTTTCCCTCCGCGTTCAGCTACATGGGCGACTTCCTGCGGTGAAAGACCCGGTGAGCAGGGGCAGCCCCAAGAGAGGTGCTCGATGAAGCGTGTCCTGGTCCTCGGCGCCGGCCTGGTGTCGCGTCCGCTCGTCCACTACCTGACGGATCAGCCGGACCTCGAGGTCACCCTCGCCTCGCGCACGGTGAGCAAGGCGGAGGCCCTGGTCGCGGGCCGTGAGCGGGGCACGGCCGTGGCCCTCGACGTGAAGGACGAGGCGGCCCTGGAGAGGCTGATTGCGGGTCACGACCTTGCGGTGTCCCTCCTCCCGGCGACCGAGCACGTGAAGGTGGCGAATCTCTGCCTGAAGCACCGCAAGCACATGTCGACCACGTCCTACATCAGCCCCGAGATGAAGGCGTTGGACGCGGGGGCGAGCGCGGCCGACCTGACCTTCCTCAACGAGTGCGGCGTGGACCCGGGCATCGACCACATGTCGGCCATGCGCATCATCCACCAGGCAGAGGCCGACGGCGCGAAGGTCGTCTCATTCCGCTCCTACTGCGGCGGCCTGCCCGCCCCCGAGGCCAACACCAACCCCATCGGCTACAAGTTCTCCTGGGCGCCCCGTGGCGTCCTCGTCGCCGCCACCAACCCCGGGCGCTACCTGCGGGACGGGCAGATCGTCGAGGTCCCTGGTGACGAGCTGTTCGCGAGCCCCGAGCGCGTCTCGGTGCCCGGTGCGGGCGAGCTCGAGGGCTACCCCAACCGCGACTCGCTCCCCTACCAGGAGCTCTACGGCCTCGAGGACGTGAGGACCATGTTCCGCGGGACACTCCGCAACCTCGGCCACTGCGAGTCCTGGTATCACTGGGTCAAGCTGGGCCTGTTCGACACCGCGCCGCGCTCCGACCTGGCCGGGCTCACCTACCGCACGTGGATCGCCGGAATCGTGGGAGGAGAGCCCGCGGAGGAGGCCCTGGCCCGGAAGCGAGGCATTCCCGCCGACCACCCGGCGATCACGAAGCTGGACTGGCTTGGCGTCTTCGAGGACGCCCCACTCCCCCTGAGCGAGGGCGGCAACGTCGACGTGATGGCGGCGCGGATGCGCGAGCGCTGCGCCTTCGGCCCCGACGAGCGGGACCTGATCGTCCTCCGGCACGAGTTCGTGATCGAGCCGCCCAAGGGAGTACGACGCGTCCACTCGACTCTCATCGATTTCGGCATCCCCGGTGGCGACAGCGCCATGGCCCGCACCGTGTCCCTGCCGGTGGCGATCGCCACTCGCCTGATCCTCCAGGGCGAGGTCACGGAGCGCGGCGTCATCGCCCCGATCAAACCGGCGGTCTACAACCCGATCCTCGACGAGCTGGACCGCCTCGGTATCCGCTGCGAGGAGACGACGGCCTAGCCACGCTCGGTGAGGGCGACCCCGGCGATCACCAGGACCGCACCGAGGATCAGGTTCACGCTGAGCGTCTCGCCGAGGTACGGCACCGCGACCACCGCGGTCATCGGTGGGATCGTGTAGAGGTAGACTCCCACCTTCTGCGACTCCGTCCTCCGGAGCGCAACGAAGTAGAGCAGTACCGCGAGGAACGAGCATCCGATGCCGAGGAAGCCGATCGCGAGCCAGGCGTCGAGCGTCATGCGGCCCGGCGAGAACCCGGTCGCCGACATCTCGAACGCACCCACCGGCGCCATCCAGAGGGCGCCGATGAGCGTGACCCAGGAAGTCACCTTGAGGGCCCCGAGCTCGTCGGTCACCTTCTTCCCGAGCACGGTGAACAGTCCCCACATGACAATGCTCACGAGCACGAGCAGGTCGCCCCTGACGGGAGCGTCGAGCTGGAGTGAGGTCAGCGTCTCCGCGCCCATCACCACCAGCACCCCGGCCACCGCGAGGGCCACCCCGAGCGCCTTCCGGACGGTGACGTGCTCGCCGAGGAACATCGCCGACAGCAGCAGGATCGTGATCGGCGCGGTGACCGCGTAGAGAGAGGCATTGGACGCGGTGGTGTACTGCAGCCCCACCGTCTGCAGCCCGTAGTGGAGCCCGGCCCCGAACAGGCTGAGCCCGAAGAGGCGCCCCAGGCCCCGTGCGCCGCCGATGCCCGCCACCCCGCCGGACCTCACGATCCAAGGCAGGAAACACCCGGCCGACACGAGCAGCCGGAGGCTCACCACGACCAGGGGCGGCGTCGTCTCGAGGGCCACCCGGGTGGCGACGAAGGACACCGCCCACAGCACACAGGCGGTGAGCAGGGCGGCACGGGCTCCGGGGGGCATGGTCGCTGTGGGTCCTAGCCGAAGAAGAAGTAGGTCGCGGCGATCGCGCCGAGAATGCCCGCGAGGTCCGCGGCCAGGCCGCACCCCACCGCGTGGCGCGTCTTCCGGATGCCGACCGAGCCGAAGTAGACCGCAAGGACGTAGAAGGTCGTCTCGGTGCTTCCCTGGATGACGCTGACTAGGCGGCCGGCGAAGGAGTCAGGTCCGTGGGTGTTCATGGTCTCGATCATCATGCCCCGCGCGCCACTCCCGCTCAGGGGCCGCACCAGAGCGGTCGGGAGCCCGTCCACCCAGCGCGCGTCGAGACCCAGTCCGGTGACCGCCCAGCGCACGGCGTCGAGGAGGATGTCCAGTGTCCCGCTGGCCCGCAGCACCCCGATCGCCACCAGCATCGCCACCAGGTAGGGGATGATCCCCACCGCGACCCCGAAGCCCTCCTTCGCCCCCTCGATGAAGCTCTCGTAAAGGGAGACGCGTCGCCGGACGGCCAGGACCATGAAGAGGATGATCACGGTGAAGATAGTGAAGTTGCTGAGCAGCGACGACTGACGCTGCATCGCGTCCCGGTCGAGCTGGCTGAAGTAGGCCACCAGCCCCCCCACGAGCGCCACCAGGCCCGCGACGTAGGCGAGGATCACCGGGTCCCGCAGCCGCAGCCGCTGCACGAAGGCGGTGACCACGAGCCCGGCCAGGGTGGAGCAGCTCGTCGCGATCAGGAGCGGGAGGAAGACGTCGGTCGGGTCCGCGGCCCCCAGGGTGGCCCGGTAGGTGAAGATCGCCACCGGGATCACCGTCACCGCCGAGGTGTTGAGGACGAGGAAGAGAATCTGGTCGTTGGTGGCGGTGTCGGCCTTCGGGTTCAGCTCCTGAAGCTCCTTCATCGCCTTGAGACCGAGAGGGGTGGCAGCGTTGTCGAGCCCCAGCATGTTGGCGGCCATGTTCATGACGATGGAGCCGGTGGCCGGGTGGCTGGCGGGAATCGACGGGAAGAGCCGCCTCAGCAACGGTCCGAACGCGCGGGCCAGCAGGTCCACCGCTCCCCCGCGCTCCCCGATCTTCATGATGCCGAGCCACAGGCACATGACGCCGGTGAGACCGAGGGCGATCTCGAACCCAGTCTTCGAGAGGTCGAAGGCGGCGGCCACCATGTCCGCCCAAACCCCGGTCTGACCCAGCACCAGCGACTGGAAGACGGCAGCCAGGAAGGCGACGAGAAAGAAGCCGGTCCAGATGCGATCGAGCACGGGCGGATGCTAGCTCACCCGGCAGCGGTTTGCGCGTGGGGCGCGGGCGGTAGAATCACGGGTCCCGCGCCGGCTGCGTCACGGGTTTCGACGTGGTAGGAATGACGGGCACGAGGCGATGATCGACGTGGATAGAGATCCGGGACATCGAGCACTGACACCGGCACTCAGCGCCATCTTCTTCCTCTCCGGTGCGGCGGCTCTCATCTTCGAGACGCTCTGGTTCCGGCAGGCCGGTCTCGCCGTGGGCAACAGCGTCTGGGCCACATCCATCGTCCTGGCGAGCTTCATGGGCGGTCTGGCCCTGGGGAATGCCCTTGCCGCTCGACACGGCGGGAGCGTGACCCGGCCCATCCTCGTCTACGCCGGCCTCGAGCTGGCGATCGCCGCGAGCGGCGTCCTCCTGGTCGTCGTCCTCCCCCACCTCGCCGACGTGCTCGCCCCCGTGTTCCGTCCCCTGCTCGACCGGCCCCTGCTCCTCAACCCCCTGCGTCTCACCATCGCGTTCGCCCTGCTGCTCCTCCCCGCCACCGCGATGGGCGCAACGCTGCCGATACTGGTGAAGGCCCTGTCCTCCCGCGACCCCCACTTCGGCCAAGTGCTCGGACGGCTCTACGGCTGGAACACCCTGGGCGCGGTAGCGGGCGCCCTCGCCGGTGAGGCGGTCCTGATCGAGCGCCTCGGGGTCCTGGGCACTGGGCTGGCCGCGGCGAGCCTGGACCTGATCGCCGCGGTCGGGGCGGTGGCGGCATCGCGGTACCTGGCCGGCAGCGAACGAGTGAACGAGAGCGCGAGGGTGAGCCGGCCCGCGCGTCGGCTCACCTTCGTCACGCAGCGGGTCCTCGCCGCGGCCTTCCTCTCGGGCGGTCTGCTGCTCGCCCTCGAGGTCGTCTGGTTCCGGTTCCTGGGTATGTTCTTCAGCAGCACGAGCGCGGTGCTGGCCGCGATGCTGGCCGTGGTCCTGCTCGGGATCGGCGCGGGAGGGCTCGTGGCCTCGCGGTGGCTGCGGCTCGACCCGGAGGCCTCGCGTTTCCTCGCTCCGCTGGCGCTGCTCATGGGGATCCTGACCGTCGCCGTGTACGCGGGGTTCCATCGAGGAGAGCCCGCCGATCTCGTTCCCCTGTGGTACGGGTGGCCAAAGATCCTCGGGGGCGGGCTTCGCCTGATGCTCCCGGTGTCACTCCTGTCCGGGATCCTCTTCACGCTGCTCGGGGAGGCCGTGAACCGGGAGATCGACGTCGAGACCCGCGCCGCGGGCTGGCTGACCATGGCGAACACCATCGGCGCCATGATCGGCTCGCTCCTCGCCGGCTTCGTTCTGGTGCCGGGGCTGGGGATGGAGCGGTCGTTCTTCGTCCTGGCCCTCGGGTACGGAGTGGTGGCGCTCGTCGTACCGCCACCCCCGCGACGGCAACGCTCCCCCGTCTGGCGGCTCGCGCTGGGAGCGGGGCTGGCCCTCTTCGCGCTGCACGGCGTGCTCTTCCCGTTTGGGCTGATGCAGCGACACTACTTCGCCGCCCTGGCCCTCCGCTTCGGATCCGACGGCTCGAAGCCGGTGGCGATCCGAGAAGGGATCGCTCAGACGATCGTCTATCTGCGGCGCGACTTCGAAGACTTCGGCGTGCCCAACTACTACCGGCTCTGCACCGACAGCTTCTGGATGTCGGGAACCACGGTCCGCGGGCGCCGCTACATGAAGCTGTTCGTCTACTGGCCGATCGCGGTGCACCCCGCGCCCCGGCGTGCGCTGCTGATCAGCTACGGGGTGGGAATGACCGCCAAGGCGCTCGCCGACACGCGAGAGCTGGAGCGCATCGACGTCGTCGACACCTCGCGGGAGATCCTGGAGATGAGCGGGATCGTCTTCCCCGATCCCGCCCAGCACCCGCTTCTCGACCCGCGGGTTCGCGTCCACGTCGAGGATGGCCGCCATTTCCTCCAGGTGACCGACGAGCGCTACGACCTGATCACCGGGGAGCCGCCGCCGCCCAAGGTGGCCGGCGTGGTCTCCCTCTACAGCCGCGAGTACTTCCAGCTGATCCGCGACCGTCTCGACGACGGCGGCATCGCCACCTACTGGCTGCCCGTACACGCCCTGGGGTCGGATGAGGCCCGGTCGATCCTGCGCGGGTTCTGCGACGTCTTCGACGACTGCTCGCTCTGGATCGGCTACGGCATGGAATGGATGATGGTGGGAACCCGTGAGGCCCGCGGCCCGGTGTCCGAGGAACGCTTCGCCCGCCAATGGCAGGACCCGGTTGTCGGGGCCGAGCTACGGGCAGTGGCGTTCGAGCGGCCCGAACAGCTCGGAGCGCAGCTTCTGGCGGGCACCGAGGAGCTGCGCGAGCTCACCCGCGACGCCCTTCCCCTCGTCGACAACTACCCACGGCGCCTCTCGACCCGCGTCGACCGCACGTGGCTGAAGGCGGAGTCGGAAGCCCACTCCGCGCTGGTGGACATCGACGACAACCGCCGCGCCTTCGAGCGGAGCGCGCTGGTGCGGCGGCTCTGGCCACCGGGCCTCCGGGAGCGCAGCATCGTGCATTTCGAGACGCGTCGGATCATCGACACCGAGACGAGCTGGGCCCCGCCCTCCACCGCCGGCCTCGACGAGCTCGACGAGATCCTGACGAAAACGTCCCTTGAGACGCTCCCCCTCTGGATGCTGGGAACCTCCGTTCACCGCCAGAGCATCGCGAGCGTGCTGGCGGCGCGAGGATCGGCGTCGGGGCTCGCGTACTGGGAAGGCGTCGGAGCCCTGGCCCACCGCGCCTATGACCGGGCCGCAACCGCGCTCGAGCGGGCCCAGGCCGAGAGACCGAACGACCCCGGAGTCGTTCAGATGCGGGCGCTCGCCCTGGGCCTGGGCGGACGGCGCGACGAGCTGGCCCTGCTCGCCGAGCGCGAGCTGCAAGGGGAGATGCACCGCCCCTTCCGTCGATGGCTGGAGTCCCGGTTCGCCCTGGCGTTCCCCGGAGGCGCGGAGGCCCCGACCTCGCCGTAGCTGCGGCCACCGACCGACGGCGCCCTCTCGGCGGCTTCACCGTTTGCCTCCCCGGTCCGGTCTGCCGAGAATGACGGGAATGAACCACCCCCGGGCGGCGTCCCCGGAGGCGGAGAACCCGATCGAAGGCTTCACCCCCGAGCAGCTGCGGCAGCTCTATCGCTCGGTTCTCCTCCCCCGGATGATCGAGGAGAAGATGCTCGTTCTCCTTCGGCAGGGCCGTCTCGCGAAGTGGTTCTCCGGGATCGGCCAGGAGGCGATCGCCACCGGTGTCGTGACCGCCCTCGGCCCCCGCGATTTCATCCTGCCCATGCACCGCAATCTCGGGGTGTTCACCGGCCGGGACCTCGACCTGCCCCGGCTGTTCCGCCAGCTCCTGGGCCGCGAGGGCGGCTTCACCAAGGGGAGGGATCGGACCTTCCACTTCGGTCACCTCGAGAAGGGCATTGTCGGGATGATCAGCCACCTCGGCGCAATGCTGCCGGTGGCCTGCGGGATGGCGCTGGCCGCGCAGCTCCGCGGCCGCGGGCGCGTGGCTGCGGCATTCACCGGCGACGGGGCGACGAGCGAGGGGGACTTCCACGAGGCCCTGAACCTGGCCGCGGTCTGGAAGCTTCCTGTGCTCTTCATCGTCGAGAACAACCAGTACGGTCTCTCGACCCCGGCCCACGAGCAGTACGCCTGCCGCCAGCTCGCAGACCGGGGCATCGGATACGGGATGCCCGGGGTGCGCGTGGACGGAAACGAGCTCCTCGCCGTCCACCGGGCGGTGCGGGACGCGGCCGAGCGAGCGCGCCAAGGCGACGGGCCCTCGCTTCTCGAGTTCGAGACGTTCCGCATGCGCGGGCACGAGGAGGCCTCGGGCACCGACTACGTTCCGAAGGCCCTCCTCGAGGAGTGGGCGCGGAGGGACCCGGTGACCCGATACGAGATGCTCCTCCGCGAGCAGGGGGTCCTGGGCCAGGGCGACTTCGAGACGATCCGGGCCGCCTACAAGACGCGCATCGACGCCCTGGTCGAGGACGCCCTCACCGCACCCGAGCCGCGGGCGAGCGTCGAGGAGAAGATCGCGGACGTGTTCGCCCCGAGCCTCCTCGTCCCCCGTGCCCCGGACGCGGAGCAGGAGGAGCGAGCGCCGGAAAGGCGGTACGTGGATGCCATCTCCGACGGCCTGAGAACGGCCATGCGACGCGACGAGCGGGTGGTGCTTCTCGGCCAGGACATCGCGGAGTACGGCGGGGTCTTCAAGGTCACGGCGGGCTTCGTCGAGGAATTCGGGAAGGCGCGCGTTCGGAACACGCCGATCATCGAGTCGGGGGCCATCGGCGCCGCCCTCGGCCTGGCCCTGGGCGGCTACGTGCCGATGGTCGAGATGCAGTTCGGGGACTTCATCACCTGCGGCTTCAACCAGATCGTCAACAACCTCGCCAAGACACACTGGCGCTGGGGCGCCAGGATCCCCGTGGTCATCCGGGTGCCCGTCGGAGGCGGGGTCGGCGCCGGCCCCTTCCACTCGCAGAACGTGGAGTCGTGGTTCACCTCGGTGGCCGGGCTCAAGGTCCTGGCCCCGGCGACGCCCCACGACGCCAAGGGGCTCCTGATCTCGGCCTTCGAGGACGGGAACCCCGTCCTCTACCTCGAGCACAAGTTCCTCTACCGGTCCGCAAAAGGGCGCGTCCCGGACGGCTACTACGCGCTGCCGATCGGCCGGGCGCGCCGCGCCCGCGAGGGCCGGCACGCCACGATCGTCACCTACGGGATCGGAGTCACCTGGGCCCTCGCCGCCGCCGAGGCCTTCGCGGGAGACGGACGCGAGATCGAGGTCCTCGATCTTCGCTCGCTGATGCCGTGGGACGTCCAGGCAGTTGTGGACTCGGTGCGGAAGACGGGCCGCTGCCTCGTCCTCCATGAGGCCCCCCTGACCGGCGGCTTCGGGGGCGAGGTCGCGGCGGTCGTCGGACGCGAAGCCTTCGAATGGCTGGACGCGCCGATCGCCCGTCTCGGCGCACTGGACACCCCCGTCCCCTTCGCGAAGGCACTCGAGGCGCTCCACTCACCGAAAGGACGCTTGCTCCCCGCGCTGCGCGAACTCCTGGCCTACTAGGCCCGGGCCCGCCCGCGTGTCTCGTTCCTTGGGGACACGCGGGTGCATGGGGCCTCTCTCAGGGCTTCCCCTGGACGGACCGGGTCGATCCGGACGGTTGACCGCGGTTCCCGATCAGATGACGAGCTCCTCCGGCTGGCCCAGGCGCGACTCGCCACTTCGCATCAACGCCCAGCGGGTGGCGATGGGCCCGAACATCTCGTAGACCGCCACCGAGGCCAGGACGATCACGGTCACCGCGGGGGCGACCTCCGGGAAGCGGTGCTCGGCCGTGATCGTCAGCCCGACCGCGAGTCCGGCCTGAGCCAGGAGGGTGAGACCCAGGTAGCTCTGCACGCTCGGCGCCATGCCCAGACGGCGGGCGCCGATCTGGGCCCCCAGGAACTTGCCCCCCGCACGGCCCAGGAGGTAGACGAGACCGACCAGGCCGAGCGAGCCCACCAGCGAGACGTCCAGGTCAGCCCCGGCCAGGACGAAGAAGATGGCGTAGAAGGGCGGATCGGCCTCCGACAACGTCTCGAAGAGGGGCTGGCTTCGGTGGAACAGGTTCACCATGGTGGCGCCCACCGCCATGCTGGCGATGAGGGGAGAGAGCTCCAGCACCCGGGCCACCCCCACGCAGAAGAGGATCGAGCCCCCGAGGAGAATGAGCGTCTCGCCGGTCTCGGAGATGGTCGACGCCCATCGAGCCAGGAGCAACCCCACCAGGAAGCCGAGCGCCACCGAGCCCGCCAGCTGCCACACGAGGGGGTAGAGGGCCCCGTACAGCGTGCCGACGAAGCTCGCCGAGGAGCCGAGCCCGGAGGAGAGGTCGATGGCCACCCCCACCAGGCTGAAGGCGATGATGCAGTAGATGTTGTTGAGGGCGATGATCGCCAGCAGGCTGTCGGTGAGGGGTCCCTCGCTGTCCACCTCGCGGATCACCATGAGCGTGGAGGCGGGGGCGGTGGCGACGGCGATCGCCCCCAGGAGCAGCGCCGCCTGCCAGCCCACCCCGAGCAGCAGCATCCCAACCGTCACGAGGAGCGCCGCCAGGGCCGACTCGTAGAGTGTCAGCTGGAGCACCTGGCGTCCGACCCGGCGGAAGCGCGAGAGCTCGAAGACGGTGCCGACCGAGAACAGGATGAGCCCGAGCGCGACCTCGCTCAGGATCTCCAGGGCCGACAGGTTCTGCGTGCTGACCCAGCCCAGCATCGAGGGCCCGAGGACGACCCCGGCGAGGATGTAGCCCGTCACCTCGGGAACCCGGGCGAACTTCACCAGATGGCCGGCGCCGAGGGCCAGCAGCAGGATGAGCCCGAGCGAGGACAGCTCGTTCATCTACTCGAGCAGCATCCCGAGGCGCCGCTGCCCTCTCTCGAGCTCGACGAACACCGGCCGGCGGCGAGCGAGAGCACGACGAAGCTCGGCCGCACTCCGCGGCTCGCGGCTGTCCACGCGGAGGATCCGGTCGCCGTCGCGGAGCCCCGCCTGGTCGGCAGCGCTCCCGGGGGCCACCGAGCCCACCGAGAAGCCCACGGCAACGGACTCGAGACGGACCCCGTGATCGTCGTCGCCCTCGACGCCGGATTCCGAGGCCGGCCGGGGTGTCAGGTCCACCTCGACGCTGCGCCGCCCCCTCTGTACCCGGACGAGCCTGGGCGCCAGCTCCGGGGGCAGCAGGAGCGGCTGCAGATCCTGGGACGAGCCGACCGGTTGCTCACCCAGCCCCACGATGACGTCGCCGGGGCGCAGGCCGGCCACGGCGGCGGGGCGGCCGTTCCAGACCTCGCTCACCAGCGCGCCTCGCTCGACGCCGAGATGGCTCCCGGCGGCCCCGCTGACGGGGACCGTCCGCAGCCCGTAGAGCGCCAGGAGCTGTCCTTCGAGGCTGCGGCCCATTCGGATCAGACGCGAGACGCTCGGCCGGCTCAAGGCGGCGTAGCCGTCCCCGCACGGCAGGATGACGGCCACCAGCGCGCCGTCGAGGTCGAAGATCCCTCCCCCGGTCATCTCGGGCGAAAGAGCCAGGCTGGTGCGCACCTCTTCGACTGCGAGCTCACCACAGTTCGTCTTGTGCGTCTCCGCGTAGTTGCCGGGGCAGAAGGCCAAATCGCCCTCCTGGTGCCAGACGGCGAGGACCCACTCCGCGGGCTCCAGCGGGCCCGCCTCGTCGACGAAGGTCCCGGTGGGCAGCGCCTCGCCCGGAAGCTCGTAGGCAGCGAGGGGAAGGTGTGGGCCGGCGACGGATCGGGAGGCGGTGAGAAGGTGGCCGTCCGGGGTCATGACGACGGTCGTCTCCGGGGCCGCTGCTCCCTGGCCGGCGGAGAGAACGAGATCGTCCTCCCACAGGATCCCGGTCCCGGTTCCGGCGCCCACCTGGACGACACGAGCGGCCAGGCCTCCCGCCACGTCG
>JAJDNV010000216.1 GCA_022340545.1 Acidobacteriota bacterium | reverse complement strand
AGAGAGGGTTGGAGGCGGCGCCCGGAGTCGAACCGGGGAATAGAGGTTTTGCAGACCTCCGCCTTAACCACTTGGCTACGCCGCCTGCGCCAACCACTGATACTAGCGAGGGCCGGTCCCCCGATCAAGGAGACGCCGGGGTCTTGACGAGACCGCGCCCCGTCATTATTGTGTTTGAGTCGCTGAGAGCGGGAATAACTCAGTGGTAGAGTGCGACCTTGCCAAGGTCGAAGTCGCGGGTTCGAATCCCGTTTCCCGCTCCAATCTCCCACCAGGCTACCGTCCCTCGGCGTCGAAGGCGTCCCTTTCGTGGCGGATCGTCGGCCCCTCGGGTCCGTGGTCGATCGCAACGACGTCGAAGCGCACCCGGGACTCCGACTCCCGGTGGACGGCCGCCCAGTGCTGGGCGGCCCGGATCACCCGCCGCCGCTTGAAACCGGTGACCGCCTCCACCGCTCCCCCGTGTGAGCGGTCGCCGCGCTCCTTCACCTCGACAAAGACCAGGGTGTCCCCGTCTCGCGCCACGACGTCGATCTCCCCCGTCCGGCAGCGGTAGTTCCGCTCCAGGATCGCGAAGCCCTGACGCCGAAGGTGCTGGCAGGCCCGGTCCTCTCCGGCCGTGCCCCGGCGCCCGTCGTCGCTCACCCCGGCGTCCGGCTCAGCGCCTGCGGCGCCAGCGCGTGGCGCCCCGGGTGTCCTCGAGCACGATCCCCATCGCTTCGAGGCGGGCCCGGGCCTCGTCGGCCCGAGCGAACTCGCGCTGCCGCCGGGCCTCCTGGCGCTCGTCGAAGAGGGCCTGCTCCTCCGCCGAAAGCTGATCCGCGGCCTCCTTGGGCAGGAGCACGCCGAAGACCGAGTCCATCCCCTTGAGGGTCGAGCGCACCGCCCCCGCCCCGCTCCGGGTGAGCTCGCCCTCCGCGAGCAGGGCGTTGGCCCGACTCACCAGGCCGTGGACGGCGGCCAGGGCCTCCGGCGTGTTCAGGTCGTCGGCCAGGGCCTCGCGGAACGTCGTCTCCGCGTCCGTGCAGGCCTTCCTGGCCTCGCCCTCCGGCCCGTCCCCCTGCGTCTCGTCGAGGCGCTGGACGAGGCCCCAGATCCGCTCGAGGGCGGCCACGGACTGCTCCAGCCCCTCGAACCCGAAGCTCAGCGGCTTGCGGTAGTGAGAGCCAGCGAGCAGGTAGCGAATGGAGTCCGGCGAGTGACCCCTCTCGAGGATGTCCGGGATCGTGAAGAAGTTGCCCTTGCTCTTCGACATCGTCTCGTCGTCAATCAGGAGGTGCTTGACGTGCATCCAGTGTCGGACGAAGGGCTCGCCGGTCGCGCCCGAGCTCTGGGCGATCTCGTTTTCGTGGTGCGGAAAGATCAGATCCTCCCCCCCGATGTGGAGGTCGAACGTCTGGCCGAGGTACTTCATGCTCATGGCCGAGCACTCGATGTGCCAGCCCGGCCGCCCGCGCCCGAACGGCGCGTCCCACTGCGCCCACTCCGGCTCGTCGCTCTTGAACTTCCACAGCACGAAGTCGCGTGCGTTCTCCTTGTCGTACTTGTCGGTGTCGACCCGGGCCCCGGCCTTGATGCCCTTCACGTCGAGGCCCGACAGCCGTCCGTACTCGGGAAACGACGCGATCCGGAAATAGATGCTGCCGTCCGCCTCGTAGGTGTGCCCTCGGGCGGTCAGACGCGCGATGAGGTCGATCATCTCCGGAAGATGCTCGGTGGCACGGGGCATGAACTCAGGGCGCTCGATCCCCAGGGTCGTCATGTCCTCCTCGAGGGCCTCGATCCACGGCCGGGTGAAGCCCTGAAGATCCTGATCCGCGGTCACCGCCTGCTGGATGATGCGATCGTCGACATCGGTGATGTTCAGGACCCCCTTCACACGAAAGCCCAGGTACCGTAGGGCCCGCCGCAGGACGTCGGTGGTCACGATGGTGCGGTAGTTGCCGACGTGCCCGCGGTTGTAGACCGTGAGACCGCAGGCGTACATGCGGATCTCCGGGGGTGAGATCGGCTCGAGGGGCTCGACCCGGCTGGTCAGGGTGTTGAACAGGCGCATCTGCATCGTCATCTCGCTCTCACGATGAGGGCCGTCAAGTCGTCGCCGAATCCGGGTCGGCCCGTCCACGCCTCAACCGCTTCCACCAGCTGCCGGAGCGCGGACGACGCGTTGTCATCCGAGGCGCACAGGCTCGCGCAGGCCCGGGCATCACCGAACTCCTCGTCATCAGGGGAGAGGGCCTCGGTCACACCGTCGGTGACGGTGGCCAGCAGATCCCCCTCGCCCAGAACCACCTTGCCCTCCTCGAACACGGCATCCTCCAGGAGCCCAAGCACCGGGCCGCCCGTCCGGAGGCGGTCGAGCTCGCCTCCCGCGCGCACGAGATAGGGAGGGATGTGGCCAGCGTTGACATAGCTCAATCGGCGCGACCCGGGTTCGATCTCGGCGTAGAACAGGGTGACGTACTTGTTGTCCTGTGTGCTGGCGCACAGGAACCGGTTCACCCGTTCCAGCAGCACCGCGGGGGGTGTCGTCCCCGCCGTCGCTCGGAGCGACGCGTGGACAGACGCCATCAGGATGCTGGCCGGCGTGCCCTTGCCCGACACGTCGGCGATCACCAGGGCCAGACGCCCCCCGTCGAGGGGTATGAAGTCGTAGTAGTCGCCGCCGACCTGGTGGCAGGGCCGGCTCACTGCCGCCACCTCCAGGCCCTCGACCGTCGGTGTCGACCGCGGGAACAGGCTGCGCTGGATCTCCTGGGCAATCTGCAGCTCCCGGTCCTGCCGCTCCTTCTCCAGCGCCACCCGGTGCAGGCGCGCGCCCTCCAGGGCGGCCTGGGCCTGACGGGCCAGCGCGAGCGCGTAGTCGAAGTCCTCGTCTCCGAAGGGGGCCCCCGAGGCCCGCTCCCCCACCGTGAGAAGGCCGCTCACCCGAGCCCCGCCGGTGAGGGGCACGGCCAGGCCGAATCGTCCCCGGGTGAGCGCGTCACGGAGCGGCCCGCTGTCCAGATCGCCCACACGGCTCGGCCCCGGCAGCGCCTCTGCCTCCGCCGCCGCCTCGGCGGGGAGCCGGATCGGGCTCTCGTCCGGTCGAAGCCCCCGGACGTGAGCCAGGTCGAGACCGCCCTCCCCGAGCAGGTAGAGGGCCGCCCGAGAGGCAAGGAAGTGGCCCATCACCGTGGTGATCACCAGCCGCTTGATCGCCTCCTCGTCGAGGCTCGACGTGAGTTCGCCGCCGATGTCGAAGAGGTTGTGCAGCTGAAACACTTTCACCGACAGCGTCTTGTTGACGCGGTGCAGCTCGTCGTACATCAGCCCGTTCTCGATGGGTGTCGCCGCGCACGCGGCCAGGCTCTGAAGAAAGCCCGTCTCCTGGGGACCAAAGGTGCTCCCCTCCGGACGCGGGCCGAGCCCGATCAGGGCGATGGTGCGGTCGGCCTTGCGCACCGGGCAGACGAGCACGAGACCGAGTTCCCCGAAGACCGGGGGCGCCGGCTCCTTCGGCCGATCGGGGATTTCATCGAGCTCGATGACGTCGGGGGCTCCAGGGGGCAGGCCCCGGGCCGAGCGGAGCCGAAAGCCGCCGGCCGGGTCCCGCACGTAGAGGGCGCCGCGGGAGACCTGCAGCTCCCCCATCACGATCAGCAGGGCGGCGTCGAGGATCTCGCGGCCGCTCAGGGTGGAGTTGAGCGTGGCGGTCAGGTCGAGGAGGGAGATGAGCTCCGACATCCGCTTCAGGAGAGGGGGCTCGCGTCCCTCGCGCCGGAACTCGTCGAGGGCCTGCTGGTACTGGAAGACGACCGGGGTGCTCATCGCGTCTCGTCCGCGCCCTCGGCCCCGTCCCCGCCGGCGGCTCCCTCCGGCTTGTGGCGGACGAGGCAGCAGACGTTCCGGCGGGCCGTGCGATGGAACGTCACCGAGTCCATGATCTTGCCCATCAGGTGAACGCCGAGGCCACCCTTGCGGCGCTCCGTCGCATAGCGCGCGAGGTCGACCTGAGGCATCGCCTTCGGGTCCACGGTGGCCCCGTTGTCCACCACGTCCACCTTGAGGTCCTCTCCCCGATCCTCGTAGCGCAGCTCGACGGTCCGGTCCGCGGCCCGGCGGTAGGCATGCTCGATCACGTTGGTGGCCGCCTCATCCACCGCCAGGGCGATCTCCTCGGCCGCCCCCCGATTGAAGCCCGCCACCTCGGCCATGGCCCGCGTCACGTCGCGCACCACGGCCAGGAACTCGGTCCGGCTGGGGACCTTGAGAACGACGGCCGGGCGGGCTCGACGGGCCGTCACGCGCCGGGCCCGCCGCCCTCCCCCTCCCCGCGGAAGCTGAGGATCGCCTCCACCTCGGACGGGAAGATGCGATACAAGTGGTTGAATCCGAGAATCTCGAAGATGTTGCGGACGGTCTCGTTCAGATCGGCCAACCGGATGTCGCCCCCATTGTGGCGGACCTCCTCGATGACCCCCATGAGGGCCCCAAGTCCCGCGCTCGCGATGTACGTCAATCCGGCGCAGTTGACGACGATCTGGTATTGGCTCCGGTCGAGCGCCTTCTGGATCTCGCCCTCGAAGAGCCTCACGGTGTGGGCGTTGACGAAGCCCTTCGGGTAGAGGAGGACCACCCCCTCCAGCTCCCGGCTCTCCACGTTCAACTCGCTCATCGCGCTCGTTCGTCTCTCCCCCCGAGACTATACGCCCTTCCTCCCGGGATCGACGACGAGGGCTCGTGCGCGTGCGATGTCGTCCCGGATCTGCGCCACCAGGGCGTCGGGACCCGGGAAACGCCGCTCGTTGCGCACCCGGGCCTGGAACTCCAGCCGAAGCGTCGCCCCGTAGAGATCGTCGTCGAAGTCGATGAGGTGCGCCTCTACCGATGGGAGCGACCCCCCGAACGTGGGGCGTCGGCCGAAGTTCGCGACCGCCGGCACCCACTCGCCGGAGGGCAGTCGGCAGCGGGTCGCGTAGACGCCCCGCGCCGGGAGGGTCTCGTTTGCCGTCTCGAGGTTGACGGTCGGTATCCCGAGACGCCGGCCGCGCCGCTCGCCCTCGACGACCGTGCCGTCGATGAAGTGGGGTCGGCCCAGCAGCGCCCAAGCCTCCTGGACATCTCCGCGCGCGAGGGCCTCGCGCACCCGGCTGGAGCTGACGGGACGGCCGTCGTGGAGAACGGGTGGGACCGGCTCCAGCTCAAAGCCGAGATCCGCCCCCAGCGCCCGCAGCAGCTCCACGTCGCCCCGTCGCTCGTGCCCGAAGCGGAAGTCTTCGCCCACGACGACCCGCCGCGCCTCGAGGCACCCGGCCACGACCTCCCGCGCGAACCGCTCGGCGGACTCGTTCGCGAGCGCCTCCGTGAACGGGAGGACGGCGAGCGTCTCCACGCCCAGCCGGGCGAGAAGCTCCTCTTTCTGCTCAAGCGTCGACAGGGTGGCGGGCGCCCGCTCGGGGTCGATCTGTCGTGCCGGATGGGGATCGAACGTCAGCGCGACGATGCGTCCGTTCCGCGGTCGCGCCCATGCCGCCGCCGCCATCACGAGGGCCGCGTGGCCGCGGTGAACTCCGTCGAAGTTGCCGATCGTCACCGCCGGAGACGGCCAGCCCCGCGCGCTCAGGCTGTCGAGCCGGACCCGGTTCATCAGGTGCGTGCCGCCGGGGCCCTGCTACCGTCCACCGGTGCGGCGGTCCAGGATCAGCCCCGGACGCGACCGGCCAGCGTCGTCCACCGCACTCAACAGGTAGCCCATGGGTCCCACCTCGTAGTGGTACGGCCGGCGGGCGGGATCCGACAGGTAGCTCTGGTCGACGAGCCCGGCCTGGACCAGCTCCTCGAGGGTCTGGGGCGGGGTGCCGTAGGTGATCCGCCAGGCCCGGACTGCGTCGTCGAGGCGCGCGAGGCGCGACCACGTCACGCTCTCCCTCAGGAGCGACCAGCCGCGCTCGACCACCGGGGGCCGGCCGGTGATGGCGAACGGCGCGCTGTGCCGGGCGAACAGTCCGGCCCCGGCGAGCAGGAGCACGAGTGCGGCCACGGCGTATCCCGGGACCGACGACGCCCGGCGCCCCTCGCGAATATCGCGCGGCGCGGGCGTGGCCCCGCGGCCCCCTGCGCTGATGAGGTTGCGGTTGAGGAAGTCGAACAGCGTCCGGCAGACGTCGAACTCCGCCGCCCCCGTCGCGTCGATGATGGCCTGCACGGTCCGCACGCCGTCGACCTTCCGGAACACCCGGTCCTCGTCCGGGGAGAGGCGGATGCGTCCGGAGGCCGCCGGCGTGCCGCGACGGATCTCGCCGCCCCCCGACTCGTCGGGCTCGCTCGCCCCCACCTGGATCATCGAGGGGTCCACCACGGGACGGAAGACGATATCGAACGTCGGGATCTTCTTCTCGATGATGGGCCACTCGTCGACCATGCGGATCCCTTCCATCAGGATGAAATCCGCGCTCATCGGGTTGAAGTTCTCGCGGTCGTAGTCGACGCTATCGGCGGGGCTGAACTGGTAGCGCCCGTCACGCCAGCGAAAGACACGGAAAACGATCTGCGAAATCTGGACCTGCAGGGCGTCCCGGAGGTCCTTCTGGGTGATGGCGCTGCCGGTCGAGAGGATGTGGCCCAGCCTCTGCAGGGTCTGCTTCTGGACACCGAGCGCGTCCTCGAGCCGCGCGCGGCTGATCTTGCCCTGCTTGACGAGGACGTTCCCGAGGCGATCCTCGAGCCGGCGGGCCGAGGAATCCGCCATCACGACCATCCCGTTCTCGAAGGTGACGGTGACGACCTCCTCGTCCTTCTCGTTGGCCAGGGAGAGGATTCCCGTCTTCCGCTGCAGTCCGATCAGCTGAAAGATGTCGGGCAGCCCGAAGTCCTTGATCGTTCCCTCGAGGGCCATCGCCTACGCTCCCCGGCCCGCCCGGCTGGCTCGCCGGCCGTTGCGGCGCTTCGGCAGCGCCACCTCGAAGTCGGGCTGGAGACGGTTCGCCAGCACCCAGATCGCCACCAGCAGCAGCACGACGAGCGCCATCGCCCAGGGGGGGGTGAGCCGTGACGACACCTCGGTCAGCGGCACCAGCCGCGAGGCCAGGAGGCCGGCCAGAGCCGTGTACCACACCGTCACGAGCAGGGTCCCGACCAGGGTCTGCCGGGCGTAGACGTGCCCGGCTCCGGGCGAAAGGACCGAGAGCACCCGGAATATACGCGCTCTCCTCGACTCCTTGTCCTGGACCTCGGCCATCTTCCGGTTCCGCACCGGCCCCGAGACACCGTCTCGAACGATGAAGAGGTGATAGCACTGGGAGCACAGCTCGCCGACCACCTGACCCAGGTGGCACTGGCGGCAGAACGCGGTCCCGCACCTCGAGCAGTGGACGGTGAAAGCCTTGCTTCCGCGAGCCCGGCCGACGAGGAACGCTACGACCAGGAAGACCAGCGCGGCGCCGGTGAAGCGATTCAGAAGCGACTCCAGGAAGAAGATGCTCCTGCCGCCCCCGCGACCGGTGTACACGTTCTTCACGCCGACGCCCTCGGCGACGCCCGCGAACTTTCGCCAGACATCCTCGCGCGACAGGCCCAGGTCCACGACCGCGTAGTCCCCCGAATCGTACTTCCAGCGGTCGTACCCGCTCACACCCCCCGGCGACAGCCGGTCGGCGCTCGACTTCGCCTCGTTGTAGGCCTGGTACTCGAACTTCTGCAGATGGGCCAGCGAGAGGTTGTAGAACGACGTGGCCACCGCGGCGTTCGCGCCGCCCCCCTGCGCGCCCTGGCGGTACCGGACCAGGGCACTCTCGTGCCGTCCGAGGGCGAACTCCAGGTTCGCGAGGTTGTTCCGGGCCACGGTGTCGGTCCGGTCGTTTACGAGGAGTCGCCCGTAGAGTCGGGCCGCGTCCTGCACACGACCCGACCGCCGCCACGCGGCGCCGAGGAGGTAGGCAAGATCGCGGTCGTCGGGATCGGTGCGCGCGGCCTGCTCCAGCAGCGCGATCTCCTGCGGGCCCGGCTCGCTCTCGACCGCGGCGACGGCGGCCCGGTACAGCGGGTTCCGAGCGGTCTCAACTCGGATGGCGAGGGCCTCCAGCGCGGGCCCGGCCGCGACCAGCACGAGCCAGGCGATGACGGCGAGGACCTTCTCGCTCCGGTTGAAGTAGGAGAAGAGCACCGCGAGCCACCAGAGGGGAAGCCATCCCCAGCCCTGGAAGGCGGCCAGAGGGAAGAGGAGCACCAGCAGGCAGAGCGACAGGGAGGCCGAGCGGCTCTGGGCCGGCCCCAGCCACTCCTCGAGGTCGTGTCGAAGCAGCGCGCCGTGCTGCGCCACGAACGCGAGGGAGAGCGCCAAGATCACGAGGAAGGAGGCCAGCAGGCCCCACACGACCAGGAGCTCGGTCGAACGCAGCTCGCCGCGGGCGGTGGGGAGGAACTGCAGGATCCCCTCCGTCATCGCCCTCATGCTCGGCACCACACCGAACGGTCCCTTCTTCATACGGGCGATGGCCTGGCCGTAGTGCCCATCGGGCAGTCCCGGCGCCAGCTGGACCGCCCGGCCGAAGGACTCCTCGGCCGCCGCGCGCTCGTCCGCGTCGAGAAAGGCAACGCCCCGCGCCACGAGGCCGAGGCCAATCGTCTGGTGGCTCTCGATGTTGCGCTCGATCCGGAGGCGTCGGATCTCTTTGAAGATCTGCCCGGCCTCCTCCGCGTTTCCCGCCGTGTCCGCCCGGACGTACTCGCCCCACAGCTCCTCGAGCGAGGCCTCCGGCGGCCAGCGCCGCGCGGGCGGGTTGGGCGTGGGTGTCGGCCGCGTCTCGCTCGCCGGGGCCGGCGTCGCCGCCACCTCGGGGGCCGTGGGTGGAGCCGGGGCCGGCGCGTCGGCCTGGCCGGCCAGGAGGAGGGCACACAGCCCGACCGCAGACGACAGTGTCACGATCCGCCCGCCCGGGACTTCTCCACGTAGGCCATCCGCAGCTCGAAGAGCAGCCCCTCGATGACCTCGTCCTCCTGCTTCGTACGGCGTCCGTCCGTCTTCTCGCGCAGCATCTCGAGGATGGAGATGATGGAGCGCGCGCCGTCGATGGCCTCCCGGGGATCCGCGTCCTCGGGAAGGCCCTGCCCGCTCAGGAGTATGCTGGCCTGAGCGCCGAGCGACAGGAGGAACTGGGAGAAGTCCGCCGGGCCGGCGGCGGGGCCCCCCGCCGCGTCTCCACGGGGGCTCGGCTCGGGAGCTTCGGCCGGGGGTGGCGCACCCGGCGGCGGGGCGGCGCCCTCGCCGGAAGGCGGGGACGTGTGCTCGTCCGAGGACGACGCCTCGGGCTCCGTCTCCTCGCGCGGGCGCCCGTCGGCCTTGAAATGCCTTCGGTCGCTGACGGTGAAAGGCTTTTCGGTCTCGCTCATCCGGTCGTCGGCCGGCCTCGTGCCACCACTGCCGAGGGAGCCCTCTCGCCCACCCCGTAGCCGCGAGATGTTAGCACAAATACCTGCTGGATCAGCGGATCCGCCGCTCCAGGGCCTCTCCGGCGGTGCGGACCCAGAGCCGTCGGCCGTCCGTCGCGACCGCCACCGCGCCGTCCAGATCCGTCCTCAGGAGGAGGGCCCCCACCTCCCGGTAGCGCCTCACCACCTCGGGGTGAGGGTACGAGAAGGGGTTGCGCGCACCGACCGACACGATCGCCACGCGCGGGCGGGTGGCGGCCACGAACCGGGGTCCGCTGCTCGAGCGGCTGCCGTGGTGTGGGACCTTCACGACCAGGGCCGGAGGAGGCTCGAGGCGACGCTCCGTTTCACCCAGGACGTCTCCTGGGAGAAGGAACGCCACCTCGCCGAATCGGACACACAGGACCACCGAGTCCTCGTTGCGGACACGGCGCGGCGGCCGCCCGGACGGCGCCGGTCCGATCACGCGCAGCTCGACGCCGTCCCAGCTCTCCGAAACGCCGCGGAACACCGTGCGCCGGGTCACCTCGGCGCGTCGCAGGGCCGCATCGAGACGGCGCCAGGACGGACTCCTGGTCACGGCCGGACCCTCCCAGACCGAGGCGAAGCGGAACGTGCTCAGGAGGAAGGCGGCCCCACCGACGTGGTCGAAGTGACCGTGGGTGAGGACGAGAGCGTCGAGGCGCCGGATCCCGCGGCGCCAGAGAAAGGGCGCCACCCGCTGCTCGCCGACGTCGTAGCGGGGGTTCCACGACCCTCCCGCGTCGACGAGCAGCGCCCGCCCCCTTGGTGATCGCAGAAGAAGGCTGTCGCCCTGCCCGACGTCGAGCGCGGTCAGGTGAAGGCGCCCGTCTGCGGCCACGGGGGGCGGACCGAGCAACAGACCGACGTGGCTCACGGCGAGGAGGGCCAGACCGCGGGACCGCCGACCGCGCACGAGCAGGACCAGACCGGACAGGTGCACGCCGACAACGACCAGGGTCGGGGCCGCCACCCGGACATCGAGCCACGGGGCCAGCGGACCGAGGTCGCCCGACCGGCGCAGCGCATGGGCGGCGATCCAGGCCCCGTCGGCGACGAGGGGCCCGAGGAACGGGAGCGGGGTCAACGCGAGTGTGGCGAAACCCGTGAGGAGGACTGCTGCGGACAGCGGCACCGCCGCGAGGTTCAGGAAGAGGGCGGCGGGGGCGAGACGGTGAAACTGAAGAGCGAGGACCGGCGAGAGGACGGCCTGCGCGGCCACCGAGGCCACGATCGCCAGGTCGGCGCGAAGGGGCAGCCGGGGCAGCCCACGGCCCAGCGGCCCGGCCAGGGCGAGAATGCCCAGGGTCGCGCCGAAGGAGAGCTGGAAACCCACGTCCCACGCGTACGCCGGGCGGATCACGAGGAGGGCGAAGGCGGCGAGGCCGAGCAGGTTGGACGCGTCCCCGGGGAGGTCGAACGCCCTCCCGGCGAGGACCGCCGAGGCCATCAGCGCGGCCCGGATGATCGGAACGTCCCCTCCGACCAGCACCGCGTAGAACCAGACCACCGCGCTCGTGACGAGCGCCTCGGCGATGGGACCGGCGCGCAGGCGTCGGAGCCCGCCGACGATGAGCCCGGCCACCAGCGCCACCTGGGCACCGGAGAGGGCCAGAACGTGATATGTGCCCGACGCCTTGAAAGCCTCCGACGTCGCCTCGTCGAGCTGGGAACGGTCCCCCAGCACCATCGCCAGGACCAGGCCGCGCTCGGGGCCGGGGAGGATCGCCTCCATCAACCGGTCGCGGAACCGGGAACGGACTCGGGCCGCCGCCGCCCTCAGCGGGCCGATCGGCCCGGGTCCTCGCCGCTCGAGCAGACGGGCCGACTTGGAGTAGCCACGGGCCGCGATCCCCCGGCGGCGCCCCTCGGTCGGGTCCGTCGGCCGCAGCCTCGCCCAGAGCGCCACCCGCTCGCCGTCCGTGAGGACCGGCAGGTCGCTCTGGCCCCCCACGTCGACGGCCACGCGGCCGAGGACCGGGTGCCGTTGTCCCCGGATCTCGATCTCTTCCAGGTCGAGCGTCACACGCAGCCGCTCGAGACGCGGCCGGGCGTCGCCCCGCACCACGCCCACCAGGTGAGCGGGCTCTCCCGCCCATCCCTCGGCGGCGAGGAGACGCCGCAGGGCCCCACCCTCGAAACGGTGCGCTTCGACCCCCGCCGCGAGCGCTCCGAGTGCCAGGGCCGCCGCCCCGAGCGCCAGGGATGCCCGGTGCGGTGGGGCGGCGGGGGCCACGACGAGGAGCACCAACACCAGGCCTGCGAGGATCAGGGCCTCGGTGATGGACGCCGCCGGATCGGCGGCAAGGCAGCCGGCCCCGAAGCAGGCGGCGAGCATGAGAAGAGGGCGCTGCATCGCGACCCAACCTACGTCGCTCGTCGGGCCCGCAGCCCTCGCCCCCGGACGGTTCGGTGACTGTCACAAACGCGCCGACGGCACCTCAGGACGGGAGCAGCCGGACGACCGTCTCCAGGTGGAACGTGTCCGGAAACAGATCGAAGACCTGCACCGAGTCGGCCCGAAGGCCGTGGGCGGCGAAGCGCGCGAGGTCGCGCCCGAGCGTCGGAGGGTCGCACGAGACGTAGACGACCGCCTCCGGCCGCCGGGAGGCCACGAGCTCGACCACGTCGCGCTCCAGCCCCGTCCTCGGTGGGTCGATCACGACACGCTCCCCGGGCTCGGCTCGAGTCGCGGCCAGGGCGTCCCCCACGTCGCGCCGGACCACCCGGATGCCGCTGAGCCGGTGGCGACGCGCGTTCGCCCGCGCGTCGTCGGCGGCCGAGGGAGCCCGCTCCACCGCCACGACCTCGCAGTCGTCGCGGGCGGCGAGAGGAAGCGTGAACAACCCCACTCCGGCGTAGAGGTCGAGCGCCCGCCCGGCCCCGGGCAGCAGCTCCAGGACCGCCTGGGCGAGGGGCTCGTAGAGGAACCGGTTCGCCTGGAAGAACGATTGCACGTGCACGCGCAGCGCAAGCGACAGCACCGTCGCTTCGATGTGAGGCGATCCCGCCAGCCAGTGAAGACGCCCCCGCCCGGTCTCTACGCCGAGGCCCGAGAGCCCGGCGGCCTCCCGGCCGACAAAGGCCAGGTCGGGCGCCTCGTGCGGGGCCAGGGCCGTGGCGAGCGTCGCCACGCTGAGCTCGCCATCGGGCGACTCGAGGACATCGAGCCCTCGCAACCGCGGCCACGTCTTCGGGCGACGGGCGAGCGCGGCGTGGATCTTCCGCACCGTCCGGTTCATGTTGTCGGAGAGCTGGAGGCAGGCTTCGATGTCCAGGACGCGCCGCGTCCCCTCCGGCCGCAGCCCCAGCCGCAGGCCCGCGTCCCCCCGGGCGAAGTGCAGGGACGCGCGCAGCCGCCAGCCCCGCTCGGGAGACGCTCGCACCGCGATCGGACCCTCCCACGGCGCGCCCGCCCGCGCGAGGGATTCCCGGAGGATGTCCTCCTTCGCGCGCAGCTGGGCCGCATAGTCGAGATCCTGGTAGACGCAGCCTCCGCACCGGGGAACATAGGGGCAGGGAGAGGGGCGCCGCTCCGGGGCCGGGCTCAGGACGTCCTGGAGGCTCGCCTCGGCCCAGCCGGCGTGGACCTCCCGCACCCGACCCCGGACGCGGTCTCCGGTGTGGGCGCGGGGAACGAAGACGACCCGTCCCCCCACCCGCGCGAGGCCCCGTCCCCGGTAGACCGACTTCTCGATCGTGGCATCGACGGTCTGCCCGATCCGGAGCTCGGTGGGCGGTCCCGGCTCCTCGCTGTTCACGGGGGGCTCACCGCTCCCCCCCCAGATGGAAGAGACTCAGCCGCGGAAGTCCGTGGGCCTCGAGGACGCGGCGGGCCATCGACTCTCCCTTCAGCTGGGCCAGGACCTTCGCGGGCATCCGCTTCCTGTAGGGCTCCAGTGCCTGATCGACCTCGGCCGCGATCGCGGCTTCCCGCGTGGGACCCTCCTCGGCCCGGATCGCCTCGAGAAGCTCGGCCTCCCGCTCCGTGAGCCAGGCCGACACCTCGGCCAGGTCCCGGCCCTCCGCCCGCTGCCGGAGCTCCCGTCCGATTCGTGCCGCGGTCGCCGCGGCCTTCGGGCCCAGCCCCACGGCCCGGTCGAGATCGTCGGCAAGCCCCCGGAGCGCGCCGGACGCTTCGAGGCCGTCTTCCCTCCCGAGGGCCAGCGCCCGCTCCCACCGCTCGCGGGCCGCCTCCACCTCGGGGGCGCAGTAGGCGAGGCTCTTCACTGGACGATCGCGGCTCCAGCCGTGGGAGTGGGCGTCGAGCGCATCCCGAATCCCCCTCAGGACGATCCGCAGCGGCAGCCCCGCCTCCCGCCACTTGCGGACCCGGTGCCAGTCCGCGTTCGACAGGAAGAGCGGATCACCACGCCTCGAGACGAAGTACTCCTCCACTGCCTGGTAGTAAGCGGCCTCGGGGTCGGCCGCCGAGCCCCCGCTCACCGGGGCGCCTGTCGGTTCCGTTCCCAGATCAGGCGCAGGCCGCTGAGCGTGAGCACCGGGTCCACCGCCTCGATCGACGGGATCTCGACCGCCAGCGTTTCGGCGAGGCCGCCCGTCGCCACCACGCTCACGGGCTCACCGAGCTCGTCGCGGATGCGGCCGATGACGCCCTCGCACATCGCGGCGTAGCCGTAGTACAGCCCGGACTGCATCGAGGTCACCGTGCTGCGGCCGATGACCGCGCCGGGATCCCGTATATCCACGCGGGGCAGCCGCGCCGCGCGCTGAAACAGGGCGTCGGCGCTGACCCCGATGCCCGGGCAGATCACACCCCCGGCGTACTCCCCTCTCTTCGTGATCACGTCGAAGGTGGTGGCGGTCCCGAAGTCCAGCACGACCACCGGCCCCCCGAACGTGGCGAAGGCGGCCACGCCGTTCAGAATGCGGTCAGCCCCCACGTCCGCAGGAGGCTCGTAGAGGATCGGCATTCCCGTCTTGACACCAGGCTCTACGACGAGGGGCTCGTGACCCAGGTACTGGCGAGAGAGTTCCACGAGGACGGGGGTCAACGGCGGCACGACGCTGGCCAGGGCCACGCCCGTGATCTGCGCGGGTTCCAGCGTGGAGGACGCAAAGAGGTTCCGGACGAGTACCCCGTACTCGTCGGCCGTCTGCTCCCGGCGCGTGGTGAGCCGCCAGTGGACACGCAGCTCGCTGCCCTCGAACACCCCGAGGACTGTGTTCGTGTTGCCGAGGTCTACGGTGAGAAGCATGTGCCCCCAGTGAGACGAGACGACTAGCTGCGGCCTAGCTCCGACTCGAGGGGCCTGAGCCGTGTCACCTCGCCCGAAAGGACGCTCCGGAAGCCCCCCTCTTCGAGATCCACGATCAGGGCCCCGCTCTCGTCGATGTCGTGCAGCCTTCCGCGGAACACCTCGTCGCCCGTTTTCACCTGCACCAGCATCCCCCACCAGCGGCTCGCGTGGCCTCGCCACGCGTCGACGACGGACTCGGGACGCCTGTGCAACGCATCGTACCAGACCGACAGACGAGCCAGGACCGCGGCCGCCACGTCGCGGACCTGCGGGGTCGTCCCGGCCTCGAGGTGGAGCGACGTCGCCACATCGGCCGCCGGCGCCGCGAGCGCGGTCAGGTCGACCGCCACGTTCATGCCGATGCCCACCACGACCCACTCCACGCCCAGCGAGCCCGAGGCTGCCTCGGTCAGGATGCCGGCCAGCTTGCGGCCCATGACCAGCACGTCGTTCGGCCACTTGAGCTCGGCTCGCACGCCCTGCTCCCCGGCCGCCTCGACGACCGCCACCCCGGCGGCGAGCGGCACCAGCCCGACGGACTCGTCGCGCGGCCGGAGCAGGACCGAGAGGTAGAGCCCTCCGAGCGGCGACGCCCAGGCCCGGCCCTCGCGGCCCCGGCCTCCGGTCTGGGTCTCCGCGAGGAGGGTCGTCCACTCCACCGCCCCGGACCGGGCTCGCTCCTTGAGCAGATCGTTGGTCGAGACGACGGTCTGGCGCCACTCCAGCGGGGCGGCCCACGGTCCGACGCGACTCTCGAGCGTCCGGCGCAGCCCGGTCGCGGGGTCCATCAGCTTCGGGGACGAGGCTCGGCGAGCTCGAGATCGATGATCTCGAACGACCCGTCTTCGAGCCCCTCGCGCGCCTCGAGCACCTCCCCTTCGGCGCGTGCGGCGGCCACGAGATCCACGAGACACGGTTCGAGCAGGCGGGTCGTGGCCGGGCTCGCGGCAATCCGGAGTCGCGCGAGGTGGCGGCCCACCGTGGCCCCCGCCCCGCTCTTGCCCCGCCTCACCGCCTCCAGGAACGCGCAGCTCGCGTCGAACGCCGCCCCGCCGCCGTCGATCGACGGGAGCCGGGCAAACTCCTCGGAGGACGGCCAGGCGGCACGGTGGATGCTCGGCGCGTTTTGGGTTCGGGCGAACCCCCACGACCACGCCTCCTCGGTGACATAGGGCAGGTACGGGGCGAGCAGGCGCAGCACGACCTTCAGCCCCAGCTGCAGCGCCGCCACCGCCGACGCCCGACCCTCCGCGTCCGTCTCCGAGCGCGCGCGGCTCTTGACCATCTCGACGTAGGTGTCGGTGAAGCCACTCCAGAAGAAGCGTTCGATCGCGTCCAGGGCCCCGGCGTAGTCGAGCTCCTCCAGGAGGGTGGTGGCCCTCTCCACGGTCTCCTGCAGGCGCGCGAGGAAGCTGACGTCCAGCACCCGAACGACGGGACCGTCCGGGGCGCTCTGGGCGAGCACGAACTTGGAGGCGTTGAACACCTTCGTCACCAGGCGGCGGCCCACCTTGAGGACCTTCTCGTCGAAGGCGGTGTCCGTCCCGAGACGGGCCGAGAGCGACCAGTAGCGCACAGCATCGGCACCGTACTCGTCGAGCAGATGCATCGGCGTCACCACGTTGCCCTTGCTCTTGGACATCTTCTTGCGATCGGGATCCAGCACCCAGCCGGAGATGGCCACGTGACGCCAGGGGATCGTCTCCTCGTGCAGCCAGGCCTTGGCGATCGTGTAGAAGGCCCAGGTCCGGATGATCTCGTGGCTCTGCGGTCGCAGATCCATCGGGAAGAGGCGCTTGTGGCGCTCCGGGGCCCCGACCCAGCCGGTCGCGATCTGGGGGGTGAGCGAAGAGGTGAACCACGTGTCGAAGATGTCGGGCTCGCCCGTGAACCCCCCGGGCTGGTCCCGCTGCGACTCCCCATAGCCGGGAGCGACGTCGGTCAGCGGATCGACGGGGAGCGACCTCTCGTCGGCGAGGATCGGCCTCGAGTGGTCGGGGGCGCCGTCCTCGAGCAACGGGTACCACACCGGGAACGGCACCCCGAAGTACCGCTGGCGGCTGATGCACCAGTCCAGCTGCAGGTTCTCCGTCCAGTTGCGAAAGCGCATCCTCATGAAGTCGGGGTGCCACCGGACGCGCTCGCCGGCGTCGATGAGCTCCTGCTTGCGGTCGAGGAGCCGAACGAACCACTGACGGGTCGAGACGAACTCGAGAGGCCGGTCTCCCTTCTCGTAGAACTTCACCGGGTGCTCGATGGCCTCGGGCTCTCCCGCGAGCGGCGGCTCGCCGTGACCGGCGGCCGCCCCGGCGGGATCCCGCAGCATCTCCACGATCGCCCTCTGCGCCTCCCGCACCGTGCGGCCGGCCAGCCCCTGGTAGTAGCGGTTGGCGGCCTCCGCGTCCAGGCTCGGGAAGGCCTCGCTCCCGAACTCCGCCGGTGCGAGCCGCCCGTCGCGACCCACGACCTGGCGCAGGGGCAGCCCTTCCTCGCGCCACCACTGCACGTCCGTAGCGTCGCCGAAGGTGCAGACCATCAGGATGCCGGTCCCCTTCTCCCGGTCGACCAGTGGGCTCGGGAAGATGGGCACCGGCACCCGGAACAGAGGGGTGATCGCCCGGCGTCCGAACAACTCCTTGTAGCGCTCGTCGTCGGGGTGGGCGGCCACTGCCACGCACGCCGCCAACAGCTCGGGACGGGTCGTGGCGATGACGAACCCCCCTCCGCCCTCGACGCCGAAGCGCAGGTTGTGGAAGGCGCCCTTCTTCGGTCGGTCCTCGACCTCGGCCTGGGCCACCGCCGTCCGGAAGTCCACGTCCCAGAGGGTCGGCGCCTCGACCTGGTACACGTGGCCGCGGCGGTGCAGATCGAGGAAGCTCCACTGGGCCAGGCGGCGGCTGTCGGGGCTGATGGTGGAGTACTCGAGGCTCCAGTCCACGGACAGCCCCAGCCGCTGCCACAGACCCTTGAATGCCTTCTCGTCTTCGGCGGTGAGGGCCAGGCACAGCTCGATGAAGTTCGCGCGTGAGACGCGGCGGACGGGCTCCTTTCGGACCGCCTTGTCCGCCATCGGGAGGCTGAGTCCCGACTCGTAGGGAACCCCCGGCTCACAGCGGACGTGAAAGTAGTTCTGGACCCGACGCTCGGTCGGAAGCCCGTTGTCGTCCCACCCCATCGGGTAGAAGACGTTTCTCCCGCACATCCTCTGGAAGCGCGCGAGCACGTCGGTCTGCGTGTAGCTGAAGACGTGGCCGACGTGGAGCGAGCCCGAGACGGTGGGCGGAGGGGTGTCGATCACATAGCGGGCGCCCTCCCCGCCTTCGTCGAAGCGATGGAGGTCGGTGTCGGTCCAGGCGCGGCCCCACTTGTCCTCCGCGAGCTTCGAGTCGAAGTGGGTGCTCAGGGTGCTCGGGTCGATGGAGATGCTCATAGGGCGATTATTGTTCATTCGCCCCGGTCATTCATTGACCCCCCACCCTAACCCTCCCCACGTAGGGGGAGGGGAAGGCTTGAGATAGGCCCCGCCCGCCGGCATGTCCTCAGGGAAAGGACCTGCCGGCGACTGTAGGCCTGTGGCCAACCGCACCTATTTCCTGC
>JAJDNV010000211.1 GCA_022340545.1 Acidobacteriota bacterium | reverse complement strand
CCGGAAGATGGTCGTCGGCTCGGCGGTCCGACGGGTCAGGTCCTTCGAGAGGGGCATGTACGCCATCGTTCCGTCGATGAGCTGGGTCCACTCGTGAACGAAGACCATGTAGGTCGTGCCGTCTTCCTGGTAGAGGGTGCCATCGATGATGTCCCAGTCCGGGGGACCCAGGCAGAAGTCGTACTCGGGCACCAGGGGCGTGAACGGTCCCTCGGGAGAGTCGGCGACCAGGAGCTGCGTCTGGTTGGTCGGCACGTTGTAGCGGCGTGGGATGTTCTCGATCAGGTGGCCGTGGTCGTTCCAGGTTCCGGCCAGGTAGTACCTCCCTCCGATGCGGTGGATCTCGGCCGCCGCCACGAAGTGTCCGTCCATCCAGGTCCCGGTGAGGTCGATGATGCGGTACGGGCCCGTCCACATCTTGAGGTCCTTGCTCTTGTAGAGACGGCCCCCGGTGCCCGTCAGGTAGTAGGTGCGGGACTCCTCTTCGGGATGGATGAAGGGGTCGCTCATGGAGATCTCGTCGAGAGAGACCGTCCCAAACGCCGGCTCCGGACGCCGGGGGGGACGCGGCGGTCTCGGGGCACCCGTGCCCGTCGGAGGACGAGGTCCGCCGAAGTTCCTCTGTCCCGGATCGGCAGGTGGTGCCTGCTCTCCGGGAGCGGCCGGGTTCTTCACTCTCTCGTGGCTCTGAGCGATGGCGGGCTCCGAATGGGAGACGACCATGGTCGCGGCAAGGCAGGTGGCCATCAGGCCGGTAGATGTCCTCACAATCCCTCCGTGTCTCTCGCCCGCAAGATGACGCCCCCGTGGGTCATGGCCCGGGCCTCCAGGCCGTGGGCGTTCGTGAGCGTGTGGAGCCTCACCGGGATCCCTTCGGGGGTCTCAACGAAGGGCTGCGTCCCCACGCTCCCCGTGGCCTCGGGTGGCGGGGGAGGGGGCTGCGTGCAGGCGGCGGTGAAGCACACACCGAGAGCGACACAGTCCAGGCGCGTCCAGAAAGCCATCATCATGCTCCCAGCCATCCGCTCGGCCCGCACGAAGACCCGATAGGCCCTGGTCTCATATCACAGGTTCTCTCGACAGCGCACATGGCCGCCCACCCGCATCTGGCTCGGCGAGGTGGCCCGCAGCCCGCCTCCCGCCCGGGCGATGATCTGGCAGTCCTTCGAGGACGGTGGGCCCGCCGCATCAGAACGGCCCTGGCGACCGCGGCCTCAGACGCTCTCGTCACGAAGGTCATGCTCGGCGTATTCGGATGCGTTCCGGCCTTCGACACATACTTCAAAAAGGGGCTCGGAGCGACGAAGTCTGGCCCGAAAGCACTGCGCACCTTGGGAGAGTTCTGCTACGAAAACGCGACCTCATGGAGCGCGGCAGGTTCGCACCCTGGAGTTCGAGTCTGGTTGCCGCGCTCCATCTGCCCCCGGCAATGGACGCACGGCATCGCTCAGCCTGATCGGCGTGAGGGCATGGGTTCGAGCGCGACTGGGGTGCGCCCGTGGACAAGGACGTCCGGGCAGACGTCGGCACCATTGGGCCACACAATCGTACCGAGTTCCTTGTCGACGCGAACGGAGCGGAACAGGGCAGGGTCGCGCTTCAGAGGCTCGAAGATTGGCCCCTTGAGATACGGCTCCATGTCGAGCGTGCGCACGGACCCGTCGGTGAACTCCAGCCGGAGCGAAAACCCATCCAGTGGGGTCACCTTCCGTACACGAACCATGACTCCAACCTACTCAAGGCCCGGGATCTTGTCGAGGGGCAGCCCCTCGCGAGCCTTCTGCCAGTTCGCCTCCAACTCCGCCCGGTGTTGGGCGGCCCACTCCCGAACCAGGGACTCGGCGCGATGCGGCAGTCGGCCCTCCAGCACCGATCGCTCGGGAATCCGAAACGTGGCCTCATGCCCGGAGTAGTAGGCGTGGAAGTGGGGCGGAGCGTGGTCGTCGTATTACATCGCAATCACGATTCCGTAGAACTGGCTGATCCGAGGCACGGCGTGAGGCTACCCCCGGGCCGGACCAGGACAGGTCCATATCGCTGCCAAGGCCCAGGGTATTCCTAGCCTTTTTCCTCTGGCCCCCTCGCTCCGGGAGGTCTCACTCGATCAATCGAGACTCCCCCTACTCGAGCGCCTTCTGGATCGCCGCCTCCAGCCCGCCCCGCTCCTGGAAGTTGACCCCGTGGGAGACGATCACCCCCTCGGCGTCCACGAAGAAGAAGGTCGGGTACACGCTCACGGAGCCGTATGCTTCGAGCGCCTCGGGGGTCGCGTGGAGGAGCGGGAACGTCATCCCCTGCTCCCGGGCGTAGGCCGCGCGCTCCTCGTCGTCCCAGGGCAGATCGAGGACGCGGTCCGCGTTGACGGCCAGGATCTCGAAGCCGCGGGGCGCGTACTCCTCGTTGAGCGCCACCAGGAGCGGCGTCGTCCGGACGCAGGGCGGGCAGCCGGTGAACCAGAAGTAGACCAGGTGAGGACCGCCGGCGCCCTGGCCCAGTGAATGACGGGACCCGTCCCACCCCTCGAGCTCGAGGGCGGGAGCCGGCCGGCCGACCCATCCCGCGAGGGAGCGCTCGAGCTGCGTGCCGAACCGCGGATGCTGGAGGATCGCCTCGGTGTCCACGCGGACGATCTCGCCACTGGCAGGGTCGCGCTCGAGGAAGGGCGGCATCCGCGGGTCCGACTCCATGATGCGGAGCATCACGTCCGCCTCGCCCGGCACCTGGAAGCCGAACTGCTCCGAGAGCTCGGCGAGGGTGGGAGGCCGGCCCTCGGACTCCTGAAACTGGGCCGCGAACAGCGGGATCTTGAAGAAGGTGTTGAAGAGACGTCCGAGGACGGCCCGCTCCTCCTCGCTGGTGAACACCTCGTTGACGAGCTCCGAGACCACGACCCTCTGTCCGGGCTTCACCTCCGCCTTCAGGTACTCGACGATACGGGCCTCGGCCTCGGACGCCGTTCCCACCTGCGCCAGTGCCCCCGCCAGCAGCAGGGCACTCCAGGTCATGGGCATCGATTTCTCCTCGCTCCCCCGGACCTACCCTTATACCTCAGCTGTGGGGAGGGCTCGGGGAAGCGA
>JAJDNV010000192.1 GCA_022340545.1 Acidobacteriota bacterium | reverse complement strand
GCATCCACGAGGTCCACCGCACCGACGTGGAGGATCTGACGGAGCAGGTTGCGCGTCGCGGAGTCGCTGGTTGCGACGAGGACCGACGATCGTCGGGAGGCCGCCTCACCCGACCCTGACTCGGCGCTCACGGACCCCATCTTCGGCGGCAATCCCGCCCGGGTCAACTCCGGACGCCCCCGAATCGCCGCTTCTGGCGCCGCCGCCAGTGACCCTATAGGATTCACAGAGCATGTCCACCAACCTCGAGATCGAATCCGCCCACGAGAAGCGTCCCATCCAGGAGATCGCGCGCGAGCTCGGGATCGACCCGGCGATCGTCCTGCCTCACGGGCATCACATCGCGAAGGTCCCGGTGGCCGAGCTCGAGCACCGGGCGGGCGATCCGGACGGGGCTCTCGTCCTCGTCACCGCGATGACCCCAACCCCGTCGGGCGAAGGCAAGACGACCACGACCATCGGCCTCGGCGACGGGCTGAGAAGAGCGGGTCATAGGACCGCCGTCTGCCTGCGGGAGCCTTCTCTGGGGCCCTACTTCGGGATCAAGGGCGGAGGCACCGGCGCCGGTCATTCCCAGGTCGTTCCCGCCGAAGACATCAACCTCCACTTTGTCGGCGACATGTACTCGGTCAGCAAGGCCAACAACCTGCTCGCGGCCCTGGTCGACAACCACCTCCAGCACGGCAACGAGCTCGGGATCGACCCCCGGCGCATCACCTGGCGGCGCGTCATCGACCTCAACGATCGTGCGCTCCGGGAGATCTTCGTCGGCCTGGGAGGCGTGACCCACGGCATCCCGCGAAAGGACGGCTTCAACATCACCCCCGCGTCCGAGGTGATGGCCATCCTGTGCCTCGCGCGCGACTACCGGGATCTCCGCGACCGCCTCGCGCGCATCGTCGTGGGCTACACGCACGGGCAGGAGCCGGTCAGCGCTGACATGCTGTCGGCCGAGGGTGCGATGACCGTCCTCCTGCGGGACGCCATTCACCCTAATCTCGTCCAGACCCTCCATGGCACACCAGCCTTCGTGCACGGCGGGCCGTTCGCGAACATCGCCCACGGCTGCAATGCGATCACGGCCACGAGGCTCGCGCTGAAGCTCTGCGACCGGGTCGTGACCGAGGCGGGCTTTGCCAGCGACCTCGGGGCCGAGAAGTTCTTCGACATCAAGTGCCGCATTGGTGGCCTTCGGCCGGATGCGGTGGTGATCGTGGCCACGGAGAAGGCGATCGCGTACCACGGGGGCTTCGACGAGGACGGTGGCACCGGGAACCTCCTGAAGCACGTGGAGAACATCCGCACCTTTGGCATCGAGCCGGTCGTGGCGGTGAACCGCTTCCCGGGGGACGGCGTCGAGCAGCTGCGCCGGATCGTGGACTTCTGCGCCGCCCACGGCGTGCGCTCGGCCCCCTACGAGAGCGTCGAGAAAGGACCGGAAGGCGCCGGGGAGCTGGCGAGGCTCGTCGACGAGGCGATCGAGCAGAATCGGGCCTCGGGGTCCTTCCAGCTGCTCTACCCGGACGCCGTGCCGATCCGGGAGAAGATCGCCACCGTCGCCCGAAGCATGTACGGGGCCGATGGCGTCGACTACGACCGGGACGCCGAGGTCTCCATCGACCTGATCGAGACGATCGGCCAGGGACACGTGCCGGTGTGCATGGCGAAGACCCAGAAGAGCCTCTCGGACTCCCCCGAGCTTCGGGGGCGACCCCGGGGCTTCCGCGTGCGGGTGAACGAGGCGCGGCTCTCCGCGGGCGCGGGGTTCGTGGTGGTCATCTGCGGGAAGATGCTGACGATGCCGGGCCTCCCGAAGGAGCCGGCGGCAGTGCGGATCAAGGTGGACGATCGAGGGAAGGCGAGCGGCCTTTCCTGACGATGTCTCAGTCGACGAGGACGAGCGCCTTCACGGTCGGGGGGAGGGGGGTGGAGAGCGACACGTAACCGATCGAACCCTTTGTCTGCTCCACGAAGGCGATCACCTCCTCGTCGGAAGACCGCACCTTCGGGGGGCTCACGCCCTCGTTTATCTTGCGGCGCCAGAGCGCGTGGATGCCTTCCGTCGGCTCCTTGAGCACGTACTCGGAGAACATCGCGCGCACCGGGGACCGGAGCGACTGGTCCACGGGCCTGATCGGACTTCCGTCTCCCCAGTTGGGAGACTCCTTGAGGAAGACCGAGGAGAGGACCGCCCGTCGGATCTGGGTGCCTTCCACCTCGGGGTGAACGATCACCTGGAACGGCGGCTCGGCGGCGATGACGGGGCTCACGTCAACCACGCTGAAGAGCAGCAGAAGGGCAAGCGCGGCAGTGCTGACACAGCGCAAGGCAACTCTCCTTCGACGGCGGGCAGAGACAGCCCCGTCGAGGCCCAGAAGTGCAAGAACGATTCCACTGCCGGGCCCGACCCCCCGACACCATATCTTTCTCAGTGACAGTCACTTGCAGGGTCAACCAGGCCCGGGTGGCCGTCCCGAGGCTGGACGATCGTCCGGCAGCGGGACCGGACCGGCCCCCATCGCGCCCCCCGGGCCCACCGCCCGGTCGGCCGCTCAGAAGCCCAGCAGCCGGAACAGCCAGGCACCGGCGACCCCGCCGACAATGGGCCCCAGAATGGGGATCCAGGCGTAGCCCCAGTCCGAGTCCCCCTTCGCCCGGAGCGGCAGCACCGCGTGGGCCAGTCTCGGACCCAGATCCCGTGCCGGGTTGATCGCGTACCCGGTGGGGCCGCCGAGCGAGAGGCCGATCCCCCAGACGAGGAGGCCCACGAGCGCCGGGCTGATGCCGGTGCTGTAGACCGCGGCGAGGTCGATCTCGCCGCCGCGCAGCTCGCCGGCGTTGGCACCGATGGCCAGCACCCCGAAGAGGAGAACGATCGTGCCCACCAGCTCGGCAGTGAAGTTGGCTCCGGCCGAGCGGATCTCGGGTGCGGTACAGAAGACTCCGCGCAGCGCGGCCGCGTCGTCGGTGGCGTCGAAGTGAGGACGATACGCCAGCCAGACCACGACCGCGCCGAGAAAGGCACCCAGCAGCTGGGCCGCGAGGTAGCCGGGAACGAGCGAGGCGTCGAAGGCGCCGATTGCGGCGAGCCCCAGCGTCACTGCGGGGTTGATGTGGGCCCCCGAGATGCGGCCGACCGCGTAGACGGCCAGGGCCACCGCCAGGCCCCAGCCCGTGGCGATCACGATCCAGCCCGAGCCGTGGCCCTTGGTGCGGGCGAGGCAGACGTTGGCCACGACGCCATCGCCGAAGATCACCAGCAGCATCGTCCCCACCAGCTCCGCCAGGTAGGCCTCCATGCCCGCTCCCCTCCCCGCGACCTCCGCCTCAGGGGGACGCGGTGAGACGAAAAACGCGCCCCCCAAAATGCCGCGTGCGCACGGCATACAGGGACGTGCGCGCGGGAATGAAGAGGGTCCTCCCGTCCGGGCCGCCGAAGACGAGCTGGAGGGGACGCTCGGGCACATCGATCGTCTCCACGAAGCGGCCGGCGGGGTCGTAGACGTAGATCTGCCCCGCCGCGATGTACACGTAACCTCGCATGTCGACGGTGACACCTTCACCGCCCCGGTGGGCGAAGAGGCGCAGGTGTGAGACGGATCCGTCCGACTGCGCCACGCCCACCCACGTCGTCTGGTCGGATTCATCGGTGATGTAGACGGGCTGACCGGCTGCCGCCAGGGCAAGACCGAAAGAGCGGATGAGCCCGCTGCTCTTGATGCCCCAGCTCGTGGCGCCGGTCACGAAGCCCTCGCTCGCGGGGACGAAGACCGTGCCATCCGGCGAGAGATAGTGGCGCTCCGGATGGGCGAGGGCCTCGCGGTCGATCCTCCAGTCACTCGTCGGGAAGACGGCCAGGAGCCCGGGGCGGGCCGTCGCCGGCTCGGGTGAGACGAGGGCGATGTCCAACCCCGGGGCCTCGGGACGGAACGAGTAGATGGTCCCCTTGCCGGAGTAGGAGACGACTAGCAGGTTGCCGCTTGCGTCGAAGGCCAGGTTCACCGGGTCGAGGGGATTGTCGCGGACCGTGGACACCTGGCCCTCGGCGACCGACCAGCGATGGATGCGCTGCCGGTGCGCGTCGACGAAGTAGAAGTCGCCCGAGGGAGCGACCGCCCCACCGGAGATGTTGTAGAAGCCTCCCGCGAGCCTCTCCACCCGGGCGCCGTCGGCGAGCACCTCCGATGTCGCCCGGGGCCTCTCCTGCGGGGGCCGGCCGGAGACGTCGAGCCAGGCGAGCTCGCGCTCGCGGACCTCAACTCCATGCACCGGATCGTGGATGGTGGAGTCGAACGACACCTTGCTGTTGGAGTAGCTGTGGACGCCGCGGAAGCGGACGTCGCGCGACCGAACGACCTCGACCCCCCACGGGAACGGCTGGTACGTGCTGATGACGCGGTACATGAGGAGGTTCGCGACCGTGATGTCGGTCGAGTCCACGATCTCGAGGGGAAGGGCCGCCCCCCCTTCGCCCCGCTCTTCTTCGGTCTGAAGGGCGTAGAGCTCCCAGTTCGAGACGCGGTGGAGCTGGACCTCGTTCCGGACGTGGTGTTCGATCGACATCGAATAGACGTGGCCCGGGGTCGTGGTGTCGGAGACGAGGAGCCCCGCCTGGGCGAACGTGCTGGGCGTCCAGATGTCGAAGAAGGTCCCCCCGCCCCCCTCGGTCACCCACAGGCTCGGATACTGACCATCCCAGCGGCGGGCGAGGTCGGGGTCGGCGGTGTGGGTGTTGTTGTAGGGACGCTCCCGCGTTCCGTCGGGCCGGTTCGTGCCGTGGCCCCCGTGAAAGCGCACGTCGTTCATCATCGACTCGGCGCCGGCCCTCCATCGCGCGCCGACCGCGCGGGGGTTCTTGCCGTTCGTGTAGAGGCCGAGGCCGACCACGACGTTGGTCCCGCCCTCGGGCGCCTCGAGCAGGGGCTTCGGTGAGCCCACCCCCTGGAAGGCGGGCGTCTCGTCGAGGAGGACGAGCATCGTCGTGCTCGGATGGAGGCCGATCAGGACAGTGTCCGGACGGAGGGTGATGGTGTCGGTCACGACGTAGTGGCCGGAGGGGACGTAGATCGCCCGGTGCGCCGCGATCGCGGCGCGGATCGCCTCGGTGTCGTCGGTCGAGGCGTCGCCGCGGGCGCCGAGCGAGCGCAGGTTGACCCACGTGTCGGCGGGCGGGAGCTCGCGCAGGTCCGTCGGCACCGGCGGGGGCAGGGACGCGAGAGGCGCCACGTCGATCACGTCCCTTGTCTCGGGCACGGCACCGAGGTCGTCGAAGTGGAGCCCGTAGGAGAACGTCCGCACCCGATAGACCGTCCCCGCTCCCTCGTACTGGCGGCCGCTCTCACGGAGCACGGCGAAGACGGGCACGTTGCGGCAGACGAGGTTATCCACGTTGATCTGCGTCCTGGCGTTCTTCTCGTTGCTGATGACCACGGCGGGGCCCGTCACGTCCTCCATCCGCCCGTCCTTCACCCAGAGCTGGTCGGAGCGGCCGGCCTCGATCTCGATGGCGGCGGGGACGCGGCGGAACCGCGGGCGGACGAGCGTGAGCCCGGCCTCGCGCTCGCGGATGGCCGCCTCGCGCTGCCCTTCGAAGCTCACGTCGACGAGGGTCAGCTGCCACCCGGGAGACGGCCTCTGCGTCCACAGACCGTAGCGGCCGCCGACGAAGCGGACGTTTTCCATCACGTTGCCGGTGTCGTGGACGCCGGCGAGCCCGGAGCCGATCCGCAGCTCCATGTGGGCGAGGAACGAGTGTTGGGCGTAGCGCCCGCGCACACCGACGGCGCCGGGGTTGCCGGGACCAATCTCGACGTCGATGTTGCTCATGGCCGAGTAGAACGTCCCCGGGTTGGCGTCGCGCGGAGGTGAGCCGTCGCGCGGGCGGCGGCCGGCGAAGAAGACCATGTACCGCTCGGCGTCCTCGTCCTGGTAGCCGGAAGTGTCCGGTCCCAGCACGAACGCCGGACGGCTCGGTCCGTACCCGATCAGACGGATGCCCGGCCAGACGTAGACGGTGGACGTGAGCCGATACCGACCCTCGGGCACGAACACGATCCCCTGCTTCGAGGTTTCCTCGACGCGGTCGATCGCCTGCTGGACGGCGGCGGTGTCGTCGGCCACACCGTCTCCCCTGACGGGGAATTCCTCCGGGACGAGATAGACGGCCCGGGGGTCGTCGAGGCGAACCGGGTAGTAGGAAGCCCCGGGGGCCGGGGCGACGGCCTGGGCGGCGGCGAGGACGGCGGTGACGAGCATCATCGCGGTGTTCTCCTTGCGTGACGAGCCCACTCTATCAGCCGTCCCCCGACTGCGGCCACTCTGGCGGAGCTATTGGCGAGTGATTAGAATGCCGATCACCATGAGCACGCTACAGTCTTGCCACACCGGTCGCACCCTGGCGGCGCTGGGGGTCCTCGGCCTCCTCGCGATGCCCGCCTTCGCCCAGCATCGGGACTACCTGGAGGCTCACGTCTACGTGACGGCCCCTCCGGCGCAGCTCCTGGCCGATCGCGGGTTCTCCGCCCTCGCGCCGCTGGAGCAGCCGGACGAGAGGTACCCCACGATCATGATCGACGCCGATCGAACCTTCCAGGAGATCGAGGGCTTCGGCGGCGCCTTCACGGATGCCGCCGCCGACGTCTTCGCACAGCTCCCGCGGGCCTCACAGGAGCAGTTCCTGAAGGCCAGCTTCGATCCCGTCGACGGGAACGGTTACACCCTGTGCCGGACGACGATCCACAGCTGCGACTACGCCGCCGGGATGTACACCTACGCCGAGGTGCCGGACGACAAGGATCTCGAGCACTTCTCGATCGAGCACGATCGGAAGAACCGCCTTCCCTTCATCAAGCGGGCCCGGGACGCGGCGCGGGGCGAGCTGCGCCTCTACGCATCACCGTGGAGCCCGCCGGGTTGGATGAAGACCAACGGCGAGATGAAGCACGGGGGCAAGCTCAAGCCCGAGTACCGGCAGACCTGGGCCGACTACTTCGTCAAGTACGTCAAGGCCTACGCCGCGGAGGGCGTGCCGATCTGGGGGCTGACCGTCCAGAACGAGGCCCTGGCCACGCAGGTGTGGGAGTCGTGCATCTTCACCGCCAGGGAGGAACGCGACTTCGTCCGGGACTACCTCGGCCCTGCTCTCCACGCGAGCGGTCTCGCGGACGTGAAGTTGATGATCTGGGACCACAACCGCGGTCTCATGTACCAGCGTGCGGAGGTCACGTACGAGGATCCCGTAGCGTCGAAGTACGTCTGGGGCACCGCGTTTCACTGGTACGTCGGCGACCACCACGACAACGTCCGCCTGCTGCACGACGCCTTCCCCGACAAGGCGTTGCTCTTCACCGAGGGCTCGGTGCGCGGCACCTGGGACTCGGCGTTCCGCCTCGCGAAGAACGTCATCCTCGACCTCAACAACTGGACCGTGGGCTGGACCACCTGGAACCTGCTGCTCGATCCCGAGGGCGGCCCGCGGCACGCCGGGGGCCTCATGGGCGGCACCATCGTCAACGCCGACCTCCAGACCGGAGAGCTGACCTTCAATCCGCCCCACTACGCCTTCGGGCACTTCTCGCGCTTCATCAAGCCCGGTGCCCGGCGAATCGTCTGCACGTCCAACAGCGACGACTTCATAGCCACCGCGTTTCTCAACCCCGACGGGAAGATCGCCGTGGTCCTGACGAACCTCACCGATCATGAGGAGTTCTTCCAGCTCTGGGTCGAGGGCCGAGC
>JAJDNV010000179.1 GCA_022340545.1 Acidobacteriota bacterium | reverse complement strand
ACGCGTCCCCGCCGCGTTTCAACCTGCTTCTACTACCGCGCAACCCCTCTATGCGTCGCCGCGGCGACTCAAGAGGCGTCGTCTCCGTATCTCGTCAAGCAGTCGGTCGACTCGACGAGGAGCTCGGAGCACGTCTCGGCGTCGCGCTCCGCGACCACGCCGGAAAGATGGCACGCCTCATGGGCCGCACCGAGCGCCAGGTGGTCCAGGGATGCGGGGTGTTCCGTCTCACCCCTCGCCCACGGCCCCAAGAAGGTGACGACGTCGGTGTGGGGCCATGTCTTGCCGACAACCGGGCAGTTCACCCCTGAGCCGAGGTCGGCGGGACAGAGGGTGACTCCGAGGTCCTCCTCGAACCGGACGGTGATCTCGCCGACAACGCCCAGGGCCTGGGCGTAGCACTGGACCAAATCCACCAGCAACGTCTCCCTCGGGTGAAGGGTCCTCGTTGGCTCTGTCGGACTGGAACAGCCGGGGAGGGCCAGCACGCCGGCGAAAGCGAGCAGCAGGGTCCACCCACGCTCTCGCAGAGAGAGTGAACCCCACTTCCGTGGGGGTCGGCCAGGCGCAACGCTTTGCACCGTTACGCTCACCTTGAGGCTCTCACATCATCACCGCCGAGACGCAAGGGTCACAATAGGCCCGCGCACCGTTGAGGACAACTGCGGCCCAGTCAGAACCGGACGGTCGTCACGCGACCGCCCTCGAAGACGACCGTCCTGTCCTGGTACACCCAGCGCGCCTTGCGGCCGAAGGTGATCTGGTCACTCGGCTGGCCAAGGAGGGCCAGCACCTCGTCCGTGGTCATCCCTGGGGTGACCTCGCGGGGGCCCCTCGCCGGAGGCGGCGGGCTCGTCTTCGCCTTCACCGCAGCCCGGCGGGGCGGCGTGGACTGGGGAGCGGAACCAGCCGCCCGCTTCGGCCCGTTCGGGTAGTTGAGGGCGATCTCGCGCTCGAGGTGCGCCGCCCGCTTCGTCGCCAGGGAGTGGTCGGAGAAGAAAAAGTTGTGGACCGCGTCTTCCTGGCCGTACTTCTGGGCGAACCGGCGCCAGAGCTCCGGCCCCTGATCGATGTCGAAGCCCGCCTCGTAGGCGTATCGCAGCCCCACGCGGTCCGCCTGGTCCTCGTGGCTGCGGCCGTAGCCGTTCTGCCAGGCCAGCGAACCGAACTGCCCGACCAGCTCGATGATCGCGTTGGCGTTCTCGTCCTTGACCTGCTCGTTCACGAGGCCGAGCCCGAGCGCGGCGAGCTGGATCCACATCTGCTTCTTGAACTGCTTGCGGCTGTGCTCGTGGGTGGCGTGGGCGATCTCGTGGCCCAGGACGATCGCCACCTCGTCGTCGTTCATGTCGTCCAGAAGGCCGCTGAAGACGTAGATCGAGTAGTTGCCCATGGCCATGGCGTTCCACTCGGGGTTGTCGACGACGTACACCCGCACGTCGCGTGGATCGACGTGCGGGGGCAGGAGCCGGTTGGTGATGCGTCGCACGCGGTCGACCTTCGGCCCGGACTCGTGAAGCACGCCGTAGTCGATGGCCTTGTCCTCGTCGACCCGTTCGAACATGTGGCCGACCTGGCGGTAGGCGGCCTCGGCGGCGTTGGTTCCCTTCTTGACGTCGTCCTCGAACATCGCCATCCCGTTGGGCTTGGCCTCGAGCTTCTTGGCGAGCAGGGCCCCGTCGGCGTTCCGAACCCCCTTGGCCTTCACCTCGTAACCGAGAGGGATCGAGTCGTAGTCGACGGCGGCGTCCTTTCCCTTGAACTCCATGTCTGGCCCCGGGCAGACGCGCTGACCATCGACGATCAGGCACTCTCCCCGCCGCCACTCGGCGTATCCCTCGACCTTCTCCTCCTTCTGATCCTTGCCCGCGTCGACCGCCGCCGGCACGAGGAACACCGCAAAGACGGCCACCCAGATGTCGCGTCGAGCCATCGCCAACCCTCCCTGCTCTCAACCCGCGTCAGAGGCGCCCCGGACGAATCGGCTGTCCGATGTCCGGTCATCAGGCGCCGGGCACCGGTGGGAGCTGCAGCGATCGTGCCGATCCCGAGGGCTCGCGGTGAGACCGCCTGGATCGAATGCTCCAGAAGAAGAGGGATGAACGCTTCAGGAGCCAGGGGTGGGTCGCCCCCTCGGAGCTGTGTTCGGGCGATGGCTGCGGTCACCCGGGCCCGGATACCGACGGCACGGGGCGTGCATGTTTCGTTCACCGTCGGCTGTTGGGAGATCCGCAGCGGGCGTGGCCGACGTCAGGGCCCTGTGAGCTTGGAGGTGGGTGAATGACCAGGAGGATCTTGGGAGTCGTGGTGGCACTGGCCCTGGCGTCCGTCGCGACCCCGCAGTCGAACTGCCTCTTCAAGGAATACGACATCAACGACCTGGCGTCGATTCTCCAGAGCGAAGGCTACGGCTCGATCGAGGTCTTGGACCAGGGTCGGATCATGTTCAAGGTCGAGGGCCGCCCCTATCTGCTTCTCCTCATGGACGACGGTGACCTCCAGATGTTCTGCGGATTCTCCGGGGCCCGGCTCGCCTACGAGGACATCAACGAGTGGAACCGGAAGACACGCCTGAACACCGCCTACATCGACGCCGAGCAGGACCCGGTGATGACTTCGGACCTGCTCGCTAATGCCGGGATCAACGAAGAGATCGTCAAGCAGTTCGTGGGGCTCTTCGTGCACTCCTTCGGCCCCGACTTCCGTCGCTTCGTGAACGAGCGAAACCGGGCGCGCTGAGCCGCACCGCCCCCTCCAGGGCCTCAGGGTCCCGTTGGGCCCGAGCCGGACCGCAGCCCTTCTGACAGAGGAATGCTGTATTGTTCTGCCGGCTTCGCCACCAGCTTGCCCGGGATGGTCGAGGGCGCTGGTCCTGGCCAGGTCTTCGAGAAACGCACTCGTGCGACGGACTTCGCAAGGAGGAGACCTTCGGATGTCTACACATGGGCGGGGAAAAGCCCTCCTTCTCGCTGCGGTCTCGCCCCTCATCCTCCTCACGGTCGTGGCGTCCCCCGCGTGGAGCCAGGATTCGCTTCCCCTGCCGCGCCTCCCCGGCCCCGTCGTGGTGGACGGCCGGGTCGACGAGCCCGCCTGGGAAGCCGTTCCTGTCCTCCCCATCATCGTGACCACCCCCCAGTACCGGGCCGAGCCCACCGAGCGGACGGAGATCCGGGTCGCGTACGACGATGAGTACGTCTACATGTCGGGGCGGCTGTACGACTCCGACCCGGCCGGCGTGCGCGCCAACTCCCTGTATCGCGACGCCTCCGCCGGCGACGACCTCCTGTGCATCGCGCTGGACACGTACTACGATCGCCAGACCGCCGCGTGGTTCTGTGTGAACCCGGCTGGCAGCAGGATCGACCAGACCCTCCGCAACGACGGCGAGTCCACGGCCGGCCCACCTCTGAACCTCGACTGGAACACCTACTGGGATGCCAAAGCTGTCCGGGACGAGAACGGCTGGTCCGCCGAGATGCGCATCCCGTTCACGAGCCTCGGCTTTCAGGACGTGGACGGACGAGCGGTGATGGGGCTGGAGGTGTATCGCTACATCGGGCGCAAGGCCGAGCGGCACATGTTCCCCGACATTCCGCCCTCGGCCGGCTACATCGTCAAGCCGTCGCTCATGCAGACCGTCGTGCTCGAAGGCGTCCACCGCCGCCAGCCGGTGTACGTCACTCCGTACGGGCTGGGCGGCTGGGAACAGAATGCCCTCCTCAACGACGCGGGGACCGGCTTCGACATCGCGCACGACTACACGGCCGAAGCCGGACTCGACGTGCGCTACAGTCCCGCTGCGAACCTCTCCCTCGACCTCACGGCCAACACCGACTTCGCCCAGGTGGAGGCCGACGATCTCCAGATCAACCTCACCCGATTCCCCCTGTTCTTTCCGGAGAAGCGCCAGTTCTTCCAGGAGCGCGCGGAGATCTTCTACTTTCCCCTGGGGGGACCCCACAGTCGCCTGTTCCATTCGCGTCGCATCGGTCTCGTGGCGGGACAACCGATCCGGATCTACGGCGGGGCGCGATTGGTGGGCCGCGCGCGGGGGGCGGACTTCGGTGTCCTGAACATGCAGACGGAGGCCGCCTTCGGCGGACCGAGCGAGAACTTCGGTGTGGCCCGTGTGAAGCAGAGGGTGTTCAACGAGAACTCCACGGTGGGCGCCATGGTGACCACCCGGCTCGGTGCCGACGGCAGTTACAACGTCGCGGCCGGGCTGGATGCCGTGGTTCGAGTCTTCGGCAACGACTACGCCACTCTGACGGCCGCGCGCACCTTTGAGGACGCTGCCGCCGATGCGGGGACGCTCGACGCGGGACGCCTGCTCTTCCTCTGGGAGCGGCGCACCGTGGGCGGGCTCTCCTACTCAGCGGACATCAACCTTGCGGGAAAGGCGTTCAATCCCGGCGTCGGCTTCGTTGACCGACGGGACTACCACTCGCTGGTGGGCCGGCTCCAGTACCTCTGGTTCACCGGGCCGACGACACCGTTGCGCACGCTGTCCGTGCGGGGCTCGGGGCGGGCCTTTCGCCGCAACGCCGACCGCTCGCTGGAATCCAGCGTCTACAATCCCGGGCTGAGCGCTGAGTTCAAGAACGGCAGCACACTTGACCTCGACTATCGCGCCAACTACGAGAGTGTGCGGGAAAGCTTCTCCCTCGCCCCCGGCGTCGATGTGCCCCCGGGCGACTACCGGTTTCACGATGGAGAGCTGGAATACAGTGGGGGCACGGCGGGCCTCTTCCAGCCGAGCCTCACGATGATCGCAGGGCAGTTCTACGACGGCCATCGTCTCGGGATCAGGGCGAACGCTCTGTGGAATGCGGCGCCCCCCCACCTGCAGCTCCGGGGGGAGTACAGCTTCGACGCGATTCGGTTCCCCGATCGGGACCTCTCGGTCGACCTGCACCTCGTACGCGTGCGTGTGGGTGTCGCCTTCGACACCCATCTCTCGGTCAACGCGTTCTTGCAGTACGACAGCGTGGCGAACGTGGCGAGCGTGAACGCACGCCTCCGATACGAGTTCCGCGACGGGACGGACCTCTGGATCGTCTACAACGAGGCGGTCAACACCGACCGGTACTCCCTGACGCCCGTCCCGCCCCTGTCACAGGGGCGGGCGCTGCTGGTGAAGTACACGCACACGCTGACCTGGTAGGTGCGGGGAGCTTCCAGACCGCAGCGCCCGCTCATCGGTCTCCATCCCCGGTTGGCTGGGGAGAGCTATTCACCACGTACTCGAGCCAGTCGTAGTCTGCATTGGCCACCGAGGGCCGACCATGGCCCGTTGCGTACAGCCCGACATAGGTGCCGGTGAAACCGCCGATTGTCTCCGAGCTCAGATACCGGGCACTCACCTCCTGGATCTCCCTGTACTCGTTGTCCCCTTGCGCATAGGAGAATCTGAAGGCGGAACCTGCTCCCTCGATTCGCAGGTTGACGGGGCCCGATGCAAGGACGACCTCATCCGACTCGTAGGAGACTGAACCGAACTGCAGACGCGCGGTCAAGACCCTGTTCCCGTTGGAGCGTTTGATCGAGAGATCGAAGTGGGTCCCGTTGTTGAGGAGGACCATTCCCGCCTCTTCATTCTCGCTGGCGGGTTCGAAGTCGAGCCGGGTCGTCGAGGTGAAGTCCATGTGCTGGAGCCTGCGCCCGACAAAAGTCGGTGACGCCTCACCGGCACCCAGTTCCGAGGCGGATCCCCTCAGCCTGAGGAATCCGGGGCGTGCATCCAGCGAGTACCGGTCCAGCTCGAGGCTCTGGACGTAGTTCCACTCGAGTCCCAGCTCCTGATCGAAGCTCACCCGAGAGAGCGCCTGAGGGAATGGCTGCAGAGGAAGGGTAGGGGTGGTCATATCCACCGTCACCGTACCGTTGCCGTTCACCTGGGGCCATCCGTTCTTCGGCCAGGAAACGGGTGCCAGACACGTTTCCCTCCCCAGTGTGTGGTGAAAGCCTCCGCGGATCACCGTCCGATACCCGTGGAAGACCATCCACCAGGAGCCGTCGTGGGCCTGCACCATGTCCGCGTGACCGACGCCCTGAATGGGATTCTGCTGGCCCGCAGCGTTGGCGTGCGCCAGGATGGGGTTGGCCGGATAGCTGTAGTAGGGTCCCCAGATGTCGTTGCTGCGGGCAATCGTCTCTGAGTGGGCCTCTTCCGTGCCCCCCTCGGCCGCCATCAGGTAATACCAGCCGTCCTTCTTGTAGATGTGCGGCCCTTCGGCGTACCGGCCTCCCGTGCTGGCCCAGACCTTCCTCCCCTCCGAGAGCAGCTGACCCGATCTCGGGTCGATCTCGTAGAGAGTGAACGTCGAGCCTATCGTGTACACCTTGCCGTCATCGTCAAAGAAGAGGTCGGGATCGATGCCGCCAACGTCCACCCAGACGGGATCGGACCACGGACCGGCAGGGTTCGTGGCCGTGACGAAGAAGTTGCCCCCGCGTCCGGTATTGGTCGTCATCACATAGAACGTCCCGTCATGGTGTCGGATGGTGCAGGCGAAGATGTTCAGCCCCTGCGGCAGCTGATCGGGGCGATGGATGGCGTGACCGATCTGCTCCCAGTTGACCAGGTCCCGGCTATGGAACACGGGAATCCCCGGGAAGTACTCGAAGGTGCTGGTCACGAGGTAGTAGTCCTCCCCCACTCGGGCAACGCTCGGGTCGGAATAGAAGCCGGGAATCACCGGATTGTGGTACGTCACCTCTGCGTTCGGCTCGCTTCGTGCCTTGAACGGGTTTGGCGCGAGCGCCTGAGCGAAGATCTCGGTACAGAGGGAGGACGAAGACAGAAGCACGAGAGCCGCCAATCCCTTCTTCATCATGCGTATCCTTTTGGCACCTGGCTTGATCGAAAGGCGCACACTTCATCCTGTCGTGCGGCCTGGCTCACAGTACCATCGATCGAATCACCCGACGGTGTAAGGGCATTGTTGAGTCCTCGCCGACACCTGCCGCCAACCACGCGCCAGTCGGACTCCGCTCCTACTTGCTTGACGCGATGCCCTCGGGCGGAGCAGGATGCCTGATACGCCCTGAGCTGAGAATCAGAGGGGTTCGGCATGAATCGGGTACGACTGACCTCTGTCGTGACGACTCTGGTGGCGGGTCTTCTCCTCGCCCAACCGGGGATGGCGGGTGTTCAGGAGAGGCCCCCCATTGCTCGGATCACCGGCGGCCATGCGCTGGTGGAAGAGAAGGGTCGGTTCGAGCAGACCTGGGTGCACCCCGATGAGTCTCTCAGGCGATTCGACAAGGTCTTCTTGTGGAATGTGGCGTTTCAGTTTCGTGATGTCGGAAAGAAGAAGACGCGTGGAACGACCTCCTCGATCCTGGCCACAACCGGAGGCGAGGCCTATCCCGTTCCCAAGGTGGAGAAGAAGAGGTTCATGCACATCGTCGGCGATGCATTCGGCGAGGAGCTGAAGCGCAGCGAGAGCTTCCAGATGGTCGACGAAGTGGTCCCGGGCACGCTGGTTGTGCGCGGCGCCGTCATGGACATTACGTCCTGGGTGCCACCGAGCACGGCTCGCGTTGACGTCTACCTTGCGGAGGTGGGCGAGGGAGTTGTCCTCTTCGAGCTGATCGATCCCGAGACCGGGCTGATGCAGGCCCGCGTCGGAGAGCGCAGCAATATCCGCCCGCCCGACCACGTTGACAGCGCTTTCAACCGGCCGGCGAACTTCAACACGGTGTGGCCGGACATCGACCGGTGGGCCCACGCCGTCGCCTCGGAGCTCCGCCTCGAGCTGGAAGCGCGGTTGAAGAAGCCGGAAGAGGACTAGCGCGACCCCATCCCTCTCAGGAAGAGGTGGTGCGGCGGATCAAGCCGGCGAGATGGTCGTTGCCGGGAGGGACTCATGATGCCACCCAGCCGTCGCGGAGCCACGCTCGCTCTGGTGGCCGTCTTCGCCCTCGTGTGGGGCGCAGCGGCAGTTCCCGCAGGCGCGGACACCTACCCGCGGCAGCCTGGAATCGACGTCTCCCACTACGTCTTTCGGCTGGCTCTCAGCGACGAGTCCGATGGCATCGAAGGCGAGGCTGCCGTCGACGTGCGCGTCCTCACCGACGGGGTCACCGCACTCGTCCTCGATCTCGCCCGGGCCTCGTCGGAGACGAACGGACACGGCATGACGGTCGTCGAGGTGAGCGAGGGCGGCGTGCCGCTCCGGTTCGAGCACTCGGGAGACCGGCTCCGGATCGTGCTGGACCCCCCGGGCCGCCGCGACGAGCGCCGGCGGGTGACCGTGCGCTACCACGGTGTCCCGGCGAGCGGGCTCGTCATCGGCCCCAACCGGCACGGCGACCGCACCTTCTTCAGCAACAACTGGCCAGACCGGGCTCGGCAGTGGCTGCCCGTCGTGGACCACCCCCACGACAAGGCCACGTGCGAGTTCGTGGTGACCGCACCCGCCCACTACCAGGTGGTCTCGAACGGGCTTCTGGTCGAGGAGACCGACGTCGGCCAGGACCGGCGGCGGACACACTGGAGGCAGTCGGTTCCGATCGCAGCCTGGCTCTACACCCTCGGGGTGGCGCGCTTCGCGGTGGATCACCGCCCGCCCTGGGGCGGCGTGGCCCTTGAGACCTGGGTCTATCCCCAGGACCGGGACAAGGGATTCCAGGTGTTCGCCGAGCCCACGGTTGCCGCCCTCGACTTCTTCTCGAGCCGGGTCGGTCCCTACCCCTACGAGAGGCTCGCCCACGTCCAATCCAACAGCGTCAACGGGGGGATGGAGTCGGCGACCGCCATCTTCTACGGTGACGAGTCGGCGACGGGTGAGCGCCGGGAACGCTGGCGCGGCATCATCATCCACGAGATCGCCCACCAGTGGTGGGGAAACGCGGTGACCGAGAGCGACTGGGACGACGTCTGGCTGAGCGAGGGCTTCGCGACCTACTTCACCCATCTCTTCATCGAGCACGCCAAGGGACGCGACGCGTTCCTGGCCGGGCTTCGGGCGGACCGGGAGGCGATCCGGGCCTTCGACGACGAGCACCCGAGCTACCGCATCGTCCACGACAACCTGGCCGACATGCGGCAGGTGATAACGGGCCCCGGCACCTACAAGAAGGGAAGCTGGACGCTTCACATGCTGCGAGGCGTGATCGGGGACGAGGCCTTCTGGGACGGGATCCGTGAGTTCTACCGCCGCCACCGCGACGGTAACGCTTCGACCGCCGACCTCCGGCGAGCGATGGAGCAGGCCTCGGGACGCGAGATGGGGTGGTTCTTCGACCAGTGGCTGCGGCGGGGGGGCATGCCGACGGTGCGGGGCCGGTGGGCCCACGATGCCGATTCCCGGATGCTCCGTCTCGATCTCGAGCAGGCCCAGCCCGGTCCACCCTTCCGCCTGCCCATCGAGGTGGGCCTGGAGATCGCCGGGGAGGAAGACCGGCGTCTGGAGAGGATCGAGGTGAGCCGCCGGCGGCAGAGCTTCTCCTTCCCGCTGGAGCGCGCGCCGCGGTCCGTCGTCCTGGATCCGCGCACCTTCGTCCTGATGGACGCGACGATCGTCCGGGCCGAAGCGACGCAGTAACATTCGCGACCGAAAGCGACAGCCTTCCCGATGGAGCCACTCCACCCCGGATCGGCGATCCAGCTCGAGGACGTGACCAAGGTCTTCGACGGCGTGGTCGCGGTCGACCGCCTCACGGTGCTCTTCGAGAGCGGCCGCACCCACGTCCTGCTGGGCTCGAGCGGCTGCGGGAAGTCGACCATCCTGCGTCTGATCCTCGGGCTCCTCCCGCCGGACGGCGGGACGGTCCGCGTCGGCGGACAGGCGGTGGACGCCTCGGGGCGTCCAGGGTTGTCCGGGCGGATGGGGTACGTGGTGCAGGAGGGCGGCCTCTACCCGCACCTGACCGCGTATCGGAACGTCAGCCTCGCCGCCGAGGCCCGGAGGTGGGGCGGAGAGCGGATTCGCGCCCGGATCGGGGAGCTGGCGAGGCTGGTCGGCTTCGGCGACGGGATCCTCCGGTCATATCCGGCCGAGCTCAGCGGCGGGCAGCGGCAAAGGGTCAGCCTGATGCGCGCCCTGATGCTCGATCCGCCGATCCTTCTCCTCGATGAGCCGCTCGGCTCCCTGGATCCCCTGGTCCGGGCCGATCTCCAGCAGCAGCTGAAGGAGATCTTCACCCCGATGGGCAAGACCGTCGTCCTGGTCACCCACGACATCCGGGAGGCGGCCTTCTTCGGCTCCACGATCACCCTCATGACCGGGGGACGCATCGTCCAGCGAGGGTCGTTCGCCGACCTGGTGAGGCGGCCGGCTTCCGAGTTCGTCACCGCGTTTCTCAGCGCCCAGGCGCCGACCCCGGAGATGCGGGAGCTCCTCCACTAGAAGATGATGCGGACGACGCCGCCCCACGTCTCGACTCCCGGCACCCGGAGGTCCTCTGGCCGGGCACAGGCGATCACGGCCCTGGCCGCGGTCATTCTCCCGCTCGCCTGGGGTCAGGCCGCCTGCACCGAGGCGCGGCCGACCGTCCGTGTGGGCTCGAAAACGTTCACCGAGAGCTACATCCTGGGGGAGATCGTCGCCGAGGTGATCGAGCGGACCGGTGAGGCCCGGGTGGAGAGGAAGCTCGGCCTCGGGGACACCGGAATCGCCTATCGGGCGGTCGCTCACGGCGACATCGACCTCTACCCGGAGTACACAGGCACCCTGAGCCAGGCGATCCTCAAGGACCCGTCCGCCCGCACCGTGGCCGAGATTCGGCGCGAGCTTGCGGGGACCGGCCTGACCCTCGGCAGCCCGGTCGGCTTCAACAACACCTACGCCCTGGCCGTCCGGCAGGAGATGGCGAAGCGGCTCCGCCTGAGCTCGATCAGCGACCTGACCCGGCATCCGGAGCTGACCGCGGCCTTCAGCTCGGGCTTCACGGATCGGGAGGATGGCTGGCCGGGTCTGCGGCGCCACTATGGGCTCGACCTCGCCGACGTCCGGGTGATGGAGCACGCGCTCACGTACGAGGCGTTGGCCCAGGGCGAGGTGGACGTCATCGACATCTACTCGACCGACGGCAAGCTGGAGCGCCTGGATCTGGCCATCCTGGACGACGACCGTCAGTTCTTTCCTGCCTACCACGCCGTACTGCTGGTGAGGGAGGACTTCATCTCACGGTTTCCCCGGAGCTGGAGAGCCCTCGAGGGCCAGCTGGCCGGTGGGATCGACGACCGTCAGATGTCCCGTCTGAACGCCCTCGCCGATCTCGACGGGCAGGGCATCGCGCAGGTCGCGGCAACGTTCCTGGGTTCAGACGGTCCCGATGATCTCAGGGAGCGCCGGCTTGTCCGGGACGTCCTCGACCTGACGGTGGATCACATCTACCTGGTCCTGGTGTCGCTCGGGGCGGCGGTGTTGCTGGGTGTGCCGCTCGGCATCCTGGCCGCGCGCCACGAGGGCCTCGGGCAGGCGGAGCTCGTCGCGGTGGGCATTCTCCAGACGATCCCCTCCCTGGCCCTGCTGTGCTTCATGATTCCACTCTTCGGGATCGGCAAGCTCCCGGCGCTGGTGGCGCTGTCTTTGTACGCGCTCCTGCCCATTGTCCGGAATACGTACACGGGCTTGATCGGCATCGACCGTCAGCTTCTGGAGATCGCCGGGGTGCTCGGGCTGAGCCGATGGCAGCGGCTCACCCGGATCGAGCTGCCCCTGTCCTCGCTTCACATCATGGCCGGCATCAAGACGTCCGCGGTGTGGACGGTGGGCACCGCCACACTGGCCGCCTTCATTGGAGGGGGAGGTTATGGAGACCTGATCGTCCGCGGCCTCGCTCTCGACGACCTCTCGTTGATCCTCTCCGGCGCCGTCCCCGCCGCCCTGATGGCGCTCGTCATCCACGGGCTGTTCGAGCTCGTCGACCGCGTCGTGATCCCGAAGGGGCTCCGGAAGACCCTCTCCACAAGCCTCTAGCCCTTCGCCGGCCGGACGAGCGAGGGCAGATAGCTCTTCGGGGCCTCGTAGCCCAGCAGGTTGAGCAGGGTGGCCGCGTTGTTGCCGAGCCCGGGCCGCTCGACGCTGTCGTCGATGAGATAGCGGCCCTTCGGGTCGTACACGACGAAGATCACCGGGTTGAGCGAGTGGGAGGTCTTCGGAACGGGCTGCCCCTCGTCGTCGCGGAGGATCTCGCCCTTCTTCGTCATGTACATGTCGTCGCTGTTGCCGTGGTCGGCGGTGACCACCAGCACGCCCTCCGCATCCTGAACCGCGCGCACGATGCGCTCGAGAGCGAGGTCGACCGCCTGCACCGCGGAGATGGTGGCCTCGTAATGCCCGGTGTGGCCCACCATGTCGCCGTTGGCGTAGTTGACCCGGATGAACCGGTGCGTCCCGCCGGCTATGGCGGCCACGACCTCGTCCGTCACCTCTCCCGCCTTCATCCAGGGCCGCTGCTCGAACGGCACCCGGTCCGACGGGACCTCGACGTAGGTCTCGAGCTCGTCCGAGAACTTCCCGCTCCGGTTGCCGTTCCAGAAGTAGGTCACATGCCCGTACTTCTGGGTCTCGGCGCAGGCGAACTGGGTGACCCCGGCTTTCGCGAGGTACTCGCCCAGGGACTCGCTGATGGCGGGGGGCGCCACGAGGTACTTGCTTGGGAGCAGCAGGTCGCCATCGTATTGCATCATGCCGGCGTAGTAGAGATCCGGCACCTCGCCGCGGTCGAACTTGTCGAAGCCCTCGTCCTCGAAGGCGCGGGTGATCTCGATGGCCCGGTCGCCTCGGAAGTTGAAGAAGACGACGCAGTCGCC
>JAJDNV010000166.1 GCA_022340545.1 Acidobacteriota bacterium | reverse complement strand
CATCAAGACGACGCCCACGGGCAGGAGGGGAAGGAGCACCGTCCAGAAGAGCCGTGGCTGGAGGCCACTCACGAGGCCGAGCACCACGAAACCCACGTAGCCGGCCACGAGGACGTCCCGGGCCCACCGCCGCCGCTGGCCGAGGCGCGTCTCCCGGCCGGTCAGAGGCGCGGACCTCCCGGTCACGGCCGCCAGACCGGGGCGTCGTGCAACGACGGACTGCTCGGACGTCGGGGACAAAGCCACTCCCTCTGACGACTGAAGCCGGTTGCTGTGGGGGTCAGGATTGGGAGTAAGGATACCAGAGGATCGGGGCCGCCGTCCGGGTCGAGCCCCGCCCCTGGCGACCCTGCGACCATCCTCCCCCTCGGGCGAAGCACGGCTGCGTCGTCCAGTCTTCGGACACAGGCCCGCTGCCCTCGACGTCAGGCCGGATGGCCACAGCCTCTATGCAGTCAAGAGCTTCCGGGCGATGGCGGGTACCGGCACACCTCTTGCACCTCTGCGAGGGGATGAGATCCGGGCCCAGCGAGACGCTGATGCTCCTCCACAAGAGAGGCGCGCCCACCCTGATCCTGCCGGAGTTCCTCAAGGAGGTCTACCTCGGCCGGCGCACCGGGCTGCTCCACGTCACCCGCGACGAGCACGAGGCGGTGACCTTTCGTTCGGTCAACGGCGAGATCGTGAGTGGCTCCTCAACCGCCGAGCGCGGGCGACTCGGCGAGACCATGGTCCGTCGCAGGCTCATCTCGAGGGCGGACCTGGAGCGGGCGCTCGCGATCATGGCCCGCGAGGGACGACGCCTTGCCCCGGTGCTGCGGGAGATGGATCTCGTTGACACTCCCGGTCTGGAGGAGGCCCTGGCAGGCCACATCCGCGAGATGCTGTTCACCGCCCTGCGGTGGGACGAGTCCTCGCTGCTCTTCGAGGACCAGGAGCTTCCCGATGCCCCGGCCGAGGACCTCACCCTGCGCTGCTCGACGGCGGAGCTGATACTCGAGCTCGTCCGGCGGATTCCCGAGCGTAAGCTCGTTCGTCTGGCGCTCGGCGATCTCGACCGTGCTCCGGTCGCCGGGCAGGGCGTTCCCTCCCGTCTCAACGGGGGCAGCATCGGGCCGGCCGAGCAATACCTGCTCTCCCGCGTCGACGGTCGGGCGTCGGCGCGTTCGATGATCGAGGGGGCCGGACTGCCGGCCGACGATCTCGAGCGCAGCCTGCTGGGGCTGCTGTGCACGGGCCTCCTCCGGTTCGCCCCGGCGTCGCCCCCGAGACTTCACCAGAATCACTAGACGCAGGTCTTCAACCCCGGCGGAGATCGAGGACCCGGCCCGACCGTGTCCCTAGAGTCCCACTCGATTCCGCACCGCCGACCAGTCAGAAGTCGCGAGCACACCTGAAGCCAGCTCGCACATGCCGTCGAGCACCTCTCGCGGCGCATTGGCCTTGAGGCCTGCAAACATCTGTGTCCGTTCCTCGATGTTCATGGCCGGCAGCATGATCGAGATGTACTCAGCCATCCGCGGTGGCGGAATGGCTCCGCGCAGCTGGGCGCTCACCTCGAGCAGCTGCTCGTCCGTCATGGCGGCCTGCAGCACGGGCATCGCTTCGTCCTCTTCACGGCCCATGTGGGTCAGATAGGCGCCGACGAATGAGGACAGTGCACCATAGGCGAGGCGGCCCATCGTGACCTGCTCATCCTCCGCGGCCTCCTCCCAACGGGTGAATGCCACTTCGAGGGTGGGGATGGCGCCGTCGATACGGGCGTGGTCGGCGCTGAGGGCCTCGGCGATGTCGGCCCGGAGCTCGGCCAGCAACGGCTCCACCCAGCGGTCCTCGTGGGCTGCATGCTCCTCGAGCATCCCGCGCAAGGCCCTGAGACGGACGCCGAGGGCCGCGACAGCGTCTCGGTCGCCGGGGTCGGTCCGGCCACACTCGATGAGCAGCCCCAGCAGTTGACTGCGAAGACCCTTGTGGATTTCGTTATAGAGGCTCACGCGTTCGGTCATGGCTCCTCTCCGCTCGTACCGTGCCGCTCGTGGTGAGCGGCAACCATATCGAAGATAGCGAAACCGAGACCGGCGCGTTCCTAAATGACCCCTACCGAGATCCTAATTGTTTCCTAAACGGCCCGGGAGGCACCTGCACTGGGCTACGGGTGGCCTTCTGTGCTAGTAACGGGTCGTGACACCAGTCAACGTGCTCGAGATCGATGCCACTCTCGCCGACTTTCTCGGCGGACCGGTGGCGATCGTGGTGGCCACCCGTGATGCCGACAAGCGGCCTCACGTGGTCCGAGGCTATGCCGCCAGCCTGTCAGAGGGGGGCACTCGAGTGAGCGTCCACGTGCCTTCACGGCAGTGCCGCCACGTTCTGGACGCCATCAAGGAGACCGGCGTCATTGCCGCCGTCTTCAGCCGGGTGAGCGACTACAAGACCTATCAGATCAAGGGCATCGATGCCGAGATCGGTCCGACAGTGCGTGGCAGCACACCGCGCCTGGCTGCCTACCGCGACGGTTTCCTCGACGAGCTGGCAAGGATAGGGATACCGCGGGAATCGACGAGAGGCCTTGCGTTCGAGGAGTTCATCCCGCTGTCGTTCACCTCCACCGCGGTCTTCGCACAGACGCCAGGACCCAACGCCGGTCGGAAGCTCGAGACGCAGGCATGAGCCGTCTTCTCGCTGCGGCCCGCGCAAGCCTCGATGGTGCCCTTCCGGCGACCATCTCCACCGTTGACGCCGCGGGCGTGCCCAACGTCAGCTACATCTCCAGGGTGATGTACGTTGATGAAGAGCACGTCGCTCTGTCCAACCAGTTCTTTCGCAAGACACGTGCGAATCTGGAGTCGAATCCCCACGCCATGGTCATGGTGGTGGATCCCAGGGACTGTCGCCAGTTCCTGTTGACGCTCGAGCTCGAGGGGAGCCACACCGAGGGCCCCGTCTTCGACCAGCTGAAGGCCGAGGTGGACAGCATTGCCACGATGACGGGCATGGGCGACGTCTTCCGCCTCGTCAGCGCCGACGTCTTCCGCGTACGTGCTTGCGTCGCGCTGCCAGTAGAGGAGGAGGCGTCGGCCGATGAGCCCTGACCCCGACAGGGTGGCAACGCTATCGCGTCGACTGGCGGAGGCGGAGGACCTCGACGCCCTGTTGGACGTTGCACTCGCCTCATTCGAGGAGCTGTGGGGCATCGAGCACTCGATGCTGTTGGTGCTGGAAGAGGGCACTGACCGGCTGGTGACGCTAGCGAGCCATGGCTACGACCGCGCTGGCGTCGGCTCCGAGGTCGTCGTCGGTGTCGGAACGATCGGCGTGGTGGCGGCCCGACGCGCTCCGGTGCGTATCGGAAGCGTGAACACGGCCATGCGCTACGCACGCGCAGCCCGAGAAGAGATCGCCCGAAAGAGGGGCAGCGAGAGGGTCGCAAAAGACATCCCCCTGCCCGGCCTGGCCGACGTCGAAAGCCAGCTCGCCGTTCCGATGCTGGCGCAAGGACGGCTCATCGGTGTGATCTGCGTGGAGAGTCGCACTCAGGGAAAGTTTGACCACGCCCTGGAGGCATCCCTGTCGGTGGCGGCCAATCAGATCGGCGCCGGGATCGCCCTCGCCACGCCCGATAGCGAGCCGTCTCGGGACCGGGGGACGGCCGTTGCGCACGGCCTCCCCGAAGGCGAGCCGATCCGGGTGCGGTACTACGAGGAAGATGGCAGCGTCTTCCTGGACGGCGAGTACCTGATCAAGAGCCTGCCCGGTCGCATCCTGTGGCGCCTGCTGGTCCAATGGCGTGACGAGGGTCGGTACGAGTTCACGAACAAGGAGCTGCGGCTCGATCCCGCCCTGGGGTTGCCGGCAATCAAGGACAATCTCGAGACGCGCTTGATCCTGTTGCGTCGGCGCCTTGAGGAACACTGCAGCGCCATCCGCATGGTGAAGGCCGGGCGCGGCCGTTTCCGCCTGGAGCTCGACCGCCCGCTGGAGCTGGAGCGGATCCAGGCCGTGCTTTGATGCGCCTCGAACAGCGCACCATGAGGCATCGCGGATCCGGGATCCGCAGCAGGACCCGCGCCACCAACCCCTCCGCGGTTCTGATTCCAGCGGCCGAACGCAGCGGTCGCCGGCGGCGTCTGGTCTAATAGGACGACCCATGAGCCAGTCGCTGGAGGCCGCCGTGGAGAGCCTCGTGAGCCGGGCGGACGAGGCCGATCTCGACGTGGAGTTCGAGGAGCGCCTGAAGGACTCGGGGGCAATCGCCTTCCGGGTTGCCTACGGCGTCCTTCGACACCGCGAAGACGCCGAGGACGTGGCCCAGGAGGCCCTGGCCCGGGCCTACCAGGGCTTCAGGCAGATGCGCGACCGGGGCCGCTTCCGATCCTGGTTGGTCCGGATCTGCTGGCGGCTGGCCCTCGACCACCAGCGTGCGGCGACCCGGCGAGTGCGACGGGAGCAGGAGTCGCCCGTCACCTCGGGACCGAGCGATCTGGAGCCGGCGCCCTGCGACAATGAGTTCCGCGCACGGCTCTGGGAAGCGGTCGCGGCCCTGCCGGAGAAGCTGCGCCTGGTGGTGGTGCTGGCCGGAATCCAGGGACACGACCTGAAGGAGGTCGGCGAGCTCCTCGGGGTTCCCCACGGAACGGTCCGATCCCGCATGCACGCGGCGAGGAAGCGACTCGCGGAGGCGCTGAGATGAGCTGCCAGAGACTAGAGAAGAGCCTTTGGGATGCTGCGGCGGGTGTGAGCTCCCCCGGGGCGGCGGCCCATCTTTCTACCTGCGGATCCTGCCGCGCGGCCCTGGCCGCCGAGCGGGCCCTGCTCGATCGTATCGACTCGGAGCTGCAGGAGTCCCTCGACATCCAGCCTTCAATGGCCTTCCTGCCCGCCGTGAGGCGACGTGTGGCCGAGGTGCGGGCCGAGCGGGACACGACGCGTCGCTGGTGGCCGGTACCAGCTCTGGCGACGCTGGCCGGGATCCTGGCTGTGGGACATCTGATGATACACACCGCACCGACACCCACCCTCCCCGTGCCCAGCACGGCTCGTCCGGCCGAGGGACCCGCCGTGCGAGCCGCCGTGCCGTTTGAGCCGATGACGACTCGCGCCCGGGAAGGTGCCCCAGCCTCGATCCCCCAGGAGGTCGCGGCGCGCGACACACGGCAGGACGTCGCGCACGACAACCGGCTGGAGACCACGGAGACGCAGTCGATGCCTCGGGTCTTTGTGCCGCCCGAGGATGCCGAGGCGGTGCGCCGACTGGCCCTTCGCCTTCGAGGGCACGCGGCCCGGGCCGCGGTCATGGGCCCCGACGTCGAGGGTCCTTTCGATTTCACGCTGAAGCCGATCGAGGAAAGGCCGGAGGTGGTCACCGTCGATCACCGGGTCCCCTGGGGGACGGAGCCAAGCCTCGAAGAACCGCCATCCTTCGATCGCATCCTCGAGAATGCAGGGAGGGAGACATGAAGCTGGCCAAGACGTGCGTCCTGGGCACGGCAAGCCTCATCCTGGTGTCCGCGACGGCCATCGCGGGCAATGCCCCGGACGCGCCCGAAGAGCCGGGCGCGGTGCTGCGACTGGAGGTGGTCATGACCCGGTCGCAGGGCGACACGGTGGTGGCCCGGCTCCCCTACAGCTTGCCCGTTCACACCGGCGGGGACACCGCGCGGGTCTACGGCGGGATCCAGCTGCCGATCGTCGTTCGACACGAAGGGTCGAACACGGTGATGTTCAAGAACGCAGGCGGCAATGTCTCGGCCCGGGCCTGGTCGCTCGAGGACGGCCGCTTCAAGGTGGATCTGTCGACCGAGCTCGGAGGCGTGTACCCCACGAACGGCGATGCGGCCGCCGAGGAGAGCGAAGGCGGTCCGGCGGCGCCGGTGCTGCGCAGCTTTTCCACCGACGCGACGCTGATCCTGCGGGACGGCCAGAGCACGGTGTTCTCCGATTCGGCCGACCCCATCACCGGCGAGACCGTCAAGACCGAGGTGACGCTCCACGTCGAGAAGTAGGGTCGAGTGCGATCCCCGGGGGGCGGCTACTCGCAGCGGAGGGCGCGCATCGGGTCCACGCGTGAGGCGCGGCGCGCGGGCACGAGGCAGGCGAGCACCGCGCTTACGATCAGCAGAAACGACATCACCGTGAACGTGGTCCCGTCGGTCGGGCTCACGTCATAGAGCACGGCCTCGAGGGCACGCGACGCGCCGGCCGCAAGGAGCAGGCCGAGGCCCACGGTGACGAGGCGCAGTCCGCCGCTCACGACGAGGGTGAGGATTCGGGCGCGGCTGGCGCCCAGCGCCATGCGTATCCCGATCTCCCGTTTTCGCCGGCTCACCGAATACGCGATCACACCGTACAGGCCGGCACAGGCGAGCACGAGCCCGAGCAGGCCCAGCAGACCGAAGAGGGCCGCGCCGCTGCGCGGGTTGCCCGTGCCCTGAGGCGCACCTCTCAACCGTGTAACCCCCGTGAAAGTGCACCGCAAGGCGCTTCTCCGTCTAATTGCATAGACGATCGCAGAGGTCAGGATTCGGCCATCAGGACCGTGCGGGATCGATAGGGCGGCACGTCAGAGCCCGCAACACTGGCGCGCCTGCGGGTCACGCTCGGTTCCGCCTCAGTTTTGGTGGGCGTGATGTCTGCATCCGGCAGAGGCCTGTGCCGTACGGCAGGGTTCGAGTTGGGTGTGGTCGCGGGTTTCGCTGTATGGGGGTTCCACGCCGGAAACGGCGTTGCCATGAAGCTTTTGCTCGCCATCGGCGTCCCGCTGTTTGGCTTTGGATTCTGGGGGGCGGTGGACTTTCACCAGTTGGGTGCCAAGGCCGAGGGAGCCCGCCTTGCTCAAGAACTGGTGGTTTCCGGCCTGGCAGCCTTGGCGTTCTACATCGCTGGTCAACATGCACTCGGTTGGGTTCTGGCGGGCCTTTCTGTCGTCTACCACATCTCTGTGTATTCTGCAGGGGCCAAGCTGTTGAAGTCCTAGCGCGGCGCGTCACCGAACCCGTGCCTACGCCGCCGCGGTCAGGGCTACTCGTCGATCGCGGGACGCTCTCCGACGTCGGCCTGCTTGCCATCGGGCAGGCCGGCGGTGTCGCGCGCGAGCAGACCCGTGACGTTCGCGAGGGACCACAGCGAAGAGCCCGGGCTCGTCCCCAGCGCCACGTCCGAGAAGCGGGCGCCGGCAACGTCCTCGAGAAGGATCGCGGGGCGTGCGTCCGGCGCATCGATGCCGAGATCCATGCCCCGGACGACGAGGCCGGCGGCGTGACGGGCGAAGAGGCCCCACGACGGCAGGACGCCGAACGCGAGCGGCTCGGGGTAGCCCTTCTCGAGCTCGGGGACCTCGCGCTCGGCCTGCTCCCGCGTTCCCCCGCCCGCGAAGCGGATCCGGACGTTCGAAAGGAGGAGCTCGTCGACCGGGTGCCCGGGTACGCCGGCGACGAAGATGCCCTGCCCGGCGGCGACCCCGGTGGCGTCAAGGCCGTCGATCGTCACACCACGCACGACCCCCGGGCGGGTGGCCCCGGGAGCGCGCAGGCGCCCGCCGAGGCGCACGAAGACCGGCGCGTTCGGGACGTCACGCATCGTGACGTTCGCGATCACCACGTCCTCGAGGACGCCCCCGTCGACCTGCTCGAGCGCGATCCCCCGGCAATAGTCGAACACGCAGCTCGAGATCGCGATGTTGCGGAAACCGCCGCCGGCCTCGGTCCCCAGCTTGATCCGCCCCATGGGGCCGCCCCGGCGGCGGAGGCGGCGCTGTCGGGTGCCGTCGAGGAGCGAGCCCTCGTCGTACCCGCTCACGACGCAGCCGGTGATCGTGACGTTCTCGGTCACCCGCCGCTCCCCCAGGGCGTGGGAGGACTTGAGGCAGATGCCGTCGTCCCAGGGCGAGTTCACCGACGTGTTGGAGATGCGCACGTTGCGGCAGGCGTCGATGTCGATGCCGTCGCGGTTCGTGTCGATCCGGAGGTTGTCGATCGTCAGGTTGTCGACCCCGGTGGCGAGGATCGCGAAGTGTCCCCCGTGGAGCACCGAGAAGTCGCGCAGCGTGACGTTGCGGCATCCCTTGAGGGCGATGGCCTTGTTCCCGATGCCGTCGGGTAGCGTGTCGCGGGCGTTCGGGTACCCGAAGCGACCGGGCACGAGGTCGGGGCGGGCCGGGAACGTTACGGGACCGTCGGCGGAGAGGACGTCGGGAAGAGGGTCCCCGGGCGCGGTGGGAGCGGTGATGTTCACCGGCAGCGAAATCCGGCCGTTGCCGCGACTGAGGCCCCGGCCGTCGATGCGTCCGGGTCCCGTGATCGAGACGTCTTCGAGGTCCTCGCCCCAGATCAGGCTGTTGTGCCAGTGGGAGTGCCCGAAGTCCTGGTACTCGCTCCAGGCGTTGGGCTCGGCGGGGTCGTAGCCACCCGGTTGGCCCTCGGGGGGCGGATCGGCGGCGACGATCGTCGCCCCCGGTCCGATGTGGATCGAGACGTGGCTGCGCAGGCGGATCGAGTGACACAGATACTGGCCCGCGCGGAACGAGACGATGCCCCCCCCGGCGGCGGCGGCGGCCGAGATCGCGCGGTTGACCGCGTCCGTGTCGAGCGTCCGCCCGTCGCCCTTCGCCCCGAATGCCCGGACGGAGAGGACCGCCGGCTCCGAGGGGGTCGCGCCTTGGCTCGGGGACGGGCCCAGGGTCAGGGTCGAGGCGAGGATCGCCGAGCAGAGCGTGAGCATGAGTGGACGGCCGTCGGCCGGCTGCGGCGACAGGATCATACTCCCGGTCGGGCATGGGGAA